>CAUZIZ010000049.1:0-35236 GCA_963579905.1 Acidobacteria bacterium UBA6911 | reverse complement strand
ACTAAGCTGAAACTTCATTCGGAACTTGCACCTCCAGGTCGCCCAACCAGGCAGAACGTGAGGAAGCCTGAAGCGCGAGCGAGGGGTTGGAGGGCAGCGTAATGGGGGGACAAAGGGGCCTGAGGCGCGACAAGCAGCCAAGCCGGGGGAATTCGGGGTGTTCCCCAACCCCTCGCTTGCGCTTCAGGCTTCCATGGCTCGGGAAGTTTCGCTCTCGAAGGGGACAGCACCGCTGGGGGCCACTGAGCTGAAACTTCATCGGACCGGTTCTAGTTTCTCAAGCTCTCTCTTTCCAGCTACAATGATTCCAGTTCCAGGAACGGAAGCCGTCCATCGCTCTCTTCCCAGGTATCGGAACTCTGAATGCTGCTCCGGATTGCCCTGAACCTTCTAGCTGACCGCCGCCATCCCCCTCTTTCGAAACTAGCCAAGATCGAGAAACCCAAAAAATTCTTGTGGAGCATCCTTCCCTCTATCGCCCGATCCTTTTCATTCTGCATCGCCTTTCTCCCAAATCGACTGGCTCCGAGCTTGGCGGTCGCCTACGCCTACTGCAGAATGCTCGACACCTATGAGGACGTGGCAGCAAATCCATCCGAGCGAACCCGCCTATTGGGGGAGTTCATTGATCGATTCCCAGACTCGGATCAGATGCCGGAGCCCGCCCCCTCGCTGGGATCCGATCTCTGCGGAGATCCCACCGAGGAGAGTCATATCCTGCTGGTAAGTCGATCAGCTCTGGTGGACTCGATCTACTGTGAACTTCCCCCCGATCATCGCGCTGCGATAAGGCGTCTCGTTCGACGCATGGGCACAGGAATGATCTGGGCAACAGAGACCTTCATCCGTCAAGGAGGGAGTCTACGTTCGTCGGAACAGCTGTCTCGGTATTGTTCCAGCGTCCTGGGAAACCCGGTACTGTTTGCTGAAGAAATGCAACGGCTGGACATGGGCTTGCCCCCACAGCTCGCAGAGGACAGGAGAAAGATGTGCGCCTTCGTTGGAGAGGTGGTCCAACTCGCCAACATCACAAGAGACCTCGAGAAGGACTGCCGCCGAGGGGTCTACTACCACTCCGCCCTCGCCGACTGTTCTTCTGAACAGGAGCGCGCGGAGGTGATCGGGCCGGTTCGCAGAGAGCTGATCACGCGGGCCTTTGGGCTGGGCAGGGTCTTTCGCCCGTTCGTGGCGGGCATCCCATCGCGCAATCAGTCACTGGCACGTGGATCGGCTCTGCTGATGATCCTGTTTACCGTCGCCTTCTACCAGGGTGCGGCACGTCGAGCAGGCTTACCGGTAGCGGAATGGGAGACGCTCAGCCGGCGACGAGCAGCCTGGGTGTGGCTTTGGGGAACACTCTCCAGGAACGCAACCTCCCGGTATCTCAGCCGCCTGGAGAGCGATCTGGCGACGGCTTTCGAACACTGCCTGCCTTTGGTCCGTTCTCCCGCAACCAACCTGCAGGGGGACTGGGTGCTGACGCCCGCCTCCTGGGTAGGTTCCAGGATCCAAAACGTCAAATCCCAGACAACTCCCAAACCCCAAATCCAAGATTGAAATCGAGGAAGCACGCTTAGTTTTCTTCTATTTGGACGATCTGGTCGAGGCTTGACGGCAGCTCAACCGCTTGATCCTTGCCACAAGGCCAGGACACACGAATGGAGTCGACTCGATCTCTGTCACCCAGGCCGAAGTGCAATCTCGGGTCGCTTTGACTCAAATAGCTGCTGCCCGCTCGCACTTCCTGTGTGAGTGAGTAGCTTCCAGCAGTCAGAATAACCTTGCTGCCGACCGCATCTCGATTGCAGTGCGTGCCCTTCAATTTGAGTTTGAGCCAGTGATGCGGCGACTTGCTCGTATTCTTGAGCAGATCCACCTTATCGTTGTTGTTCATCACCAGCAGATCGACCTTGCCATCGTTGTTGAAGTCACCGGCGGCGGAGCCCCGAGAGACGTTCTTGACTGAAAAGTAGGGTCCCGCTTGGGAAGAGTCCGACGAGAACTTTCCCTTGCCCTCGTTGTGGAAAAGCTGATTTGGCTGACGATGTTCCAGGCTGGGATTGATGGTGGAAATATTGTCGAAGACATGCCCATTGGCCACGAAGAGATCGGACCACCCATCGTTGTCATAGTCGAGGAAATTGGCTCCGAATCCCAGTGGCATGAAGCTGGGAGTCGCCAACTCGGACTGAAGCGTGTGATCTGAGAAGGTGCCGTCCCCCTGGTTCCAGTAAAGATCGTTGGTCTGCATGGAAAAGTTGGTAACGAACATCGCAAAGCGCCCAGTGCCGGTCAGATCGGCCGCATCAACCCCCATTCCGGATTGAGCCATTCCCATTCCGTTGAAGGCCGCTCCCGACAACAGGGCCACATCTTCGAACTTCCCTTTGCCCTTGTTTTCAAAGAGATAGTTGGCAGTCGTGTCATTGACAACATAGAGATCCAGATCTCGATCGTTGTCCATATCGAACCAGAGGACGCCCAAAGTCTTGCTGTATTGAGGATCTTCTTTCACTCCGGCCTGGCCGGTGACCGTCTCGAAGGAGCCATTCCCCAGATTCCGGTACAGAGTGTTCGGCGCTCCGTCGTAGCTGTGTGGGTAGCAGTAGATCAGTAGATCGCTTGCGTAACAGGTACGGTGGCTGGCAAAGCTGAACCTTAGATAGTTGGCGACGTACAGATCCAGATTCCCGTCGCCGTCATAGTCCCCAAAGGCTGCGCTGGAACTCCAGAGCGGATCCCCCACACCGACTTCGTTCGTTACATCAGAGAAGGTCCCGTCACCATTGTTCCGATAGAGAATATTGGGGCCCAGGTTGGTGACATAGATATCCACGAACCCATCGTTGTCGTAATCGGCAAAGGCACTACCCATCCCATAGGAACTGTCTCCCACGCCTGCCTTCTCGGTTACATCGGTAAAGGTGCCGTCACCGCTGTTGCGGAAAAGCCGATTAACAGCAGCAGCGGTCGATCGGCTGGTCGGCGTCGGGCCGCTGTTGACCAGGTAGACATCCAGCCAGCCGTCGTTGTCGAAATCCAGGAAACCGCCACCCGATCCCATGGTCTCCACCAGATACTTTTTGGCCGAAGAACCATTGACGTGCCGGAATGAAAGCCCAGCCTCCTGGCTGACATCGACGAAAATCGCAGGAGCAGCGGGCTCAGAAGCCAGCAGCACGGCAGAGCAGCCGAAGGGGAGTAGCGAAAGCAGCCAAGGAAGGAACCGGGGCAACCAGGCCCGTGCCAGAGCAGTCCTGCTTTGATGAGGGCTATTCACCCAATTCTCTCCAAAGATCTCGCCAGCCCAGAACCGATGGGTGCAATCTGAATGACGAGGGAACTGGGATGGGGCACTACGAAATCTTGAAGGGAGTACGCTTGACCAGACGCTGTCCTGAGATCCGATCGTGGAGCTCCAACAGGACCTGATATCTGCCGGCGTCAAAACCCTTCAGGTCTATGCTATGGACAAATATGACTCGATCCTGGAGCTGCACCAATCTGGGCTCTTCGACTTTGACCCGCTCTCCTTCGCGCATCAGCACGAACTGCGCCTCGACCGAGGGGCTGAGGGTGGCCTGATCCACAGCTAACTCATAGACTTCGGCATAGAGAGCAAGCGTCGACTCTACACCGAATTCCTGTGTCACGTTTGGATACACCTTTATTCCGCTGGGAGTCATGAAGGGATCCGAGAGGGTCTGGTCCGGACCTGAGGAGGCGAAACCGTCAGCCACCACCAAAGTACTCGTGGCTAGCTTACCGGTCTCCGCCTTTGACAATTGAACGGAGGTAACCTGCACCGCGATCTTCTTGCTGGACTCCTCCTCCATGATGATCGTTACTTTGTACCTGCCAGGCCTAAGCGGCAGTTGCTTCTGATAAAGGAAGTTGGTCTCCGAAGCTAAAGACTTGCTCTTTGAAGTGTCGGCCGCGATGACATCTTCAAATTCGTAGACCACCCGGCCACTAAGATTCTGAACCTTGCCGAAAACCTGAATGACCGCCCGGGAAACCTCCTTCAGGTCAGCATCATAGGTGAGTTCGTGCGCGGGAACCCGGATGGTCAGGGGGGCCAGGAAGGCGTCGTTTCCGACACGATAGTCTCCGACGGACATTTCGAGCGGTAGCGGATTATACTTCAGGCGCGTATCCACATCCCCCCGCAAGTGCCCGAACATGACCTCCGGAGGCTTGGAAAGCAGGAAGTAGTCGCGCAGTTTTTCGAAGGGTTGGGCTCCCCGCATGTACTGGGGCTCGTTGGGGAGACCGATGTTGCGCATGGCCAGATCCGAGAGAGCGCTCCCATTGCGGTCTTGAGCGCCTGCCGAGAATAGCTCGTCTGTAGTCATGCCGGCTCCTTCGATGGTCCACAGCGCATCCTTCTCGGAAGGCCTCAAGGCAATCTTGTATTCGCCGGTCTTGCTAGGATCGACGAACTCAATCTCGATTCCGTCTCCGATGCCGGGAATATAATTGTAGAACCAACGCTGGAAGGCATACACTGAGGTATACCCTCCACCCTCGTTGTATCTCCGCCGATAGCGGCCTCCCTGGTGATCATCGATGGTGCTGGGCGGCCCAAACGTGATGTAAATGCGGCCTCGATCCGTCACCCAGCCTTCTATACCAGAAGTATAGTGCTCGTTGGCGTAGGCAATCCTGCGATAATGCTCTTCCTTGAATTCGTTTAGGGCGGTGTTGGAATCCGGGTCCCTCCTGCGCCAGAACTGCTCGATAAAAGCATCCCTCTCGTCGTCATTCAGGAGCCTGTTGAAGACGGACCTCTCTTCATCGGTAAGGATATAGACGACATCCTCTTTCTGCCATTTCTTGTAGTAATCCTCTGCCTCCTCTTGACGCTGCCGTCCTCGACGCTCCTTATCTTCTTTCTTCCTGTCTTGTTTGTCCTTACCAATCAAGGGGGACCCCGTGGCCAGTCCCAGCGCAATAAGGCACAACCACGTCAAAAGTGATGACTTAGAGAAGCTTGAATTGAATCGCCTCATCATGCCCCTTCCCTCTTTGCTGGATGCCAAAACTACCCTCCAGTATAGCACAGGGAGACCTCGCCCTGGAGGGGGATCAGGGTGCCAGTTTCAAACCTGTGCCTTCTCTCCCGACCGTCTGAACACCCGACCATCACGTCTCGCGCAGGAACCGACCCGGCCACTCAGTGTGGCTGGCGTCGACTACTCCTGGATGCTACTATCTGGGCTCGAAACAGAGGTGGGTTGAGGATCAGAGTGTAGATCTCTTTTCACTCCAGGATCACGGCTGAACCTAACCCAATTCCTGAGTAAGTTCTAAGGGTCTGCGCAAGAATAACTTGGTAGAATTGACGCTCAGATTTGCACCAGATTTGGCCGCGAACGATTGAGCGAAACCGCAGGCGTAGCCGGGGCTACGTTGAGAATTTAGCGATTGGGGAGCGGCCGAAGATGGCGTGAAGATGAGATGCCAAAATGCCAAGTTATTCTTGCGTAGACCCTTAGGCCTGGGGGGGGGGGACATGAGATCCAATCTGGTATTTCTCGTGCTGCTTCTGAGCGCTGTATTGATCCATCCAGTCGGGGGCTTCGCCGAGAACAGGACTGCCGAGGTTGAAATCAAGGACATCCATTGGGAAATGGGTCCACCCATGCCCTGGCCCACGAAGGGGCAGGCTCAGGCCGTAATCGGAGAGACAATTGTAGCGGCTGGATCTCCTGGATACCCAGGCTGGGTTCCTAGCTCGAAGTATTCCACTGGAAAGGGCTGGCAGCTTCGAGAGAGAGGACAGCACAAGCATGGATGGGAGCTCGATACCCGCAACATGAAGTACAGTCTTCTGCCGGACATGCCGGTGGGGATCAAGTGGCCCCAGGGCGTGGCGATCGGCCGGGATCTCTACGTCTTCACCGGATGGATCGTTTGGCCCGAGGACCAGAGAGTCAATACCAGCGATCGGATGTTTCGTCTTTCCAAGCAGAGTGGCGAGTGGAAATGGAAAGAGATGCCGTCCCTCCGCATCGGGCGTTTTCTGCCTGGAGGGGCCGCCTCAGGAACCACGATCGTGGTCCTGGGGGGACAGGCAACCTTTGGAGCGAACACATTTTCAGGGGACCACCCCGGCGCTTATGTCAATTCGGTGGAGGCATTCAACACCGCTGTTCCGGAGAAGGGCTGGAGAGATCTACCACCGATTCCAGGCCTGGCCCGAGAGTCACCCACTACGACGGCCATTGGGAAGAACATCTACGTCTTCGGGGGGGACCACGTCAACTACGCCGAGGCCCGTGATGGCAAACTGGATGGACTCATCCGGCACTGTGCAGATGGCTACGTTCTCAATCTGGAGACGCTGCGATGGAAGAGACTCCCCGACCTGCCCTTCCCGGCGCACGGCATGGAGGCCGTTTCCTATAAGGACCGGTACATCATCATGGCCGGCGGGATCAAGAACTACCGGGTGGATCACCCTTACGAGCACGCAGGTAGAATCCCCAAGATGCCCTCACCCAATTTCGACGTCGTTGTCTTCGACACCCAAGAGGAGAGCTATCGAATCCTGCCCACCCAGATCCCTCCGTACCCGATTCATCCAGAGCGCCGAGAACAGGTCTTGAACTCGAAGGGCTTCGATCTATCCAAGGGAGTTTATCGTCTGGCGGCCGAGTTGAGCCGAGTCGACAACCGGCTTTTTCTTTGTGGGGGTGAGGTGGTCAGCCCCCACAATGTGACGGACGAGGTTGTGGTGGGCACCATCATCGACTAGATGATCGATCCCGAAATAGCATGGCAATTGCAGATGGGGCTTGCGCGGCGAGGTCAAGGCGGGAGAAGGAAGGCGATGCCTTGCCATCTTCGACGACGACCAACGCAGAGATCGTCCGCAACCCCCATCTGCCCTCCGGGTGGCGACGGGACGCGCCGATTTCTTTGTCGCTCCTCCTCCACCATGGCAAAGCATGGCGTTCGTCCTCGCTTCGCGGACTCGACCCGTCGCGCTCGCCACAAACGTATCGGTATTTACAGAAAGTTGTACTGTTGCTTCCTTGTCTCTCAGGAGTTGAAGAATGAATTCAGGATCCGATTCGAGCAAGAAAGGCCTTACACAGGCTGAGATCGAGCAGGGATTTCGAAGGATCGGTCTCGAGCCGGGCCAGGTTGTGCTGGTGCATTCGGCGATGCGGACCTTCGGCTACATTGCAGGCGGCGCTGACAGTGTAGTGGGGGCATTCCTCGAGGTCCTGGGCTCGCGAGGGACCCTGGTTACCCCTACTTTTACCTTCTGCCACGAAGCCGAGGACGATCCCATCATTGATCCGCTCCAGGATCCCTCAGAAATGGGAATCATCACAGAAACGGTTCGGCTGCACCCGGAGGCACTAAGAAGCACGGCTTATCGCCACAGCTTCGCAGCGGTAGGACGGCATAGGGAAGCTATCACCCAGGTCGACCCCTCACTCTCGTCGTTCGATCTCCGTTCTGCCTTCGGTGTGATGCTTGCCTTGGACACCCAAATCGTCTTGCTGGGGATGCCCTATTCGACTTCGACCAGCCATCATTTCGCGGAGTGGATCTGTGAGGTTCCGTATCGCCACGTCCTTCCGCTCGAGCTACGGGTGCGCCGCCCGGATGGGTCCATCCAGCGGCAGCGGATGACCGACTATCAGCCAAAACCCGGAGAGGGGGGAGCCTACTACCAGCGGCATACAGATTTCAACCGTCTGGGCAAGATGCTGGAGGACCGAGGTCTGGTGGGAATCACGGCCATTGGCAATGCTGTCGTTCGCCGCTTCACAATGCGAGACCTAATCGCGTTGGCCGAAGTCGAGGCGGCAAAGAACTACAATATTTTTCGTGTGGCTGATGGAAAGCCGGACGACTACTTCACGCCTCTGGACTTCGGAAAGATCGTTCATAGCCCGGAGATGCGTGACGGAGCTGGTCGGACCAGCCACTATCTCTGGAGTGTGGTCGACGAGGAGATACTCAGGGAATCTTTTCCGGCCCCTGAGCCGTCCCGCTCCCCTGAATAAATGGAAAGCTCGAAAATATGAATGCGCTTGAGTACACCCAGGAATTGGTAAGGTTTCCCACTGTCAGCAATGTATCCAACGCCTCTATTTGCGGTTATCTTGAAGATGTCCTGAAAAGGCTCGGCTTTAGTACCGAACGCATCGAGTACACTGACCCCGTCGGTGTCGGAAAGGTCAACATCATCGGCAAGAAGGGCAATGGCACCGGGGGAATAGCGTATTTCGCCCACACCGACGTCGTTCCTGCCGATCCCTGGTTCAGCAGCGAACATGGTCCCTTCGAGCCCACCGTCAGAGGAGACAAACTCTACGGACGGGGGAGCTGCGACATGAGGGGGTCGATAGCCTCCATGTTGACTGCCACCGAGCTAGCCGGCTCGGGCGGGCTGAGCAGGCCGCTTTACATCGTGCTTACTGCCGACGAGGAGATCGGCTACGGCGGCGCGGAACAAGTGGCTCGCCGATCCAGGTTTTTCCGGGAAATGGTCCAGGGCGAGTCGAACGGAATCGTGGGAGAACCGACGATGCTCGAGGTGGTCCATGCCCACAAGGGCACCTACGGGTTCAAGGCAACCTCACACGGCAAGGCGGCGCACTCCAGCACCAACAAGGGAATCAACGCCAACCTCGCCATGATCCCTTTTCTCGGCGAGATGAAGAGGATTCACGACGAGACCCTGGAGGACCCTGCCTGGCAGGACTCGGCCTTTGATCCACCGGGGATCAGCTGGAACATTGGGATCAACGATCACACAAAGGTCTTGAACATGACAGCAGCCCAGAGCATCTGCACGGTATACTTCCGTCCGACTCCAGGTCAGAATGCCGAAACTCTGATCGAACGTTCCAGGAAGATGGCCAAGCAGTGCGGCATCGATTTCGAAGCCCTCTGGTCAGGAAGCCCAATGTATGTGGATCCCGAGTCGGACTTCGTCCGTGAGGTACTGGCCTTGTCTGGAAATGAAACGGCAAAAACCGTCTCCTACGGAACCGACGCCGCCATGCTGACTGACATGAAGAAGCTGGTGGTAATGGGACCCGGAGACATCGCCCAGGCACACACTCAGGATGAATGGATCCTCCTGGATCAACTCGAGAAGGGAACCCAACTCTACGCCAAGTTGATTCGTCACTGGTGTACCTGAGAATTCGTCGCACGTCTGGGGAAGACCTCTATTATTGAATCAGAAGCAAAGCAGTGCCGCATGCTTCCCTTTATTGAGCTCACACCCTAACTCTGAGGATTAATAGGTCATGACTACCACCAAAGAAGGACTCCTGTCGCGAGATCAGGCCCACCTGATTCATCCCCTCCACAATCCCGGCCTTCACCAGCAGGCACATATCTGGGTCAGCGGAGAGGGCGCGGTTCTGACTGACTCCGAGGGGAATCAGTATATCGATGGCCTCTCCGGACTCTGGAATGTGGTTGCCGGTCACGGCCGCCGCGAACTTGCGGAGGCAGCCTCGCGCCAGATGGAGACCCTGGGCTACTGCTCTGGATACACCGGCAGCTCCAATCCCGCAGCGATCGAATTGGCGAATAGGCTCAATGGGTTGACTTATCCCTCAATTACCCGCTTCTTCTTTACCTCCGGCGGAGGAGAGTCGACGGAAAGTAACATCAAAACGGCACGCTACTACTGGAAACTCAAGGGCAAGCCGGACAAGACCAAAGTGATTTCACTGCAATGGGGGTACCACGGAGTCACGCTCGCTGCCATGAGTGCAACCGGAATCACGGCGTATTGGCCCATGTTCGAGCCTCGGGTCCCGGGCTTTGCACACATCCCCTCCCCGTATCCCTATCGCTATGAATCTACGGGAAGTCAGACTCAGGGGGTGGCCGCGGCCAACGAACTGGAAGACGCGATTCTGCGCGAGGGTCCGGACACGGTAGCGATGTTCCTGGCAGAGCCGGTTCAAGGAGCCGGTGGCGTGATCGTCCCCCAACCGGACTATTTTCCTCGTATCCGGGAGATCTGCGACAAGTACGAGGTGCTATTTGCTTCAGACGAGGTGATTACAGGGTTTGGACGCACGGGCAAGATGTTCGGACTGGACCACTGGGGTGTAGAACCCGACATGATCCAGTTTGCCAAGGCGATTACGTCCGGCTACTTCCCGCTGGGGGGAACTGGCGTCAACGAGGAAATTGCCCAGGTCATGGACACCGGAGAGATGGTCTGGATGCATGCCTATACCTACAGCGCACATCCAGTAGGCTGCGCTGTGGCTTTGCGAAACCTGGATATCGTCGAGCAGGAGAACTTCCCTGCTCAGGCAGCCGACAAGGGAACCTATCTCCTGGAGCGGCTGCAATCGGCACTGGCCGGCCACCCTCACGTGGGAGAAGTGAGGGGGCTCGGTCTGATGCTTGCCATTGAGTTGGTTGAGAACAAGGAAACCAAGGCCGAGTTTCCGGTTCAGAACAAAATCGGTGCCAAAGTCCACTCGGCTACCGAGAAACGCGGACTCTTCAGCCGCATGCGAGGTGATGTCTTTTGTCTAGCCCCCCCGATTATCACCAGTCAAGAGCAGTTGGATAGCATCGTAGAGATCCTGAGCGAGTCGATCGAAGAGGTGTTGGGTTGCTGACCTGAAACTCCAAGAATACGTCGCACGTCCGAACGTCGCACGTCTCCTGTCCTCCGAAGGTGCCGCCAACGGGTGAACTACCAGTGTTACAAAGCCAAGTCCGTCAGAGCCGCGAATGACTTGAGCCGTTAGCAAAATGAGCCCAGGTTCCGAGGAGAGAGCCGGACAGCCGCGAGATTTTCACCCTCTCGCTGCTCAGTCCGCAGTGAAGACCTCATACTGGTCCATGTTCTCCCTGATCCAGTCGATATCCGGCTCGTAGCCGATTCCGGCTTCGTCCGAAGGAATGATGTGTCCGTCTGCTGTCACTTCGACTGAAGGGCGAATCGTGTCCCGTCGGAAGTAGCGGTGGCTGGCCGTCACGTCTCCTGGAAGCGTGAAGTTCTGGAGTGTGGAGAGTGCGACGTTGTGAGCTCGACCAATGCCGGTCTCCAACATTCCTCCACACCAGACGGGTATCTGGTGGGACTGGCATAGATCGTGGGTGCGCCTTGCCTCGGCGTGGCCGCCGAGACGTCCCATCTTGATATTGATGATCCTACAAGCCTCAAGTTCGATTGCCTGTAAAGCGTCGGCACTGTGGCGAATGGACTCATCCAGGCAGATCGGGGTCTGAATCTGGTCCTGTAGCTTTCCGTGCAGAAACACATCATCGTGGGCCAGCGGTTGCTCAATCATCATCAAATCGAACTGGTCCAGCTCTCGCAAGCGATCGAAATCCGCTGCTGTGTAGGCCGAATTGGCATCGACCATCAACGGGATCTTTGGAAATCGACGGCGCACCTCCCGCACTATTTCGGTATCCCAACCGGGTTTTATTTTGATCTTTATCCTCTGATATCCCGATCGCAATTCTTTTTCGATCTTTCGCAACAGTTCTTCGGGGCTGTCCTGTATCCCGATGGAGACGCCGCAAGGAATCTTGCTCCGAGTTCCTCCCAGGAACTGCCACAGGGGCACTCCAAGGCTCTTGGCCTGTGCGTCCCAGAAGGCGGACTCGACACAGGCTTTCGCCATGGAGTGGCCGCGAATTGACTTGAGCATCTTTGAGAGCTCATCCGGATCCTCGATAGTGCAGCCGAGAATGGTAGGCACAACGAAACGCTTCAGGATGGCCCAAGCGGTGTCGACGGTTTCGTAGCTGTAGCGGGGAGCGTCGTCAGCAACGCATTCGCCCCAACCGGTTGAGGCCTCAGTGCGAAGCTCAAGCAGCAGGACCCGGCGCTCGTAGACGCGTCCGAAACTGGTTTCGAAGAAGTTGACCAGGGGAAGCCGAATCTCCCTCAGGGTCACTTCTTCAATCTTCAGCCCCGCCATATCAGCAGAGTGGAGCATGCCAACGACCCAACGACGGGGTTCAACGATTCGTTCCCCAACCCCCCCCGCCCGGACTCTCGATCTGGATCGTGTCACCCTTGGAGAGATTAATTGAGACTTTGCCAGGCACCGGCTTACGCTTCCCCTTACTGATTAGGTAATTTGCTCCCCTCTTACCAGTGCCTCCTCCGTTGAGCCCATAGGGAGGATGTTTGCGTCGATCGGACAGGATCGTGACCTGGCAGTCGGTGAGAACCTCCAGGCTTCGGATGATGCCGTCACCACCCCGGAACTTCCCCTTTCCTCCAGAGCCATTTCGAAGGCGATACTCCCGCACCCGAACGGGAAAGTCATACTCCAGCACTTCAATTGGGGTATTGAGAGAATTGGTCATATGGGTGTGAACCCCACTATCACCATCCCTCTCGGGACTGGCGCCCATACCTCCTCCAATGGTCTCGTAGTAGGAAAAGCTACTTCCGCTGAGGGGATCGATTCCTCCCAGGGCCAGATTGTTCATGGTTCCACTGCTGGCGGCTGGGACCAGCTTTGGGAGCGCCGATGACAGGGCCTTCAGCAGGGTGTCGACGATCCGCTGTGAGGTCTCCACGTTTCCTCCCGCGGTAGCGGCCGGATACTGGGCATTGACTATTGTGCCGGGCTCAGCGGTAACGCCGACAGGGCGCATCAATCCGGCACTGGCGGGAGCGTCGTCCGGGGCCAGACAGCGCAAAACATAATAAACCGCGGATAGAGTGACTGGGTAAACCGCGTTCATGCACCCTTTTACCTGGGCATCCGAACCCCGGAAGTCAATTTTCATGCGTGACCCGGAAACGGTGATGGACACCCTGATTCGAATCGCTCGCTCTGAGCCCGTTCTGCTCCCACCCTCATCATCGAGCAGGTCTTCCCCCTTGTATCTTCCATTTGGGATGCGGGAAATCACATCCTTCATTACCTTCTCTGAGTAGTTCTGGAGGGCAGCACAGTGTTGCTCGACCTTCTGCCGCCCGTTGGACTCGAGCAACTCTAGAAGACGCTTTTCTCCGACCCGGATGGCACCCACCTGGGCTGCCAGATCGCCCTCCCTCTCCCTGGGCGTCCTCACGTTCCAGAGCAAGAGGCTCAGCAGATCCCGGTTGAGCTGCCCGGCTCGGTAGAGTTTAAGGGGAGGGATTCGGAGGCCTTCCTGAAAGATCTCCTCGCTCAAGGGCATGGACCCAGGCGACATCCCTCCGACGTCCGAGTGGTGGGCCCGGGTCGCAGTATAGAAAACGGGCTTGGAGAAGCCATCGGAAGGTTCGTAGACGGGCGCAATCATCGTGATATCAGGCAGATGTGTCCCCCCGCAGAAAGGGTCGTTGAGAATGACGATGTCACCGGGGCCCAGGGCGTGGGCCGAGATGGCAGCCTGGACCGATAGCGACATGGACCCAAGATGGACGGGCATATGGTCCCCCATCGCTGCCAACTGACCGTCCGCATCGAAAATGGCGCAAGAGTAGTCACGCCTTTCCTTGATGTTGGGGGAATAGGCAGTTCGTTTCAGGGCAGTACCCATCTCTTCGGGTATTGAGGTGAAGAGATGGCGATAGATTTCCAGCTGTATAGGATCAATTAGTTTGGCCATCGCTGCTCAGGATAGCAGAAACGGCGAGGGTGGTGTACACACTCTCGAGGTAACGGGTCTCCGGCCAGATCTTGGGATGCGCGCCGTCGCGACTAGAGTTAGAATGATGCCAACGGAGCACCAAGTCTATGGCGGATGAATGGTTCTGCGTCGTCGAGGATAAGAGCCGGGGTCCGATCGACTTCGAGACACTTGCACATCTGGCGCCCTAAGCTGAAACTTCATTGGGAAATCGCACCTCCAGGTCGCCCACTAATGCGAAACTTGAGGAAGCCTGAAGCGGGAGCAAAGGGTTGGAGGGCAGCGAAATGGAGGGACGAAGGAGCCTGAGGCGCGGCAAGCAGCCCAGCCGGGAGGATTCGGGGTGTTCCCCAACCCCTCGCTTGCGCTTCAGGCTTCCATGAATCGGCAATGCCTGTCCTGGGGCACCAGTTTCTTTCATGTACGATCCGGCGCAGCCGGTGGCGGAGCTAAGCTGAAACTTGCGACCTGCGCCCTGCAGCCTGTAACCTCTCCCTGATGGAGACGCTCCTGCTCCTTTTGGAGATGATCAAGTTCGAGCACACCGTTTTCGCCCTTCCCTTCGCCTTTCTCGGTGCTTTTCTGGCCGCTCGCGGATTTCCTGGGTGGGAGATCAGCTTCTGGATCGTTCTGGCCATGATCGGAGCTCGCAGTTCAGCCATGGCCTTCAATCGTCTGGTGGATCGGACCCACGATTCCCTCAATCCGCGCACGGCCAGCCGAGCGCTTCCGCTGGGACTGGTGAGTACGCAGGCCGTGGGCCTCTTCGTACTGATTTCTGCGACTCTGTTTCTGCTCGCCTCCTGGATGCTCGCCCCCCTGGCGTTCATGCTTTCCCCTCTGGCTTTGGGGACAGTGCTCTTCTATAGCTACACCAAACGCTTTACTTCCCTTTCGCACCTGGCCCTGGGCCTGTGCCTTGCAGTCGCCCCCATGGGAGGTTGGGTCGCCGTTCGCGGACAGCTCGACCCGGAGCCGATTACCATCGCCGTCGCTGTCCTTTTCTGGGTGGCGGGATTTGACGTCATCTATGCCTGCCAGGATGTTGCGGTGGATCGTCGATTGGGGTTGTATTCGATTCCGAAGAAGCTGGGAATCGAGAAATCCCTGCAGCTCTCCATCTTCTTTCACGTCGTAATGGTCGCCCTCCTTGCCTACTGCCTGATTCTCTTCGAGCTGACCTGGGTCAGCTGGATCGGTCTGATCCTGGTGGCGGGAACATTGGTGTACGAACATCGGCTAGTAAGCCCTCAGGACCTGAGCCGCGTTAATCTCGCGTTTTTCACCCTGAACGGCGTTATTAGTGTCGTACTCTTTGTTTTCGTCGGTTTGGATCTATGGCTCTTCCCCTAGGTGAAATGCTGATCCGCAGAGGCCTCTTGACGGAGGTCCAGCTGCGCTCGGCCCTGCAGCACCAGGATAACCAGGGTGGCCGTCTCGGTTCGATTCTGTCACAGCTCGGATATGTCTCCGACGAAGACACTGCCAGTATTCTCAGCCAGCAGCACGGTGTCCCATGGGTTGACCTCGACTATCTGAGGATCGATGAGGCTACCCTCGGACTGATCCCTAGGCGGACGGCGATTCGACACCAGGTACTTCCCCTGCTCAAGGTGGGGATGGCCCTCGTCGTAGTCATCACCGATCCCAGGAACGTCATCGCCCTGGACGAAATCAAGTTCATCACCGGACTACGGGTGGAGGCGGTCATTGCAACCGAGGCCTCTATCCAAAGCGCGCTAGAGGAGTACTACGGGACCGAACAGACTATCGCGATCAAGAGGGTCTACGAGGAGCTGGCCTCTGCCGGTGAGTACGAGTTGGAACTCACTTCAGAGGAACCGGAAATCGACCTTACCGAGTTTCAGCATGCCGGGGGTGAGGCTCCAATCGTGAAGCTGGTCAACCTGATCCTGGCGGATGCGGTTCGCAAGGGAGCAAGTGACATTCATCTGGAGACCTACGAAGGAAAGTTCAGGGTCCGCTATCGGATCGACGGCGTCCTCTACAATGTCATGACTCCCCCCTACCCCACGCGCGACGCAATCGTCTCCCGCATCAAAGTCATGGGCGATTTGGACATCAGCGAGCGACGCCTACCCCAAGATGGGCGGATCAGGATCTGTGCTAAGGAAAATAAACTCAGGAAACAGATCGACCTGCGCGTCTCTACTGTGCCCACGCTCTTTGGTGAGAAGATCGTCTTGAGAATCCTGGACCGGGAAAATCTACCCCTCGACTTTGGCTAGCTAGGACTGGAACCTGATTCTCTGAGACGTCTGCTTGAGGCAATCCGTCGTCCCCACGGCATGGTCCTGGTGACAGGGCCTACCTGGAGTGGCAAGACTAGCACACTGTATACCTGCCTGAATCAACTCAACACTCCGGCTGCCAACCTCATGACAGTCGAAGACCCCATCGAGTTTCACTTTCCGGGAATCAATCAGGTGCAGACGAAGGAGCGGGTCAGTCTGACTTTCGCGAGTGCCCTTCGAGCGTTTCTACGCCAGGACCCAGACATCATCATGGTCGGTGAGGTTAGGGACCTGGATACGGCCCAGATCGCCATCAAGGCTGCTCTCACCGGTCACCTGGTGCTCAGCACACTCCATACCAACGATGCTTCGTCCGCGGTTAATCGCCTTCGGGACATGGCGGTCGAGCCCTACCTGATTGCGAATTCGGTGCACCTGCTCTGTGCCCAGCACCTGGTCAGGAGGATCTGTGCCCGTTGTAAAAATCAGGTCGAGACGCCTCCAAGCAGCTTGACGGCGATCGGCTTCCCAACATCCAGCCTAGAAGAACTGGTCAGCTATCGTGGCAGGGGCTGCAAGCACTGCCACGGCAGTGGCTATCAGGGACGAACAGGTATCTCCGCGGTGATGGAAGTGACCGAGTCCATTCAGAAACTGATTCTGTCTGGCTCCTCGACACTTCGGATCCGAGAAGAGGCGACAAAACAAGGAATGGCTACACTTCGCCAGAGTGGTCTGGCTAAGATCCAGTCCGGTATCACCACTTTAGAAGAAGTGCTAAAAGAGACAGGGAATCGGTGAACCTAGAAGATCTCCTGGGCAGACTTCATGAGCTCGAGGGAAGTGATCTGCACCTCAGCACCGGCTCTGCTCCCCGTGTCCGCGTGCACGGCGAGCTGGTGTCTCTGGAGCTTCCTCCTCTTCACGCCCACGATACCGAGCGGCTCGCGCTCAGCGTTATGACTGAGGAGCAGCGCTTGAGCTACTCCGAGCTGGGCGAAGTCGACTTCAGTTTTGAGGTTCAAGGGTTGGCTCGATTTCGAGCCAACGTCTTTACTCAACGAGGATCGACGGCGGCAGTCTTTCGGTTGATTCCGTTCCAGATAAAGCGACTCCGGGAGCTCCGTCTTCCTCCCGTTCTGGAGAGGTTTAGTCGAAGGCCTCACGGTTTGATCCTGGCGGCCGGGCCGACCAGCTGCGGTAAATCGACGACCCTGGCGGCGCTGATCGATCAGATCAATCGTAAGCAGGCGAAACACGTCATTACGATCGAGGATCCCATCGAGTTTCTACATCGACACGGGACGAGCATCGTCAATCAACGCGAGATTTCGTCGGACACTCCCTCCTTTACCTCGGCCCTGAGGATGGCTTTGAGAGAGGACCCTGATGTGGTGCTAGTGGGGGAAACGAGAGATCCAGAAACTGCCGATGCGACCCTTCGTATCGCGGAAACGGGACATCTGACTTTCGCGACTCTCCACACCAGCTTCGCCCCTGCACCCATTCACCGCCTGATCGACATGTTTCCTCCCCGACAGCAGCCACAGGCACGGTCCGTCCTTGCTCTGGTCCTGGAAGGTGTGATCTGCCAGCTTCTTATCCGTCGGCAGGACCGGTCCGGGCAGGTCGCTGCAACCGAGATCTTGATCCCGAACCTGGCAATCCGAAATCTGATCCGTGAGAACAAGGTGCACCAGATCTATTCTGCTATACAGACAGGACAGGAAAAAACCGGCATGCTGACAATGAATCAAAGTCTTCGCAGACTCTTTCTCGAGGGAGCGATAGCCCCCCACGATTGTCACTCGAACTCTCCCAATCCCACCGAGCTGAAAGACCTCGTCCCGCCTGCAACCGGTCTGGGATCGTCGACTTTATAACTGCCTTCGCAGATTCTTCTCCCGAGCCATTATATTTCGAGAGGAGAGCTTGAGGGGGAGAAGAAGAAGACCATCCATGCCCACCTACGAGTTCAAGGGGCGGCGATACGAAACCTCAGCACCGATCTCGGGGGAGCGCCGGGCCCACTCCATCGCTGCCGTTGCAAATTCTCTGCGCCGAGACCAGATCATGCCCATCCAGATCGTGGAGAGGCGTGCCCCGAGCCGAACCTGGCTCCGGGGCGGAGTCAGAGCCAAGGCTCTGGCGCTGTTTACACGCCAGTTCGCCGTCATGCTGGGGGCGGGTCTCCCCCTGCTAGAGTGCCTGAGCATCCTGACTGAGCAACAGCAGGGCCGACCCTTCCGCACTTGCCTGGGGAAGGTTCACGACGACGTCGAGTCCGGATCGGCGCTCGCGGACGCCATGCGTAGGCATCCGGCGATCTTCGATTCCCTCTTCGTCAACATGATTGCCGCCGAAGAAATCAGCGGCACTCTGGACGCGATTTTGGACCGCCTCTTAGTCTACTTGGAAAAGAGGGAGAAGATGCAGAAGGCAATCTTCTCGGCATCAATCTATCCTGCGGTCGTCGCTGTGACGGCCCTGGTCATTGTATTTGTCATCATGACCTGGGTGATTCCTGTCTTCTCCACTCTCTTTCAAGGTCTCAATGCACCCCTACCGCTGCCGAAACTGGTCCTGATCAAGCTGAGCGACCTCACGGGAAAGCTTGGTGGTGTCGGCGTCCTGAGTGCCGTTCTTCTGGTTACGGGAACCGGCCTTTCCTATCGCACCAAACCAGGGAGGAACGTGATTGATCGGGCCTTGTTGGAGATGCCATTCCTGGGAACAGTCTTGAAAAAATTGATCCTGGCTCGCTTCTCGCGCACATTGTCCACACTGCTGAGCAGTGGGCTCGCCATTCTGGAAGCTCTTGATATCACGGCTCGAACCGTGGGTAATCGTTCGGTTGAAGCAATGATTCTTGGGGGTCGAGACGAGGTGGAGAAGGGAAAAAACTGGCGTCTTCCCTTCAGCGGTTAGGATTCTTGCCCCTGATGGCAACCCAGGTCATCAACGTAGGAGAGAGGACCGGTAGACTGGACTCAATGCTTCTACAGTTAGCCGAATACTATGAAGAGGAGGCCGACCATTCGGTCCAATACCTTCTAACGCTGCTGGAGCCCCTGCTGATCATAGGGCTCGGCATCGTAATAGGCGGGATCGTGATCTCCCTTTACCTGCCAATCTTCACCTTGATGGGACACCTGGGGTAGTGAGCAGTGAGCAGTAGTGGAGTAGTGGAGTAGTGGAGTAGTGGATACTGCCTAACCGTTAGCTCATTAATATGACGGATAACCGAGACTAACTTCTTTGACAACCTCAACTGGGCCCACAGCCGAGAGCTCACTGCGTACACCTCACTACTCCATTACTTCACTACTGCTCACTGCTCACTTTCTTCCGAATCTCCAGCGTCTCCATTCGATGGCGGAGAAAACGGTAGGAGAGTCCCAGAACCCCTGCTGCTCGGGTCTGATTCCCCCTACCAACGTCAGAGCGCGCTGGACTATTTGTCGTTCCAAATTCTTCAGATAGGCTTCCAAGTCGAGGCCTTCGCGAAGGTTGAAAGGAGGAACCGCTGCATGGTTGCTGGGGGCCGCCCCCTCAGCTTCTCGGGAAGACGCTCTGGTCTGATGAGGTCACTCATCTCCAGCGTCATCGCCCGCTCAATTGTGTTTTCTAACTCTCTCACATTTCCGGGCCAATCATAGGCTCCCATGTACTCTAGCGCTTCGTTGGAGATGCCCTGGATCTCTCGAGCAAGTTGACGATTGTGCTTCTGGATAAAATGGCGCACCAGGGGAATGATATCGGCCTTTCTCTCTCTCAACGGAGGAATTCGAATGGGAATGACTGCCAGTCGATAGTAGAGATCCTCTCGAAAGCCTCCTGTCTCGACCTCGTTTTTCCACGTCCCAGTTGGTGGCCTCTACGACCCGCGTATCGATCAGAACCTCCTCGGTGCCGCCTACGCGTCGAATTTGCTTGTTTTGAAGAGCCCGAAGGAGCTTGACCTGCATCGGAGGCGACATATCTGCAATCTCATCGAGAAAGAGCGTGCCTCAATGGGCCTCCTCAAAGAGACCCTTCTTGTCCTTCAAGGCTCCGGTGAAGGCTCCTCTGCTGTATCCGAAAAGTTCGCTTTCCAATAAGGTCTCGGGGAGAGCACCACAATTGACCGATACGAAAGGCGTATTAGCTCGAGGACTCGCTCTATGAATCGCCATGGCAACCAATTCCTTGCCAGTGCCACTTTCCCCCGATATCAAGACGGTGCTGTCGGTAGTCGAAATCGTCCCCACCAGCTTATAGATCTCAAGCATAGGTGGAGAAATACCAACCAACTGGAACCTCTGTTGATCCTGGAGCTGGGGTGTCCCGGCTCTCTTTTTCCAGCGCCGTGCCTGCAGCGCCGCCCTCACGAGATTCTTGCAATCATTGACCTGGAACGGCTTGGTGATGTAGTCGAAGGCACCTAGTTTCAGGGCCTCAATGGCCGTCGGAGCCGAGGCGAAGGCGGTGATGAATATGAAAGGCACATCGGGGTCGACCTTCCGTCCGTCTTCAAGAAGCGTAACCTGGTAGCCTTCCTTCCTCAGAAGCAGCTCCAAGAACTCCAACATACTTCGTTCGTCGTCGATGACGAGAATATGTTCCATCACAGATATCCAATCGTAACTCGCTCGCGGATCTTCGTAGACCTCGGAGACCACATAACCCTACACCAAATGGTGGGCACAATTATAATGAAGATTTGACCCTGTGTATCACTGAGCAGAAACGAAAACTTTGCGGAGCACAATGTTAGATCTAGCCCAGAATCTTTATCGCTAATCATAATGCGGCGATAGCATTGTAGACTGGCGAGGAAAAATCCGGGCTAGGAGGAGGATACTCATGCGTAAGCAGCTAGGGTTCTCGCTAATCGAACTGTTGATTGTCGTTGCCATCATCGGCATCATCGCGGCTCTCGCGGTGCCCAATCTAGTTCGTACGAAGAGCGCGGCCAACGAGGCTTCAGCGATTTCTTCCGTTCGGGCTCTGGTCACAGGACAGATCACCTACGCATCGACGGTCGGAAACAGCGACTTCGCCGGAATGGAAGAACTCGTCGAAACGGGAATCATCGACTCTTCACTAGGGTCGGGAATCAAGGACGGATACAGCTTCACGGTGGCTGCCAATGGTCGCTCGGGGTTTACGGCGATCGCGGTTCCCGTAGCCATCGGAACGACCGGGGAACGTGGTTTTTACAGCGACCACACCGGCGTCATCCGTGTCAGCGAAGACGGCTCTCCACCTAGCGAGCAAAGTCCAGTGCTGGGCGAGAGTAGGAGCGGCCAATAGAAGCGTGAGCGCAGCGCCAGCTTGCCCAGATTTCTCATCGCTTGTCGTGGCGAGGCGCTGCAAAGAGAGCAGGTAAACCTATAGGGCCTCGGTTGTCTTGACCGGCTCTTCAGGGACGATGGCGGGAACAATCTTGATAAAACCCAAGGGATCGACCTGCTCTTCTTCCGTGTCCTCGAAGGGATTCTCCACGTGGATTCTGCGGTAATATTCCATGCCGGTTCCGGCCGGAATAAGACGGCCCATGATGACGTTCTCTTTCAGCCCCCTCAAATAGTCGATCTTGCCTCTGATTGCCGCTTCGGTGAGAACTCGTGTCGTCTCCTGAAAGGAAGCTGCCGAAATGAACGAGTCGGTGCTGAGGGATGCCTTCGTGATCCCTAGGAGCAAAGGACGCCCAGTCGCGGGCTTCCCACCTCCGTCCGTAACCCGATCATTCTCCTCCTGAAAACGGAACTTGTCGACTTGCTCCTCCAGAAGGAACTCGGTGTCTCCCACCTCCTCAACCTTGATCCACCGCATCATTTGACGAACGATGACTTCGATGTGCTTGTCGCTGATGTTGACGCCCTGCAGGCGGTAGACCTCCTGGATCTCGTTGACAAGATAACTCTGAAGTTCCTTCTCGCCCAAAACGCGGAGGATATCATGCGAGTTGCGGGGCCCATCCATCAGAGCTTCACCGGCTTTCACGAACTCGTCCTCTTGAACATTCACATGAACGCCTCGAGGCAGAAGGTATTCGGCCTTGGTCTTGGACGCCTCGTTCTCGACCGTGATCTTCCTTTGCCCGCGAGTGAAGCCCTCGTAGTGGACGACGCCGTCGATCTCAGTGATCACGGCCGTCTCTTTCGGTTTTCTGGCCTCGAACAGCTCGACAACCCGTGGCAGCCCACCAGTGATGTCCTTGGTCTTCGTTGTTTCTCTCGGGATCTTTGAAAGCGTACCGCCAGGAAGGATCTGCTCTCCTTGATCCACCATCAGGTGGGCCTTGGAAGGAATCATATAGGACTTGAGCACCTTGCCACCTTCATCTTTGATTTGAATCTGCGGATGGCGCTTTTCATCCGGGGAGTCGACGATCACCTTGCGAGCGAGTCCTGTTACCTCGTCCAGTTCTTCCTTCATCGTGATGCCTTCGGTGATGTCCTTGAAATTGATCAGGCCGCCGAACTCGGACAGAATTGAGAAAGTGAAGGGATCCCATTCTCCTAGTTTTTTCCCTTCGCTGACTTTCTGACCCTCTTTGACCATCAGTCGAGCTCCATAAACAACTGCATAGCGCTCCCTTTCGCGTCCCTTGTCGTCTTGGACGATCAGGCTGCCGCTACGGTTCATCACTACCAGGCGATTCTCATTGTCGAGCACCGTCTGCAGGTTGGAAAATTGGACTGTCCCGGCGTTCTTCGCCTCCAGGCTCGATTGCTCCTCGATTCGAGTCGCTGTCCCTCCGATATGAAACGTCCTCATAGTCAACTGCGTCCCAGGTTCTCCAATCGATTGGGCCGCAGTGACTCCCACAGCTTCCCCCAGTTCGACTATTTTTCCGCTGGCAAGATTTCGCCCGTAGCACATTTTGCAAAGTCCACGTTTCGACTTGCAGGTGAGAACGGAGCGAATCAGGATCTTCTCGATACCCGCCGCCTGGATTTTGCCGGCCATATCCTCATCGATTTCCTGATTGACTTCTACCAGGCTTTCTCCGGTAAAGGGATCCACGACTCGTTCAAGAGACACTCGGCCAACGATGCGGTCCCTCAACGGTTCGATGATCTCTCCACCCTCCACAAGAGCCGTGACATCAATTCCATCGAGGGTTCGGCAGTCCTCGGAAGTGATGATGACGTCCTGGGCCACATCCACCAGACGGCGCGTAAGATAGCCGGAGTCAGCCGTCTTGAGGGCGGTATCTGCCAATCCCTTGCGGGCTCCATGGGTCGAGATGAAGTACTGAAGAACGGTCAGTCCTTCGCGAAAGTTCGCGGTGATGGGGGTCTCGATGATCTCTCCGGATGGCTTCGCCATCAGGCCTCTCATGCCGGCCAACTGGCGAATTTGCTGCTTGCTGCCCCGAGCACCCGAGTCCGCCATGACATAGATCGAATTGAACTCTCCGTCGGCTTTTTCGAAGACGGACATAGACTCAAACATTTTGTCTGCTACCCGTTCCGTAACATCCGACCAGATCGCCACCACTTTGTTGTAGCGCTCACCGTTAGTGATCGCTCCATCCAGGTACTGCTGCTCCACTTCGACGACTTCTTGACGAGCTTTCTCGACCAGATCTCCCTTGCTGTCGGGTACCACCAGATCGTCCATACCGACGGTGAATCCAGCCTTGGTGGCATAGTAGAAACCGACTTCCTTAAGATCATCGAGCATCTTGACCGTGATCTCGAAACCATGCCGCAGGTAGCAGTAGTTGACCAGTTGTTGTAGGCCCTTCTTCTTCAGAATGCCGTTGACGTAAGGCATTGCTTCGGGCAGATGATCGTTGAAAACAGCCCTGCCTGCGGTTGTGGAGATAATCTGATTCCGAACCTCCTGAACGTCAGCTTGGAGCACCTCCTGCTGGTCGTACTGAGTTGTCAAATCGATCAGAGGTCCTGAGTAGCGCATGAAAACTGGAGTTGCCAGCTTAACCTCTTCCCTCTCCAGAGCGTGCTGGATCTCTTCGGAGCTGCCAAAAACCCGTCCCTCACCCTTGGCTCCGACACCAGCCCGAGTCAGATAGTAGCAACCCAGGACGATATCCTGTGTGGGCACGGCAACAGGCTGTCCGCTGGCAGGAGACAGGACGTTGTGGCTCGCAACCATCAAAACGGAAGCTTCAATCTGGGACTCCTGTGAGAGCGGAATATGAACCGCCATCTGGTCCCCATCAAAGTCGGCATTGAAAGCCGTACAGACGAGAGGATGAATTCGAATGGCCTTTCCTTCCACCAGGACCGGTTCGAAGGCCTGGATGCCCAGGCGGTGTAGCGTAGGAGCTCGATTGAGAAGTACCGGGTGTTGCTTGATCACATCTTCGAGGATGTCCCAAACCACGGGATGCTGACCCTCAACCATTTCCTTGGCACCCTTGATGGTGGTGGCGTGGCCCTCCCTTTCCAATCGGCTGTAGATAAAGGGTTTGAACAACTCCAAGGCCATGATCTTGGGAAGCCCGCACTGGTGCAATTTCAGCTCGGGGCCGACCACGATCACAGAACGTCCTGAGTAATCAACTCGCTTTCCGAGCAGGTTCTGGCGAAAACGGCCCTGCTTGCCCTTGAGTGCATCCGATAGGGACTTCAGCGGTCGGTTCTTCACCCCACGCAGGACCCTGCCTCGTCGCCCATTGTCGAAAAGTGCGTCCACCGCCTCCTGCAGCATCCTCTTCTCGTTGCGGATGATCACTTCGGGTGCGCGCAGCTCAATCAGCTTCTTGAGTCGATTGTTCCGATTGATGACACGCCGGTACAGGTCATTGAGATCCGACGTCGCAAAGCGTCCGCCATCGAGAGGAACCAACGGCCTGAGTTCAGGAGGCAACACGGGAATGACGTCCAGGATCATCCATTCAGGTCGATTCCCACTTTTCCGTAACGCGTCGACTACCTTCAGCCGCTTGGAATACTTCAAACGCTTGAGCTGAGAGGTCTCATTTTTCATACGGAAACGCAGATCGACACCCAAGGCCTCAACATCGACTCGGCGCAGAATCTCCTTGATCGCTTCCGCGCCCATACCTGCTTCGAACTGGCCTGGATACTCAGCCTGCAGAGCCCGGTAACGCTCCTCGGTCAGGAGTTCCTTTTCCTTGACCGGTACATCCCCCGGATCGACGATGATATAGGCTTCAAAGTAGAGGACTCGCTCCAGATCTCGGAGCGACAGATCGAGAAGGTGGCCGATTCGACTGGGCAGCCCTTTGAAGAACCAGACGTGGGAGCAGGGGCTGGCCAGTTCGATATGGCCCAGGCGCTCACGGCGTACCTTCGAGAGGGTAACTTCGACACCGCACTTATCGCAGATCACTCCGCGATGCTTCATTCGTTTGTATTTGCCGCAGAGACACTCCCAATCCGTTACCGGACCAAAGATACGGGCGCAGAACAACCCATCCTTCTCCGGTTTGAAGGTCCGATAATTGATCGTCTCAGGTTTGGTGACTTCCCCGCTCGACCAGGAACGGATCTTCTCTGGCGAAGAAAGACCGATCCGGATGGCTTCAAAAGTCTTCAGCAGGTCACTCTTATCGATCGGGTCACGAAATATTCTCAAGGCTTTCCTCCCACAACGGCAGTTGGGGTCTTCCAGGCCCCTATAAGGGCCCATACAGAACTTATTGAATTCGAGTTAAGCGTCTTTGGTCTCAGCCGCTACTTCCTCCGGCTCGGCGGCCATCTCGGCGGGCTCGGGAGCCGGCTCCACCGCCTCGGCCTCGACCTTCTCCGGCTCAGCCACTACCTCTACCTCGGTCACAGCGACCTCAAGACCAGCTTCCGATTTCTCCGGGAGGTCCGAGCGACGACGCAGCTTCTTGCGCGGCTTTTCGATCAATTCCACATCCAGTGCCAGCGACTGGAGTTCCCGGATCAGTACGTTGAATGACTCAGGAATACCCGGGCTATAGGTGGATTCTCCCTTCACGATCGCCTCATAAATCTTGGCTCGTCCCTGAACATCGTCGGACTTGGCAGTGAGCAGCTCTTGCAAGATATGGGCCGCACCATAGGCCTCCAACGCCCATACCTCCATCTCACCGAACCGTTGACCGCCAAACTGGGCTTTACCACCCAGAGGCTGCTGTGTGATGAGGCTGTAGGGCCCGATGGAGCGAGCGTGGATCTTGTCGTCCACCAGATGGCTTAGCTTATTCATATAGACATAGCCGACGGTTATTCTCTGATCGAACGGCTTTCCGGTCATCCCATCATAAAGAACGCTTTTCCCGTCCGTTGACAGGTTGGCCTCAGCCAGCCGTGCCTTGATCTCCTCTTCCGTGGCTCCATCGAATACCGGTGTAGAGCAGAAAAGGCCAAGAGCCTTGGCGGCCCATCCCAGATGAGTTTCCAGGATTTGCCCCACGTTCATTCGGGAGGGAACTCCCAACGGATTGAGCAGAATCTCTGCCGGAGTCCCATCAGGTAGGAAGGGCATATCTTCTTCCGGAAGAATCCGAGCGATCACTCCTTTGTTGCCGTGACGTCCGGCCATCTTGTCTCCGACCGAGAGCTTCCGCTTCATCGCCACATAGACTTTGACCATCTTGATGACGCCTGGCGGAAGTTCGTCACCTTTTTCGATGCGACCCAGCCGTTCTTCGTGCAGGGATCTGAGAATCTTGATCTGCCGCTCGGTCCTGTCCAAGACCTCGGCGACCTCATCTACGGCCTCCTGTGATTCAACCCGAATCGCCTGAAGCCCCTGGTAGTCCAGCTTTTTCAGCTGGTCCGTCTCCAATACCGTTCCCTTCTTGGCAACCATCTTTCCATCCGCACCGGTCACCTTCCCTTTGGTTTTTTGTCCTTTGAGAATCTCCCCAAAGCGCTTACTACTCTCTTCACGGAGGATTCGAATCTCAGCTTCCTGGTCCTCGTTGAGACGCCCAATTTCCTCCGCTTCGATCTCGAGGGTACGCGAATCCTTTTCAACACCCTTGCGCGAAAAGATCTTCACATCGACAACGGTTCCTTCGATTCCGGGAGGCGCATACATCGATGCATCTTTGACCTCCCCTGCCTTCTCACCAAAAATGGCTCGAAGAAGCTTCTCCTCAGGCGTCAACTGTGTCTCTCCCTTGGGAGTGACCTTGCCGACAAGAATATCGCTCCGCGTGACCTTGGCTCCAATTCGAACGATTCCACTGTCATCCAGGTCCGCCAGAATTGACTCACTGACATTGGGGATATCACGAGTGATGTCTTCTGGCCCCAGTTTGGTATCGCGCGCTTCGATCTCCAGTTCCTCGATATGAATCGAGGTGTAGACATCCTCCTTGACCAGTCGCTCACTGACCAGGATTGCGTCTTCGAAGTTGTATCCGCGCCAGGGCATGAAACCGACCAGGACATTCCGTCCCAGCGCCAACTCACCCTTCTCCGTGCAGGGCCCATCCGCCAACACCTGCCCCTTCACAACCTTGCTCCCCGCGCTGACCAGGGGTTTCTGGTTGATACAGGTGTTCTGGTTGGAGCGGGCAAACTTTGTCAACTTGTAGATGTCGGCGCTGGCGCCCTGAACCTCTTCGCCATTGTCACCGCCTACCCGGACGATGATCCGGTCTGAATCCACGCTATCGACGATTCCAGTTCGCCGGCACAGTTCCACCGCACCTGAGTCCCGGGCTGCGATGTACTCCATCCCGGTACCCACCAACGGAGCCTCAGTCCGAATCAGAGGGACGGCCTGGCGTTGCATGTTCGAGCCCATTAGAGCCCGGTTGGCATCATCGTGTTCCAAAAAGGGAATCAGGCTGGCAGCCACACTGACCAGCTGCTTGGGACTCACGTCGACATATTCGACATCCTCTCTTGGCACAAAGATGAAGTTACCCCGGTGGCGAGCACTCGTCCGATCCCTCACGATGCGGCCTTGCTCGTCGACTTCTACATTGGCCTGGGCCGTCACATGCTTATCCCCCTCCCAGGCGGTCAGATAGAAGGCATGCGGCTCATACTGGGCAGGCATCATTTTCTTGGACTTGCTCTTGCCGTTGACTTTATCAACCTCCTCTTGGAGGTAGACTCCTGCCACCTTGAACTCCGTGGTTCCGGAATCGGTGATATGAACGTAGTCAACCATCCTTCCATCGATGACCTTCCGATAGGGCGACTCGATGAAACCGAACTCGTCGATTCGCGCGTAGCAGCTCAGAGAGGAGATCAATCCGATATTGGGTCCCTCCGGCGTTTCAATAGGGCAGATGCGACCATAATGAGAGGGGTGCACGTCCCTGACTTCAAACCCTGCTCGCTCGCGGCTCAGTCCTCCCGGTCCCAAAGCCGAGAGACGTCGCTTATGCGTAATCTCCGACAGGGGGTTGGTTTGGTCCATGAACTGAGACAGCTGGCTGCTACCGAAAAACTCTCGGATCGAGGCCATCACCGGTTTGGAATTGATCAAGTCATGCGGCATTGCCGTGGTCATTTCCTGGTGAACCGACATCTTCTCCTTGATGGCCCGCTCCATTCGAACCACGCCGACACGGAATTGATTCTCCAGGAGCTCTCCAACCGCGCGGACCCGCCGATTCCCGAGATGATCGATGTCATCCACCGATCCGATATTCTTCCTTAGCTTGAGCAGGTAGGAAATCACCTCGCAGAAATCCCTGTCCGACAGGGTTCGGTCATCGAGGGACACGTCCAAGCCGAGCTTGATGTTGAACTTCAAGCGTCCGACCCTTGAAAAATCATACTTGCGCGGATCGAAAAACATGCCGTGAAAAAGAGCCTTCGCCGTTTCCAGGGTCGGAGGGTCTCCCGGACGCTGCTTGCGGTAGATCTCGATGAGCGCTTCCTCGGTGGTCTTGAGCGAGTCTTTCTTGAAGGTCTCTGACAGAACCACCCCGATGTCGTCCCGCTGCGGGAAGAACACCGAAAATTCTTTGATGCCAGCCTCTAGGAGTTCGTTGACGGCACCCTCCGTAATCTCGGTGTTCGCTTCTACCAGAATCTCTCCGGTCTCATGATTCACGATCTCGGAGAGGAAGAAGGCCTCCTTCAGATCCTCGATCCCGGCATCGATCTGCGCCACACCAGCCTTCTTCAGCTGCGCAAAGGCGCTGTGTGAGAACTTTCGACCTGCAGCTACGAAAGCCGACTTTTTCTTTACCGGATCCGCAATTTCTTTGACGAAGCGACATCCAACCAGGGTCTCGTCCAGCTTCCAGTGCAGGTTCTTCTTCTTGTCGACGGTGACAGTCGATACCTTATAGAAGGTTTTCAGAATATCGTCGTCCGAACTCAAGCCGAGAGCGCGGATAAAGGTCGTAGCCGGGAATTTTCGCTTTCGGTCGATGCGAACGTGCAGAATGTTCTTGGCATCATATTCGAATTCAACCCACGAACCCCGATAGGGGATGATCTTGGCCAGAAACTCGGTCCTGGCATTGTTGGCCTCGAGAAACACACCCGGGGAACGGTGAAGCTGGCTCACAATGACCCGTTCAGTCCCATTGATGATGAACAGACCGTTTTCGGTCATCAGCGGGATATCGCCAAAGTACACTTCCTGTTCCTTGACATCTCGAATCGTGGTGACATCAGTAGCGGGGTCCTTGTCCCACACTACGAGCCGGATAGTGACCTTGAGAGGAACCGAAAAGGTCATCCCCCGCTCCTTACACTCGTCCAGGTTGTATTTGAGATTCAGCTGGACCGGATCCCCACAATCTCCACAACGCTCGACTTCATTTGGATTGTGGACACCACAACTCAGACAAGTAATGGGCTCGATAGTATAGGGGTTCAGGACCAGGGTCTCCCCACACTTCTGGCACTCTGTCCTTAGATGTTGCAGGCCATTCAACTTCCCGCACTTACACTCCCAGTTACCGATCGAGTACTCCACAAATTCCAGCGACGAGGTCCCGCGAAAATCGGTAATCGGAAAAACGGAATTGAAGACGGCCTGCAAACCTACGTCTTCACGCTCTGAAGAAAGCAGGTCCATCTGCAAAAATCTTCGGTACGACTGCTTCTGTACGTCTAGCAGATTGGGTATGGGAAAGACGGTCTTGATCTTGCCGAAGTCGACCCTCTCTCGATACACGTTCTTGACGAAGTCGGACATACTTAAACAACTCCCTCTGGTTTCCAAATGGGCTGGGGGGAAAACTTCAAAAAAACTCTGGGCTCCCGGCGAAATGAGAACATGGCTCCGATAGCTTGCGCCGGAGCAAACAAGGGGATATAGGGATCCACGAGCCGAGGACTCCGATCCGTGACCATGAATTGACTAGACCGCCCGGCTCATGTCTGCGCTGCTCTTTGCCGCGCAGAAAAAAAGAAAAGGGGGACACACCCCCCCCTTCCCCACTATTTAGTGAAACTCAATCAAACCCACCACGCGGTTCGGAACTTAGCACAAACCGAAATCGCAATGCAACCATCCTTATCTGGATCTTGCCGATCTCTCAATCGCGACAGCGGTTCGACTATCGAACTTCTACGGAGGCACCCGCCTCTTCGAACTTCTTCTTGGCCTCCTCGGCCTCTCCCTTGCTGACGGCTTCCTTAACGGGCTTCGGAGCACTCTCTACCAGGTCCTTTGCTTCCTTCAGACCCAGGGTTGTTACCTGGCGGACGACCTTGATCACGTTGATCTTCTTGTCTCCGATGGCGGTGAGGACAACATCAAACTCGGTCTGCTCTTCAGCTTCGGCTGCAGCGACCCCTCCAGCCGCCGCGCCAGCGACCATCACCGGTGCTGCGGCAGCTGCCGTGATCCCAAATTTTTCTTCCAGATCCTTCACCAGCTGGTTGACCTCAACAATGGATGCCTGTTCAATCCATCCCAGTACATCTTCTTTCGTAATTGCCATTCGCTTTCACCTCCAGTCTATCGATTAGTTTTCGTTTTTCTGCTCCCCAAGGGCCTTCAAGCCGATGCCCAGATTTATCAAGGGAGCTTGCAGCGTCCTGGCAAACGCAGTCAGAGGAGCGTTCAACAGATACGCAAGCTTCGAAATCAATTCCGGCCGAGAAGGCATTTCTGCAAGACCCTCGATATCATCGGAAGAAAGAGCTGAGCCCTCGAGAACCCCTGCCTTGAATTCCAAACCCGGATGATCCTTTACATAGCCTCTCAAAAGCTTCGCCAGAGCCACCGGATCCTTATCCGTGTACGCTATCGCGCTGGGTCCTTTGAAGTGGGCACTCAGCTCATCCACTGGGGTATCTTCTGCCGCTCTCAGAGCCAGCGTGTTCTTCACCACCCGATAGCCGCTACCGGTCTCAGCGACCTTTCGTCGCAGCTCCGTCAGATCGGTGACTTCGATCTCCCGAAAAGCCAACAGAAGAACACTGGAATTTCCCTGAAACGTCTCCTTCAAGGCCTCAACTACCTGTCGTTTTTCTTCTTTATTCACCCACCCATCCCCTGGTTTCTCATCCTTGAGCTCTCAAGCACTACGTTCTTTCAATCTGCAACGCATCAATCTTGACGCCGGGGCCCATGGTCGACGACATCGAGATCCCTCTGAGGTAGCGCCCTTTGGACGCGGAGGGTTTGGCCTGAACTACGGCTCCTACTAGGCTTCGGGCATTCTCGACCAGATGCTCGACCTCAAAAGACATTCGTCCTAATGGGGCGTGTATCACTCCGTTCTTGTCCACCCGAAACTCCACCTTGCCTGCCTTGATCTCCTTCACCGCCTTGGCCACATCGAACGTCACGGTTCCTGCTTTGGGGTTGGGCATGAGACCGCGGGGCCCCAGGACCCGACCTAGCTTGCCCACCGACTTCATCATATCGGGCGTGGAAACCATCGCGTCAAAGTCCAGCCAGCCCTTCTGGATCTTTTCGACAACGTCCTCACCTCCCACTTCATCTGCACCGGCCTCCTCTGCTTCCTTCACTTTCTCGCCTGAAGCGACGACACAGACTCGAAGCGATTTTCCAAGTCCATGGGGAAGCACAACGGTTCCGCGAACCATCTGATCGGCATGTTTCGGATCGACTCCCAGGCGCAAAGCAATCTCCAGCATTTCGTCGAACTTCGCGAACTTGATCTCGCGGAGCAGCTTGACCGCATCCTCCAGGCTATAATCCCTGGTCTCGACCCTGGCCTTGGCTGCGAGAAAACCCTTTCCTGACATCTTGTCACACCTCCAGAAAAACTCCCTGCACCGGTCAGGCACGCCAAGCTAAGTGGCCAGACATCCTTCTCCACTCAGGGATGCCATGCCCGGGCTAGCAAGCGCCCTCATCGCCGACATCAGAGAGGTCAACCCCAACCGGGGGGGGTCAACTTCTCTTGATACTCGCAGCTCGAGGTCTCAGCACGACCTCTACCAGTGTTCTCTCAAAGTCCCGAGACTTCCTCTTGTCTTCCACAACTTGACAAGTCTGTGAACTTTTCATCGACCAAGGGGTCTCTAGTCGATTACCTCTACTCCCATACTCCTGGCGGTTCCCATGATGATCAGTTTCGCCGCCTCCATGTCTCCGGCATTCAGATCAGGAAGCTTGGACTTTGCGATCTCCTCTACCTGCCTCATCGTCACCTGCGCAACCTTGGACTTGTTGGGCTCCGCTGAGCCCTTCGCGATTCCCGCTGCCTTCTTGAGAAGAACGGCCGCCGGTGGCGTCTTGGTGATGAAACTGTAACTGCGGTCCTGGTAGACAGTGATAACGACAGGAATAATCAAGCCTTCGTCACCTTGAGTCTTGGCGTTGAAAGCCTTGCAGAAATCCATAATGTTGACACCGTGTTGACCAAGAGCAGGTCCAACCGGGGGGGCAGGTGTCGCCTTTCCGGCAGGAATCTGCAACTTGATCATTCCCGTTATCTTTTTCGCCATCAGACCTCCGATACAGTATTAGGAGCCTGCGCCGCAGAAATTGATCTACTGCGGAAACGGTAGAATCGGCCCATATTTCCCCGATTTTTCGACGAATAGAACAACTATATGCCTCGAAATCGAGAAAATCTGGCCTCGATTCCCCGCTTTCTCGCTACGATCATTTCTACCGCGCAGGCTCCTAGCGTGGAGCTTCAGCCCTTCTCAACCTGAATGAACTCCAGTTCGACGGGCGTGGCACGACCAAAAATGGTCACCATAACCTTCAACGTACTACGGTCCAGATTCACGTCCTCCACCTCTCCAGTGAAGTTGGAAAAGGGTCCATCGATGATCTTGACTGTCTCACCCTTCTCGAATATGAACTTTGGCTTCGGCTTTTCGGCCGCGCTCGAAACCCTGTGAACGACCTGGTCAACTTCGGCAGCCGTCATCGGAGTGGGCTTGTTCCCCTGGCTGACAAACCCGCTGACCTTCGGCGTATTGCGAACCAGATGCCAGGTTTCATCCGTGAGATCCATCTCAACCAGGATATAGCCGGGGAAGAATAGTTTAGAGGTTACGACCTTCTTCCCTCCCCGCATCTCCACCACATCCTCAGTGGGAATGAGAATCTGGCCAATCATGTCCTGGAGCTCATAGGCCTGAACCCGGTTCATGAGGCCCTCGGCTACCTTGTGCTCAAAGCCTGAGTAGGTGTGAATGATGTACCACTGCTTACCCAGCCCTGGAGTCTGAACTGTCATATCCTTGGGTGCGGTATTGATGACGTCTCTCCTTTATGCTAAACGGGATTCGCGTGTTGAGACCTTGACTCGTTTAACGGAATAGTTGAAAGATTCGCTCTACCGCGTTTCTCAAGATGAAGTCAACGAGAAAAAGATAAACACCGAAGAAGAATACACTGGCGATGACAACCGTAGTAGTCCCATAGACTTCTTTCTGGCTGGGCCATGTAACCTTCCTCAACTCCACCTTGACGTCGCCGTAGAATCTGACCAGATTCCCTGGTGCAGCTTTCAGCTTTTCCAACATAACAACCTACGTAACCCTCGTAACCCTTCTCTGCCACCTGAGCAAAGCAATCGAACACCGGAAGAATGACTGGCAGGCCAGGAGGGATTCGAACCCCCAACATCCGGTTTTGGAGACCGGCGCTCTACCAATTGGAGCTACTGGCCTGCTAAGAGTCGCCCTACCGAGTCTCCTTATGGAGTGTGTGGTGGCGACACCAGCTACAGTATTTCTTCAGCTCAATCCGCTCGGTGTTATTCGCCTTGTTCTTGGTAGACGTATAGTTTTTCCGTTTGCAGTCGGCACACTGTAAAGTGATAATTTCCCGCATCGGATCTTTAACCCTTTAAACTATTTCCAGCCTGGAATTGTCGCCTACTCGAGAATGTCGGTAATGGTGCCGGCGCCGACGGTATGGCCGCCTTCTCGGATGGCGAAGCGCAGTCCCTTCTCCATCGCGATCGGCGTAATCAGATTGATCTGCAGCGAGACGTTGTCTCCCGGCATCACCATCTCCGTCCCTTCCGGCAAATCCACATCTCCCGTCACATCCGTCGTCCGAAAATAAAACTGGGGCCGATACCCATTGAAAAACGGCGTATGCCGGCCTCCTTCTTCCTTCTTCAGGATATACGCCTCCGCCTTGCACTTCGTGTGCGGGTTGATCGTTCCCGTCGCTGCAATGACCTGCCCGCGCTCCACTTCGTCCTTGTCCGTTCCCCGCAGCAGCAGCCCCACGTTGTCTCCCGCCTGTCCTTCATCCAACAACTTCCGGAACATCTCCACTCCCGTCACCACCCGCTTGACCGTCGGGCGGATCCCCACAATCTCCATCTCCGTCCCCACCAGGACCTTCCCACGCTCCACTCGGCCCGTCACCACCGTCCCCCGTCCACTGATCGAGAAAATATCCTCGATCGGCATCAAAAACGGCCGGTCCACATCTCGCTCCGGCAACGGTATATACGCATCCACCTGCGCCATCAGCTCCAGGATCCCCTGGGCCGCCGCCTCGTCCCCTTCCATCGCCTTGAGCGCACTGCCCGCCACCACCGGAATGTCATCTCCCGGAAAATCATACGACGACAGCAGCTCCCTCACTTCCAGCTCCACCAACTCCAGCAGCTCCTCATCGTCGACCAGGTCCGCCTTGTTCAAAAACACCACGATCGACGGCACTCCCACCTGACGTGCCAACAGGATATGCTCGCGCGTTTGCGGCATCGGTCCATCGGCGGCCGAGACCACCAGCACCGCTCCGTCCATCTGCGCCGCTCCCGTGATCATGTTCTTGATGTAGTCCGCGTGACCCGGACAGTCCACGTGCGCGTAGTGACGCTCTCCGGTCTCGTATTCCACGTGCGCCACCGCGATCGTGATCCCACGTTCCCGCTCTTCGGGCGCATTGTCGATCGAATCAAACGACCGTACTTCCACCGCGTCATTCTGGCCCGCCAGAACCTGCGTGATCGCCGCTGTGAGCGTCGTCTTGCCGTGATCCACGTGTCCGATCGTCCCGATATTCACGTGCGGTTTCGTTCGCTCGAATTTCGCCTTCGCCAT
>CAUZIZ010000048.1:0-35596 GCA_963579905.1 Acidobacteria bacterium UBA6911 | reverse complement strand
CTTTCACTCCCACAGAGCCCAAATAGACTCCTCTCCAAGCCTGACCCGAACCCGGACGGCGGAAGCACTATGACCTCCCACCCCTTTTCGTCGACCCTTCAAGAATTCCAGTCGGGCCCCTTCCGGAGAGATGCCCTTCTAGAGAGATGGGTGGAAACAGCCTGTCCCTTTCTGGTGGTCCCTTTTTGATGGTCAGGGCGTCTCGCGAAACGCTGTGGGCTTTTCATCGGACTCGCGAAGGTCTAGTCTGCTCAGATGAAGAATTGCGGCTTTGGATCCTGCCATTTTCTAAGCGGACTTGCACTCTTGATTCTTCCCTTGCAGGGACCCACCGGCAGGCTGCGGGCTGAAGTCTGGGAGGGCTTCAAGTCGTTTTCACAAGGCACTTTTGAAGACGGCGGCTCCAACACCTACGTCTCCGCTGCAGGTAGGATCCAGCTCATCAACCGGCTGGACCTGAACCAGGACGGCCACATCGACCTCTTCGTGGCGAACGGCCACGGCCACAGCGAGAACGAAGATGCCTATGTCTATTTGAACAACGGCGAGACTATCGACCCGCTCCGGCGAATCCCTCTTGCCACGGACAGCGCCGTCGAGGGACTCGTCGTCGATCTGAACCGGGACGGACACTCTGATCTTGTTGTAGTCAATTCCGTCGGAGGCATTACCAGCAAGACCCACAGCTACATCTACTACGGGACCGACGGCCGCTTTCCCGTCTCCCGGCGCCAGCAGCTCCAGACTTGGACCGGCATGGAGGTGGTGACCGGGGACTGGAACCGGGACGGCTTCCCGGATCTGGCGTTTGCCTGTTCCAATCCTGGTGCGGAAACCGACTCGAGCCAATCCGTCATCTACTGGAACTCACCTCAGGGATTCGACGACAGCCGACAAACGCCACTGCCGGGGGCAGGAAGGGCGATCTTGTCCTCCGATCTCGACGGAGATGGCGGCCTGGACCTGGCTCTGGCGGGAGAGTCCCAGATCACCATCTATCTGGCCACGCAGGAAGGATTGGCGCTGGGGAAACCACTACGACTGGAACTGAAGGCAAAACATCTGGGATCCGGGGATCTGGACCGAGACGGACATGCCGAGTTGGCAGTCCTCACCGACTCCGGAGTCGATGTATTACCAGGGAGCCCAACCGGGCCCCAGCTTGGCAAGCGACTCCATCTGGCGGTCGAAAACCCTTGGCAGCTGGCAGTAGCGGACTTGAACCGGGACGGATTCCCCGACCTGGCCGTCACCTCCTCCCACCGAAGCGGTAACGGCTACACCGACTCGCTGATCTTCTGGAACCGAGAGGGTCGCCTCTCCGACGCCGACCCGACCCGCTTGGCCACGGTCCACGCCCGCGGCATCAGCGCCGGAGATCTGAATGGCGACGGCTGGCCCGAGCTGGTGGTAAGCAACAACCACTCCTTCAACGATATGAACATCCAGTCCTTCGTCTTCTGGAACCAGGAGGGGGAGTTCCTGCCGGGACACAAATCGATGCTGGACACGAAGTCCGCCATGGGCAACTGCATCGGGGACGTCAACAACGACGGACATCAGGATGTGGTCTTCTTCAACTTCGAAGGCGGACTGCGGACTGGCTACAACCCCAACTTCATCTACTGGGGAGATGGGACGCGGAACTACTCGACGCAGCGGCGCAGCCAGCTCTGGGCGGGCTACACCGTGGGCACGGCGCAGGCCGATCTCAACGATGACGGTCGAGTGGATCTGGTCTCGAGCGAGGCCCGCTACGCCCTGGGAAGGCCGGTGACGCTGAATGCCGTATACGTGTGGTACGGGACTGATCAGGGCTATACCTCCGACCGGAGAGCCATCCTCTCGATAGAGGACCCCGAAATGGGAGCGGTCACCGCGGACCTGAACCGAGACGGCTACCTGGATCTGGTAGTTGGAGCGGCCGAGAGGGACTCCCAGGGACGGGTGGGCTATGTCATTCTCTACGGTGGCACAGACGGCTTTGCGCCCGGGAAACGGGAGATCATTCCCATCGGGAGTCTCGCTCTGCCCCCATTGATAGCTGATTTCAACCGGGACGGATACCTGGATTTGGTGGGTGGGTCTACCGAAGACGGACTTCATCTGGTCTACGGATCCGCCGCCGGGTTTCACAGCAACCACCAGAAGCTCATCCCCGAGGGTCGGATTCCCTACGTGGAGGCTGCCGATTTCGATTCGGATGGCTGGTTGGATCTGGTGGTTCCGGTCACCGACTACCCTCGGAACCATGAAGGTGAGCTGCGCATCTACTACGGGTCGCGGGAAGGTTTCCAGGAGAGAGGGGGAAATCCTCTCCGCCAGATGTCAGCTCTAGATCCCAGCGTAGCCGACTTCAACCAGGACGGCTTCCTGGACCTGTTCGTCCCCAACTACTCAGGCAACTACAAAAGGAGCATTCCCTGCTTCCTCTATTGGGGCAGCGCCAATGGATTCGACTGGAAGCGGCGCCTGGACCTGCACGGTAACTCAGGTACCGCGTCGCTGGCGGCCGACTTCGACGGCGACGGCTGGATCGATATCTTCCTGCTCAACCACAAGAGGGACGGAAGCCGTGACCGACCCGGCGACCCCATAAAACACACCACCCCATCCTTTCTCTATTGGAACGGAGCCCAGGGCTTCTCGGAAAAGAGCCGCACCGATATCCCCACCGTGGGACCCCACGGCCAGATGATCCGGGATCCGGGCAACATCTATACCCGCGAACTGGCCGAGGTCTATCTGTCGCCACCTCATCGGCCCAAGCAGGGGAGCGTACCCCGGTCGATCAATTGGAAAGGAAGCACTCCCCTGGGCACAACCATTTCCTTCCAGATTCGTACGGCTGCGGATGTCGATGCCCTCGAGAAGGTGGCATGGAGGGGCCCTTCAGGTCCCGATAGCTGGTTCACCAAACCGGGACCCGTTCCTCCTGTGCCGAACTCGAGCATCTGGTTCCAGTACCGCGCTCGACTGGCCACACCCAACGGGGGAGCTAGTCCCGTCCTGACGCGGGTCGAGGTGAATTTCCAGCAGGTCGAATCTACAAAGTGAGGTGAATGATGAAAAGACTTCCTCTTGGACCTACATACTATGAGGTTAGTCGTCATAACGACGCGCGACTGCTCACCCAGCCTGGAGAGACTGTCATTGTCGAGACCGAGGACGCTTTTTCAGGCCAGATTCGAACTGACGATGACCGACGAGACCGCAAAGCGGTTCCACTTGGCAACCCCGAGAACGGTCCGATTCATGTGGAAGGGGCGGAACCGGGAGATACACTGTCGGTGCGCATCGAAGCAATCCATCCCAGCATCGGCCAGTGTGCCACCCGCACCAGTGATCCCAAGCAGCTGAGTGAGTGGCTGGGTGCGGACTGCCCGCACGGCACCCATGTCTGCCCCATCCGGGAGGGCAAGATCTACTGGAGTGAGGAGACTACGATTCCGTATCGTCCCATGCTCGGCTGCATCGGTACAGCTCCCGACATGGGAGTACCCACCACAGGTCCAGCCGGTGTTCACGGGGGCAATATGGACATTATTGAAACCTGCCCTGGTAGCACCGTCTACTTGCCGGTCTTCGTCCCGGGTGCCTACCTGTACCTCGGTGACACTCATGCCGCCATGGGCCACGGAGAGCTCTCTGCGAGTGGTCTCGAGATGCCCTCTGAAACCACCATCACAGTCGACCTGATAAAGGGACAGACTGTTCCAGGTCCGCGCATCGAGTCGGCAGAGGAGATCATGGCAGTGGCCAGCGGCTGTCCGATGGAACGCTCCATCGCCCAGGCCTACGCCTGGCTCATACTGTGGATGGAAGACGAATACGGTTGGGATCGCTGGCGAGCCTACGACCTGCTGACACACGTCGGCGAGATTTCGGTCGGCTACTACGCAATAGGCACCGTTGCTGCCAAGATCGGGAAGCGATATCTTGCCGGACCCTGACCCCGATCTGCAGATTGCAAAACAGGGTGGGAGGAGTAGTTCTAGTCTCCAACCCGTCGTCTGGTACTCTGGGGCATCCTCATCATCGATTGAGCTCCAGAACCCAGTCAGCCGCCTGTTCGTGCGATCCGGGGGGATGAGCGTGCCCTCCGGGTTCCGGCACGACATGGAGTTCCACACCTGTCCTCGAACCCCTCTCGCCTGAAACTCGCCAGACCGCTCGGGCGAACTGGATCGCCGACTCCGTTCCCACCCGCGCGTCTCGATCCCCCATCAGTACCCAAATCGACCGGTCGGCCAGCTTGCCAGCCTGCCCGGTCAGGGCCAGGGCTCGGACGGCTGGGTGCTTCTGCATCCCCTGGAACTCCTGCAGAACGGCTAGATCCGTCACCGGGGCGACCACGGCCCCACCCCTTATCCGAGGATCATAGGCTGCGTAATGGAGGGCTAGGAAGCCACCGGAGGAACTGCCGCCTACCACTATCCTTCCAGCATCGGTGTAGCCCTGCTCGATGAGATGGTCCAGCACCTTACTGGTTCTGGCATTTAGATCGGCATTGAAGGCCACCTGACCATGCTCAACCCGGTGGCGCCAACAGTCCAGACTCTTTGGCTCACCAGGACGTTCATCCCGTCCCTGACATGGAAAGTCGACCGAGACGCAGAGGTAGCCGCTGTCGACCAGGATCTGATAGCGGCGCTGATAATACGGATCTCCAAGGCGCTCGGGTGTGCCGGGATCGAAGACGACCATGGTTGGTGCTGGTCGAGCAAGCTTTTTCGACCACAGTCCAAAACGGATACCGTCTTTCGTCTCCAAGGTCCTGGTTCGCTCGGGCGGCTCAGCGACCTCGGCAGACCCGGAGAAAAGTACCAGGGGGAGCAGGGCGAGAACAAACACTCTCATTTTAATCCCCGTTCTCTCGAGGCTGATCTTATCAGGTTGGGCCGGTGACACCTTGCGAACAACAATCTTATCGGGGACCTGATGAAGGTGACGGCTCCGGGAACTCGATCTTCACAAAGTCGAACATGACCAGGCCCTCCGGAAGGCGATCGCGATCGACGGGATAGTCCTCCCCTGCCCTGGGAATATGGAGATTGGCCACATCCCCACAAAGGGGAACCACATCGAGGGGAAACCACACGAAGATGATGTCGAGGTTCACGTCCTCCAACACCCGGGCGATGTCGTCGCAACCATACTGTTCGGTGGCATCATGGCGGGAGCCCAGGCAGGTCCACTGCTCTGGGTCGGGCACCAGGGTAACAGTCTGCTCGCTCCACTCCCGGGAAACCTTGAAGGGCTGTCCACTCAAGACCATGTTGGCCGTCGTCTTGTCCGTCTTGGCCTGGGCCAGGAGAAGCAGCTGCGCACCCCGGGCGTCCACCTCGCCCCGGATCCGCACCGTGAGCCGAGCGTTGGTGAAGCGGGTGCCGTAGCCCTGTTCCACAAAGGAGTTGTTGGTGTAAGGAACCCTCTCCAGTACTCGGGGAATCTGGTACATTCGGCTGTCGGTGAACAGCCACATCACCAGGTGAAGATACCCCGCCCCGGGCGGCGCATGGTTGGGATCCAGAAACCAGGGGCCGTGGCAATAGGCCACCCCATCCCAGACGGGCAACGGAGAGATCCGATCAGCGTACCAACCTCCGTTTCCCTGGTCGAACTCCTCCAGATAGACTCGATTGTCTCCACCCTGGCTCTGACCACACGCGGCCAGAAGGATCAGAGCTCCCGCCAACATCAGAATTCTCATTGCGCTATGGGAGCTTCCACGACTCCTCGGTCGTAACCCAGCTCTCTCCCTGCTTGGTAAGTGTGATCTCGCCGAACATCTTGCTGTCGTCCATTGTTCCCTCGACCTTCAGAATCGGGGTGCTGCCATCGCTTGATCCACCCAATATCTTGACATCACCGGGTGTCATTATCTGTAGGAACTCGATCGACTCTTTGGCGTCCTCGGCCTCGAGCATCTCTACCTTCTCCGGTGGGAGCATCGCCTTGATACGGTCGATGTCGCCGGAACGGACTGCATCTAACCAGGACAGGTAGGACTTTCCCGGCTCACCACCACCCGCAGGAAGGGGATCTCCGATGGGTGCATGGGGATCCGAAAGGGGAGCTCGGAAGGAAAAGTCGTATTGATATTTGTCGTCGAAGAACTCGGCTGGTTTGGCCAGGTGGATTCGACCAGCGAAGCCTTTGGGGCCGGCGCGCTGGAGTTCTAGTTCGGGATAGGGCGAGCCCGAGATGTTTCCCCCGCCAGCCGAAAGCATCACGTCCTGGGAATAGAACTGGAGCTTTGGTCCCTCGCCGGAATAAGCAGTACGAGTGATTCCGATCTTGACATAGGCAAAGCCGCTCAGGAAGCCGTCGAGCTTCCGCACTTCGATCGGCTTTTCCGCTCCCTGAGAACTGTGACCACGGTGAAAATCTGGTTCATCCACCTGTCGCTGCTCCAGGCTCGACGCATCAGACAGGATCAGCTCCACCTCAACCTGGATGACCTGGCTCGAGGTGTTATTGATCGTCAGGAGCGTCTGGGCCGTGCCTCCTAGCGCGAATTGAGGGAAATACTAGACCAGGCTACCGAAACCGCTTTGACCAACAACGAGCGTGCTGAATAGGACCACCAGAACAAAAATCGGAACAATCTGCCTTAATCTCATCCTTCCCTCCCGGAAATTTCATTCACAACTTCGTATGGACATGACTCCCTGCGATCGAACCTGATGTGAGTGTGGGCGGGAGGCCGTAAGCTGTCAGGACGGGCGCGAGTAACAGCCTGTCCCTTTCTCCCGGGTCCTGACTCAGTCTGAATGACGGGTAGAATTAACAGTCTGCCCCTTTCTGTTAGTCTTTGGGCTGCTGTTGTTCTCGCGTAACAGTCTGTCCCTTTCTTCGCCCTTTCAGGAGGAGTCATGAATCGAGTTTTGTTTCGTCACTGTGTAGGTCTGACGATTGTCTGGAGTCTGAGCCTGCAGAGTGGACTGGCTGAGACTACCGTCCTGTATGCCCACCGAATGCTTGACGTGGTCAAGGGAGAGATGCTGTCGAACCCGGTCCTGGTCATCGAAGATGACCGAATTGTTTCCATCAATCCTGAGCAAGTTCCTACGGAGGGAAGGAGGTTGAATTGGGACGATGTCACCCTGCTTCCAGGGTTGATCGACACCCACACCCACCTCACCAGCAACCGGGAAGGCGATTGGGTGCACCGGGCTGTCAAGCAAGGGCCAGCGGATCGGGCTCTCGCGGGCGTGCGTGGTGCCTGGAGAACTCTGATGGCCGGCTTCACGACCGTACGGGACCTGGGCGCGAGGGGGTTCGCCGACGTCGCCTTGATGGAAGCGATCGACTCAGGACTGCTCGCGGGACCACGAATTATTCCTTCGGGGCATCCCCTCGGGATCACAGGGGGGCACTGTGATATCACGGGGTATCGTCCAGGGATTCTAGAGCTTGGCCCCAAAGAGGGTGTCGCTGACGGGGTCGACCAGGTCATTCAGGCGGTTCGCTATCAAATCAAGCACGGCGCCAAGGTGATCAAGACCTGTGCTACCGCCGGAGTCTTTTCGTTCGAGGGACCGGTGGGAGCTCAACAGTACTCGGATACAGAGTTGAGCGCGATGGTTCAAGAGGCGGCCCGACACGGAGTCAAGGTGGCAGCCCATGCCCACGGAACCGAGGGAATCCTGGCCGCAACCCGGGCAGGTGTGGCCTCCATCGAACATGGCTCAGTGCTGACAGACGAAGCCATCCGACTCATGAAGTCAAAAGGGACCTATCTGGTACCCACCGCGTATCTGGTCGATGTCATCAAGACTGAAGAGTTGCCGCCACCCATTCGGGCCAAGTCCGAATACCTGAAGCCCCTGGCACGCAAGAGCTTGGAGCAGGCCATCCAGGCCGGAGTGAAGATCGCCTTCGGCACCGATGCGGCCGTCTTTCCCCACGGCGACAACGCCCACGAGTTCGGGACTCTAGTTAACCGCGGAATGTCAGAATTGGAGGCCCTCAGGACGGCTACTCTCTACGCCGCCGACCTCCTCGGGGTGCCTGATCGGGGGGTCCTGGAGGCGGGTCGTCTGGCGGACCTGGTGGCAGTACCGGGAAATCCGCTAGAGGACATCCGAGTCATGGAAAGGGTCAGCCACGTCATAAAGGGGGGCGAGGTGGTGAAAGATCTGTGGGGACCCAGGCCATTTGGAGAGTCCGCTGGGCCAGCCCTGCCCCGCGTGGTCCTCATCGGCGACTCCATCCGAATGGGCTATCAGGCGGTGGTTAAGAAGGCCTTGGAGGGGGAAGCCCAGATCTGGGCCCCCGAGGACAACTGCCGCTACGCCGCCTATACGCTCGAGCACCTGGATGAGTGGGTCAGCTCGCGGCGGCCCGACGTCGTTCACCTGAATGTCGGTCTTCACGACATGTACCTGATGGAGGAGACAGGGGCGCCCAGGACCTCCATCGAAGACTACGGAAAGAATCTGAGGAAGATTCTCGAGCGCATCACAAAGGAGACCTCCGCCATCCTCATCCTTGCACTGACGACACCCGTCCATGAGCAGTGGCAGGAGGTTTCCGAGGGCTACGGCCGGGTGGTCCGAAGGGACACTGATGTGGCGCGCTACAATCAGGTGGCACGCGAGCTAGCGGAGGAGTTCTCCCTACTCGTGAACGACCTGTATCGAGTGATCGGCGCGGTGGGCAAGGAAAAGCTCATGACCAGGGATGGGGTGCACTTCAATTCCCAAGGCAGCGATCGACTGGGGAACGCCGTTTCGGCACACATTCGGGATGCCCTGGGAAGTCATTCAAAGCCGTGACCGTCAGCGCTCGGGACCGCTCAGGCTTGATCGCGATTTCATTGCTGGCCGGGGGAGAGGTAGAGCGCGTACAGGCGAATGGCGCCGACTTCCCTCCCCTGTAGGGTCACCCGGACCTTGAACGGCTGCTTCGGAGATTGGATCTGACTTCCGCCCGACCACTTCACCGGCACCCGGAGACCTGACTGTTCCACCACGGCCGAGCCCTCGCCCGAGTAGTTGGGAAGAGGTCGCTCCAGATGATCCAGCAGCTCCAACTTGAGACTTGAGTGAGGTCCCAGGCCCTCGGCATTGACCCAGAGGCTGGCCGGACCCTGCAGCTCCAGGTCGGAAGTAGCCAGGATTCCCTTTTCGTTCGGATCGCGGACCGGTAGCGAGCCGAAACGGTCCCGCCCCAGTAGTAGTAGGCCGACCCCCCCATCGCCTTTCCAGGGACGGCCGGTGCGAGTTCCCATCCGCTGATCCATCTGGCCATACCAGATATAGGTCATCTCCCCGACGTTTTCGAACCCCTACCCTTGGGAAAGGCCACCGTAGTCCCAATCCCTTCCATCTTCGCCTATCTCCGCGAAAATGAAGTCGGGGATGGGCTCGCGGAAGTGAAGACCGTCGTTGCTGACCAGGAATCCCAGGGGGTGAACCACTCCCGTCCAGTCCTTGGCCCCATGCCAGAACCCGGTGAGGCCGATGAGCACATTGCCCCGGTTCCAGACACTGGCGCCTTCGTGGGTCTGCTCGTTGGGAAGCGGTCTCTCCAGCGAGGCCGGTCGCTGGAACTGGCCTTCCCGGGCGAAACCCATGGTCTGGGATCGGGACCAGTGGATGAGGTCGGAGGAACGGAAAATCTCGATATGCCTCCCATAGGGCTCCACGGCGGGACTGCCCTGCCCCTGTCCAGACAGATAGTACATACCCTGCCAGCGATAGAGTCCGGCTCCCTCCACGTCGGTCACCAGGTGAATGTCGGGAGAGATGGTCTTGCCCCCTCCGGAGACCAGCTCGTCCGCCACCCGCCAGCGCAGACCATCGGCACTGTAGAGGGGAAGGTTGACGGCTCGGGTGCCCCAGCCTTCCGGACTGGCACCCTGCACATGAGATACCGCATACTCCCCGTACTTTCTCAGCAGGACCACTGCCTTGAAACGGCGGCTGGGGTCGGGGTCCTCCGGTTCGTGGAGCACCAGGATATGGTAGCCGCGGAAGCCCTCGGGCATCATCAGCAGGTTGTTGTTCCGGTTGCCCCGAAATTCCACCAGCCCCAGGTCGGGTTTCTTCCAATGGATCCCGTCCTGACTTTCAGCGTACAGGAATCGCCAGCCCCGGAAGTCGATAGCGCCTCCCAGTTCCGGGGTGACGAACGCTTCCCGCGAGGCCCCCACATACCACATCTTGAACTTGCCCTGGTGGCGAATCACGGTTCCGTAATAGCGCTGCTGCCACTCATCAGGATCGCCCGGTTCCCCCAGGGGAAGAACGGGGTTGTCGGGATGCTTTCGAGGTTGATGCATGCTCAGATAGAGGTTGTAGGTAAAGGGGAAGGAGACGTCATCAAAGGCGAAGAGAGTCGCTTCCTCTTCCCCGAGCCGAAGAGTTGGTGTTACGCTCTGGCTGCTGGCCTCGATCGGATCGCATAGGAAAAAGACCAGAAGCATCGCTACCAGGGTGCCATGAGCTCCAATCTTGAGAACGGATCTGAAAGCCGTGTATAGATTCATGCCCCTGTTTATACTCCCTGCTTCTTCCCCCTGTCTACGGCAGCTGGGCCCACCAGAAGGAGAACGCAATGTCTCTCACTTCAATGCAATCCAAGCTGTTCCTCGTCGTCAACAGATTCCTGGCTGTTGCTGTCCTCATGACCGCTGCCCAGACACTGGGCAGGGCTGAAGCAGGGGAACACTGGCTCAAGCTTCAGCACAAGGGCTACTTCCACCAAATCCTGGAGTTCGACTGGCCCCAGCAGGCTGAGGGCTCCCACAGTCTCTTTGCCAATATCACCGTGACCCAGCCCTATGAATTCCGCCACCAGCTCACTGCCCGGGCTCACCGCAGTGGTTCCAAGGGGACCGTGGAGATCTATTTCCCGTTTATTGATGACGGCCGTTATGCACCCTCGAAACCGGGCTCTTCGAGGCAACTCTGGGACCTGGGCCGATACCGGTTCGGCCTCGAAGTGAGGGATGGAGACTCCCCGCGGGGTCAGTGGAGCCTTGAGGTTGACCCCAACACCTTCATCAGGGAAATGAACGGCAGACGCCTGGCTCAGGTTGACTCCTTGAGACAATTCATCGAGTGCACCCCTGAACGCCCTGCCTATATTGACCATGACGAAATCGGCTTCACTATTCGGACAATCCCCGGACGTGTCGACTCCTGCTTCGGTAGAGATTGACGTTCTGGGTCCGGACCAGAATCGGGTGGCTGGTCCCCTGAGTCTGAACCTGACGCCAAAAGCCCAGCGTCATGCCTTCGACGGAAGCGGCTGGCCCCGAGGTGAGTATTGGCTTCGGGCCCGAGTCACCGCCTCGGGCAAGGCCGTCAGTCCCTTCCTGGTCCGCCAGTTTTGGAAGGAAGTCTCGACCGAGAGTTGGAAGCCTCGGGTCCCGCTGCGTCCTGCCCCCCCCCAGTACCTGGTGGACGATTGGATCTTTGCTGCCTCCGTAGGTCTCCAACACCGTCCCGATTCGTTGGAACGACTCTCTGATGGTCCGGTAGTGAAGATCGATCGGCCCTGGGAAGAAGGCTCCTACATCGTCAAGATCGGGTCACTAAGCTGGGACGAGCGATCATCGCTCTATCGGAGCACCTACCTTGCGGGAGTGCTCCCCGCCGACCCCATTTTCAACCGTGTAGCGGGATCGAGGTCTCGACCCCGCTACCTCTGCCTGACAGTGTCTCGCGACGGAGTGCACTGGGAGAAGCCTGAACTCGGACGAGTGGAATTCCAGGGCTCAAAGCAGAACAACATCCTCCGAGATCTGGCGAAGGAAGACTTTCTGAAGTCGGGCGAGTTCGACAGTTATCCCTATCCCACCAAAGAGCGGCCGATTCCGCAAAAATACCGATTCAGAATGTACGATCGCAGCACCGATGGACCGGTGGACATGGACAACTTCGTGCTCCGATTCTTCTCCTCCCGAAACGTCGAGCCGGGGACCACTTCCTACGGTTTTGGCTATCTGAGCCCGGCCGGTCACACCGAGAGCGACACCAACGGCCAGCTCTATCTGGGAGCGGTCCTTCACTACAATCTGGTAGAGCGAAAGCAAAGGCAGGAACTGGTCTGGAGCCGGGACCGGGTTCACTGGCACCGTTTCGGAGGCAACCGAATTCCACTGCTTGCGAATGGTCCAGCCGGAAGCCCCGACGCCGGTTTCGTGAGCGGCATGTCCACCTTCTATCCAGTCTCTAACACGAAGGGACAGGAAGAATGGTGGTTTCCCTATCTGGGTGGAAGTGTCCGCTACATGTTGGCGTCGTCGAAGGATACGACGCGCATGAAGCGCAAGTCCTTGGACGAACTAGGTCTGGACTACTTCAAAAAGAGCTATCCTCAGTACGAGTTAGCCCCTTTCTTCAGCAGGTGGAAGGACTTTTTAGAAGAATCAAAGGCCTCGATCTGGGTTCCCGCACTGGCCCGATGTAAGGCCGGCAGGCTGGCCCACGTAGAGCCCGTCGACGAGCGCGGAGAGTTTACGACCCATCCCCTGGTACTGGAGGGGAGTAGGCTTCTACTCAACGCTCACACGTTGGAGGGAGGGAGCGTCCGGGTAGAGCTACAGGACTCCAAAGGCAATGCCTTCCCTGGCCTGAGCCTTGAAGACGGCGTTCCCTTTTCGGGGGACGAGGTCGGGGCGGAGTTCAGTTGGAGGGAATCAGGCCTGGAAGAGACCTACCACCGGGTGGTGCTCGACAAAGCACATCTGTACTCGCTTCGAATAGCTCAATGAGGGCTCTAGCTCCAGAATGAGGGCCTGAGAAAGGGATAGGCTGTTCTTCCTCAGACACGGTCCGGCACTACAAATGGCTGACGGTAATTTCTGGTGAGAAGTTCGTCTGCCTCGCTGTCCGCAATGAAGCGACTCGCGGCTGGGTCGAAGCTGAGCTCGCGTCCAAGCCGGTAGGATATGTTGGCCAGTAGACAGAGGCCCCCGGAGAAATGGCCCTCTTCCAGATCTGAATTCAGCATCTCTCGCTTTCCGGCCCGCACAGAGGCGATGAAGTTGCGGTAGTGGTCCTCCCGCTGTCCCGTGGCAGGCGCATTGGTGTCCTTCTCGGGAATCTTGTTCCTTCCCATGAAGATCTTGAACTCGCACCCGGCGAAATCCCGACTCGAGTGCGTCATGCGCATATACCCCTTACTCCCGTAGAACTCCCAGAAGAAGTTCTCTCCCGTGTAGAGGCCACGGATGTCATTGATGATGGAGATGCCGTCTTCGTACACAAACGTGGTTCTCTGGGTATTGGGAGTCTGAGCCTGATCCCTGGGGCCAACGCGTCCCCCGGTCGAATGAATCCTGGTAGGCAGTTGCTTCTTGAGGGCCCAGCGCGGGATGTCCAAAAAATGGGGACCGTTGTTGCCGATTTCACCGTTGCCAAAGTCCCAGAACCAGTGCCAGTTGTAGTGCACCAGGTTGGCGTGATAGGACTGCTTGGAGGCGGGGCCCAGCCAGAGGTCCCAGTCGAGCCCTGTAGGGGGAGGTCCGGTCTTCTCGAAGCCAATGGGGTCTCTGGGTTGGGCATATTCGCTGCGGGCCATGTAGATCTCTCCGATGGCCCCCTCCTGGAGCATTCGGATCGCCTTTCGAAAATTGGGATTCGAACGCCTCTGGGTCCCGGTGGCAACGATCCGGTCGTACTTGCGGGCAGCCTCCAGCATCCTACCGCTCTCCAGGATGTTGTGGGCAATCGGCTTCTCCACATAGACGTGCTTCCCGGCCTGGCAGGCCCAGATGGTCGCTAAAGCATGCCAGTGATTGGGAGTGGCAATGCTGATCACATCGATGTCCCGATCATCCATGATCTTGCGCAGATCGGGTTCCAACCGGGGCCTCCTTCCTGTCGCCTTCTCCAGGGTGGCCGCACTTTTTGCCATCCGCGATTCGTCGGGATCGCACACTGTGGCCACCTCGACTCCGTCGATGGCCATCGCCTCACGGATATGTCCACGACCACGATTGCCCAGACCCAGAACCGCCACCCGAATGCGATCGTTGGCCCTAGCCCAGCGGCCCGAGGCGTGAAGCACCGAAGTGCCCACCAAAAGGCTCGAAGAGTGTTTGAGAAGCTCACGTCGTCTCCACTTCATAACTTCACCATTCCTTTCATTTCCCTGCGCCTTCCTAGACCGGCACCACTCAAGACCCAACCCAACGGACGAAGAAGGACTTTTCTGACACAATGGTAGCCTGGTCTGAGGGATCATCGCCAGACCAACAGGGTGAAAACCATGAGCAACACCGAAGCAGCAGGACCTGTGCACGTCCTAGAGTACGAGGCACTGGCACAGGAGGTACTGCCGAAGGCGCTGTTCGACTTCGTCTCGGGGGGAGCAGGTTCCGAAGTAACGTTGCGTGACAACCTGGACGCCTTTACCAGAATCCGCATTCAACCGCGAGTCCTGAGGGACTTGAGCCTGTGCAAGCATCGATGGGATCGGCCGAGAGCTTCTCTGCCGACATCCGCGGGCTTCCTCGTAGACCCCAGGTCCAGCGAAGGAGGGAAGTAAAGTAGCAATTCGATTCGCGACGTTCAGAAGGGAGTTTCTGGAGCTTGAAATGAAGAGAAGAACGTTTCTCACCACCGGTCTGGCTGCCGGGGCCTTGGCCGTGGCCGCGGCCCGGAAGCCAAGTTTTCCCGCCGGAAAGTCGGCAACCTCTCCATCAACAGGGCCTGGACCCGCCAAGCCCGCTGGCCGGCTGGAGCGCACCTACCGCATCATGTGGGATCAGAACCACGGACAAGAGAGCTTCTACAACCCTCCCGTCGACCCCAAGAAGGTGGCACAGGCCCACCTGGGATACTTCGGGGGAACGCCGGTGGATGCCTATGTTTGTTCTCTGGGACCGGACTGTGGCTACACCGTGGCCTATCCCACTCGGGTCGAGGGAGCAGAATGGCTCGTGGATCGGCTAAAGGAGGGAGCACGGGTCGGGAACGTCAAGCTGTGGCGCCACGCGGAGAACCTCAAACGACTCTGGGATCAGAACATCGATCCGCTCGACGTCCAGGTACAGGAGGCCCGACGTCAGGGGATCCACTTCTGGTTTCGCCTCAGCATGAACGACTGGCACCACGCCGACCGGGAAGGAAACGTAGTGCGCCTGATCGGATCCCGGTTCTTTTCAGAGAATCCCCATCTACGCATCGGCGACCAAGGTGCCCACGGCTGGCCCCCCGCGATTGGCCAAGATTCTGGCTCCCTTGCAGGACTTCGCCCGCCCCGAAGTGCGCCAGCTTCGGCTGGATCTGATGTCGGAGTCCTGTCAGCGCTACGAGGTGAATGGATTTCTCTGCGATTTCATGCGGGTCCCAGGCTACTTCAAGTTCGGTGAAGAGGAGAAGAACCTGCCGGTCATGACGGAGTTCATCCGGCAGAGCCGACGCGTGCTGGATCGGATCGGCGAGCACAAGGGACGAAATCTGGGATTGGGGGTGCGCGTGCCCAACACCATTGACGGAGCACGCCGTCTGGGTCTGGATGTGTCATCTTGGGTTGAGGAAGACCTGGTCGATATCGTGATCCCTTCCACCTTCTTCATGTCCGACCTGGAGGAAAACATCACGGAGTGGGCAACCCTGACGCGAGACACGCCGGTGCAGGTGCATCCCGCCTTGGAAGAGGGTTACCGGGCTGGACATACGGGTGGGGTGTGGCGGGTGTTCTACGATCCGCCCGTGATGCTCCCCCTCACGCTCGACATGATTCGGGCGCTCGCCGCCCGCCACTGGAGATACGGAGCCGACGGGCTCTATGTCTTCAACTGGTTCGGGACCGGTGCAGCACTCAACTACGACAACCGACCGGCCTTGGATGACATCGCCGATCCGATGCGTCTCCAGCACAGGAACAAGAGCTATGTCGTCACTCGAACCGACCACTCCTTTCCCAACTGCCTGCTCCCCCCACGTCAGATCCCGGTTCGACGTGGCGGACGACGTCCGGGAGGCGGGATCCCGTCTCAAGGCGGTCTGCCTCCACCTGCATCTGACCAATCTGACCGTGGTGGATCGTCTCGAGGTACAACTCAACGGGCAGGTCCTCGACTGCACCAACCCGATGCAACCCGCGGCGTACAATCCGGGATTGACGGCCTGGCAGAACTATGAGGTGCCGTCCGAGGCGGTACGATTGGGAGAGAATCGGATCTTGCTGCGACTGGTGGAATTGAACGAGAGGCTGGCGGAAGAGCTCCCGGTGGAGCTGGCCAACCTAGAGCTGGCGGTGGAATACGCCTATCCCAATGGTCCCTGGGAATCCCCTCCAGGAGCGGTTCCCAGAACTTGAGGAACAGAAGTAAGACGCCCCGGCGGAATCAGGGAAAAACAGGTTGGCGAGGTCAGGGTCGCTTCTGGAGCTGGGCATGCCGGACCACTCCCTACCGGAAACGAATGCGTCGTCAAACCTACGGAGTCAATACCGGCACAACGTGAGAAATCAGCCAGAAGTGCGATAGTCGTCACCCGATCTTACAGACAGCGGCCGATTTGATCGTAATCGAACGTCGGTGTAATAGCTCAGATCTGACCGTACAAACAGTCGAACGTCGAGTGATACGTCCAATAAGACTCCGAAATATCGCAACGCAAGGAGATCTCGCGCGGTGTGGTGGCCGGCGGACCGATCGAGTCCTTGCGCAGCTACGCGACCCGGGGCCGACCGGGGTTACTTGAATTGAAAGGAATACAGGTCGGCATCTTGGATGACGAACCGCAGGCGAACGGGTGTGTCGACCAGGACCTTCATCGGATTCGCGTCGGTATAACTCTTGGACCGTGCCCAGGTCACGGCGGCTGCGATCTCGCCTCCGAAGAGGATCGGCGATTCCTGCAGGGTGAATCCAGGCAGGGGCTTCCCTGCTGCATTCAGGAATTCGACCCGGATGCTGCCGGCAGCTGATGTGGCGTAGTTGAGGATCAAGCTCTGGCCCCGGAAGCGCAGCGGCCTGGTCACGATTTCCCCCTCGGGGTAGCCGGGGTGGGCCGAGGCGAATCCGTCGACGCGGATGGCGAAGCGCCCGAGGTGATTGGTCGGATAGGTGTAGTGACCCGAGACGTAGAGCGAGATCTCGTCGGCGGCCGTCTGGACGAGGCCGGTAGAGACGGCCGTCGTGCGGTGCACCCAGTTGCGCTGGTCGCGGCCGGGCCGGATGAACGACTCCATGAAGCGTGTGCCGTGGACGCCGTCGCGCGTCGACATGAAGAGCCTGTCGGAGATGCCCGAGCTCGAAGACTAACCTCTCTCGCAAACAGATTGCAAGTGGAGTCAGGTTCAGATGTCGAGGGCATTTGTTTCTAAGCCCTCCCCGCTAAGGGTGGACCCGTATTCGGGGTGTCAGGGAATACCTCCATCTTTTTCCTCGATGAACTCGCCGGCCGGCGGCAGGATGAAGTCGTCTGCCAACGGCTTGAGGCGCTCCATCCTCCGTCGTCTATCGATATCAGAACCCGTTTAGATTCTACCGCTGGCGATCATCCCAGAACACCGCAGTCTCCAGTTGATATACCCTCCCGGATCCCGTAACTTCTCGAACCGCGTACCTGCGGCTGCCAGCCGGTCGATGTGCGGTGTGCTAATGAGCTGATTGCCGTAACACCCGGTCATCCAGGCAGCCAGATCATCGGCGATGATGAGCAGGACATTGGGATGTCGGAGCTTCCCTCTGAGCAGAGAGGGTGCCGCCAGGGCGGAGCCGGCCAGTGCTCCTGCCCCTTTCAGTACCTGTCGTCGAGACAGGGCCTGGCCAGGATCGGACTCTCTTCGGTGGGACTGTGTTCTGGTGTTGTTATTCAATTCCCAACGCTCCCTCGTTGTAGCCAAGCACCGCAGAGACTCAGATCAAGCCTTCGGTCTGCCATTCCTGCAGAAATCCCTCGGATCCCAGGTCGCTATCCTCATTTCGTAGTGGAAATCCTCGGAGACCTGGGTGTAGTACGCGGTCACTACTTGGCCATTGCCAAGCTGGACGCTGCTAGGGTAGCCGGAGTCCGACCGGGGACAGTCCGCGATTCGGATCGGGGGTCCCCAGCTCTCACCCTGGTCATCACTGAACCTCACATCCACGCCAAAGTTGTTCCAGCAGCGGTTCCCAAAGCTGAACAGGACTCGGCCGTCGTCCAGCGCCGCCAGATTTCCGGTAACCTGCATCGGTAGGGTGAGCGGCATCCTGCGATGCCAGCTGCGGGCGTCGTCGTTGGAGGCGAATAACTCCATGTGGACATCACGCCTCTCCCGAAACTCTCTTGAAACCGCCAGCCAGTGGCCGCCACCCAGGTGAAGGATATCGGTTTCGTTGCCCCTGGGATTCAAAGTGGTAACCTCCCCCCAGGTATGTCCGTCGTCGCGGCTACGGACAAGATAGCTCTCGCGCAAGTCGCCCTTTCGGAGATAGACGGGGGCACAGAGAGATCCATCCTCGGCGGAGCGAATGTTCCCGAAGGGCATAAACTCATTGTCTTTGCCAGCGGGCGTCTCGGGCGGCTGGGGAAAGTTGAGGCTGCGCGTCCAGGTTCTGCCACCGTCCGAAGACCGGCAGACCCAGGCCCTGATCACCCGTTCATGGGGACCGCTCAGCTGGCCTTTGGGGGCACGATCGGCCCAACCGCTGCACAAGACAACCACGTCCCCGTTAGCTGCCAATCCAGCGGCGCAGTTGGTCCTACCGGTGGTTGGATCGTGTTCGGCCGGACGACCGCGAAAACGCCAGGTCTTGCCGTTATCCTCGCTGGCCCAGCAGTCCAGATCGCCCTCCCAGACAGCATGGCAGGGTTGATTGAAGATGAAAGCAAGCAGCGTCCCATTCTTCAGACGTTTCAGGTTGGGCCAGGCGCAGACCTTTTGAATAGCAGTGCGATTGACCATACCCGGAGGCGCCTCCGTCGTCTTGCTCCACCCTGCCCAGGCGAAGGCCGGTAGGGCGAAGGGAGTGGCACCAGCTTGCAGTAACTGACGTCGATTCATCGAACACCTCGGGGTAAAGCGGGTTAGAAGCTTGCCCTCTCGGATTATGCCATCAGTCCTCGGGATTCTACTGAAATAGAGCCACCGAGACTAATCCTGGCTTTCCTCCTCCTCTAGGAACTGGTTGGCTTTCTGGAAGACTGCCAGGGTTAGGCAGCCATCCGGACTGTGGGCAGTGTGGGTCGACCCAGGATGCCGCCAAACGAAGTTTCCGGCGCTGCAAACCCCTTCCTCATCTACTAGCGACCCTTCGAGGACGAAGGTCTGTTCGACTGCTGTATGGCGGTGGGTTGGAAGGCGAGCACTCGGCCCCATCCGAAACAAGGCGGTATACGCGTCTCCCGAAGAATCCTTCCATAGCGTCTTCACCTTCATCCCTGGAAAACTCGTGGGTTCCCACGAAAGCTTCGATACGTCAATGTACTCGGATCCTCCCGTGCGTCTGGATTCTCCCATCTTCGTCACCTCCTTTAGAATTATCTCATCGAAAGAATTTCGCGAGGAAACGCCCCGACTCACTTCCGATCTGGCTTCATGGTAACCTGACTCTCCCTGGAGGAACTCGTCGTTCCACACAGGTTCAACGATCACGTTATCTGCACTGAGGAGAAAGCATGCCAACTCCCAAGGTCGCTGCCAAGCAGCCGATCCAGATCGAGCTTGAAAAGGGCCAACACCACTGGTGCGCATGTGCTGGCTCGAGGTCGCAGCCATTCTGTGACGGTTCTCATAGGGGCACCGGAATGGAGCCCCTTGCGTTCACCGTCGACCAGCCAGAAGAAGCATATCTCTACATGTGCAAGCAGACGAAGAATCCACCCTATTGCGATGGCAGCCACAAACATCTGGGCGACGTCCAGATTGAGGAATCGCCTGCTGCAAGCGGCGACGGAATGCCAGAGCCAAAGAATACTCCGGAAGAACCCACGGTCGAGTTGATTCACGCGCTGGCTCGAGATGGACTCGAGAAGACGGGCCATCACGGTCCTGTTGCCGCCATGGGGGTGCCAAGACCTACGCTGCCTGGATGAGACGACATCCAGATCTTGACAGCTCAACTGGCTTCTAAGCCGCTCTTGGAAGATGTAACGGTGGGCACAGAGCTTGTGATTAGGCCAAATGCCAAGAAACCGCTGCGACTCGATATTCCCCTTTTCGTCTCGGTCATGAGTTTCGGAGCTCTATCGGAAGAAGCCAAAGTAGCTCTGTCAAAGGGGGCTGAGCTCGCCGGCACCGGCATCTGTCCAGGCGAAGGAGGAATGCTGCCCGAAGAGCAGGCCGAAAATTCTCGTTACTTCTATGAGCTGGCGTCCGCCAAGTTTGGCTTCTCCGAGGACCTCCTCAAAAGGGTACAGGCATTTCACTTCAAGGCTGGGCAGGGAGCGAAGACGGGAACCGGGGCCATCTGCCCGGCAACAAGGTCAAGGGAAAGATTTCCCAGGTTCGAAAGCTGGAGGAAGGGCAGAACGCGATTTCTCCCCCAACCTTCGCCGAGTGCACCACCCCAGCTGACTACCGACGGTTTTCCGGACGGGTGCGAGAGTTGACCGGTGGCATTCCCATCGGGTTCAAGATGTCCGCACAGCACATCGAGCGCGACATTGAGTTTGCGCTGGAAGCCGGTGCCGACTACATTATCCTGGATGGACGAGGCGGTGCCACGGGAGCAGCGCCGCTGATTTCTCGGAACAACATCTCCGTCCCCACGATTCTCGCTCTCGCTCGCTCCAGACGATACCTCGACCAGCAAGGGAGGCAAGACGTGACACTCATTATCACGGGTGGCATCGGCACCCCGTCGGACTTCATCAAGGCGCTCTGCCTCGGTGCGCACGGGCTTACCCTCGCCAACTCAGCCATCCAGGCCTTCGGCTGCGTTTCGGCCCGGATCTGGAATACCAACAACTGTCCGGCGGGGGTCGCCACCCAACAGGAGCATCTGCGAGCACGACTCAATGTCGATCTGTCGGCTCAACGGCTGGCTCGATTTCTGCAGGCATCGGTAGGGCTGATGCGAGTGATGGCCCGTGCCTGCGGCCACACTCACCTGGATCAGTTTCAGGCCGACGACATTACGACCTGGAAAAAAGAAATGGCAGAGCTGACGGGTATCGAATTCGCCGCCGTCGGAGGAATTGCCTGATCTGGGGCTTCATCGAGCAGTGTGACCCCGCGTAGAATGGGCACTCTCGCCCGTTGGTATCCTCGACGGGCAGGAGTGCCCATCCTACAGGGGTCACTGCTGCTATCGATGTTCACTGCAGATCAGCACTTGTTCGCAATGACGCTCTCCGGGTAGAAACGTACAAGACAACTCAGATCTCGGACAGCTCTCCCAACTTGCCATTGCTGTCGCCCAGAGAATCGGGCTGCACACCGACCCGGTCCAGTATCGAGAGATACAGGTTGGTCATCGGGGTCTCGTCGGGAAAACGGACGTGGCGCCCCGGATGGAGTGTGCCGCAGCCGCGTCCGGCCATGAGTACGGGCAGATCGCAATGCGTGTGATCGTTGCCGTCTGAGAGGCCGCTTCCGTAGACGATTATAGAGTGGTCGAGCAGGGAACCGTCTCCGTCCGGAGTGGAGCGTAGCCGCTCGATGAAGTAGGCGAACTGCTCCATGTGATAGCGGTTGATCTTGCCGACAGCTTCGATTTTCTTGGTGTCCCCTTTGTGGTGGGTGAGACCATGGTGGGCGTCAGGAACTTCGATTTCTCGGTAGGTTCGATTGCTGCCTTCGCGTCCAAACATGAACGTCGTTATTCGGGTCACATCGGTTTGGAATGCCACCACCTGCAGATCGAACATCAATCGTACGTGCTTGGCATAGTCGATCGGGATTCCCGCAGGTCGGTCCAACTCGGGGACTATTTCCTTCTGATCCTGCTCGGCGTGCTCGATCCGCTTCTCGATCTCGCGTACGGCATGCAGGTACTCATCGAGCTTCCGGCGATCGGTAGGCCCCAACTTGCGCTGCACCTTCTGAGTGTCTGCCCGAACGAAATCCAGGATGCTCTTCTGGTAGCGCTGCCGCTTGGCAATCGCAGCGGGATCGTTGTCCTGATCGGCCTTGCCGAAAAGACGTTCGAAGACCAGACGTGGATTCACCTCGGGTGGCATGGGACTGGCTTCCGCGCGCCAGGAAATGCTGTTGCTATAGGCGCAGCTGTAACCGCTGTCGCAGTTTCCCGTCTGGCGGCCGTGCTCGGTCCCCAACTCCAGTGAAGGAAAGCGCGTCTTATCACCGATGGCCTGGGCCGCCACTTGATCCACCGAGATACCGTTCTTGATGTCCGCGCCGTTGGTCTTCTTGGGGTGGACGCCGGTGAGATAGGAAGCTGCGGCCCGCGCATGGTCGCCAGGACCATCACCGAGCGCGCGGCCACTATTGTGGGTGAGTCCCGAAAGTATGGTCCAGTCTTGGCGAGAAGCGGCTAGCGGTTCCAGGATTGACGGAACTTCGAAGCCGGGTCCAGCCTGCAGTGGGGTCCAATTCTCCATGACGATACCGTTGGGCACATAGGCAAACCCCAACCGGCAAGGAGTACTCACCCGGGCCGCACTCCTGGCAGCAAATGCCGGCTGCATGGCGTCGAGCAGGGGAAGGGCAACCGCTGCCCCAAGTCCGCGCAGAAAGGTCCTTCTGGGCAGATGTTTTGCGGTGATCATCCTTCCGTCTCCTTTCGTCTCATCCTGAAAGGCAGGCTCGTGACGATTTCGAGAACCAGGCGCGAGAATCGGTACTGGTCCTGCTCGAGCCGTTCGACAACCGCTTCGACGGTGGGTGTATCGTAGCTCTCGAGCCCTCGCCCTAGCGCGTAGGTTAGCATTTTCTCGGTCAAACAGCGCCCAAACTCCCTCTTGTCATCGACCAGGATCGCTCGGAGTTGGGCCGGCCCTGAGAACGCCTTTCCACCGGGCAGCGTACCCGAAGAGTCGACTGGAAATCTGCCATCCCGGGTCCTCCAGGCGCCCACTGCGTCGTAGTTTTCGAGTCCAAAACCCAAGGCATCCATCTTGATGTGGCAGACTGCGCATGCCGGGTTGGAACGATGTTGCTCCAGCTGTTTGCGTTGGGTTGCCTCCAGCCCTACCTTCTCTTCATTCAGCGCAGGAATTCCGGGCGGTGGAGCCGGTGGCGGAGCTCCCAGGATGTTGTCCAGCAGCCATTTGCCGCGCAGCACGGGTGAGGTCCGGGTGGGATAGGAGGACACCGTGAGGACACTGGCCTGCGTGAGAACGCCGGTCCGCTGGGTCGGATCGACACGAACTCGGCGAAACCAATCTCCCTCGACGCCTTCGATGCCGTAGTGGAGGGCCAGGCGTCGGTTCAGAAAGGTGAACTCGGCGTCCAGAAAGGCGATGACGCTTAGATCCTCGTCTACGATTGTCTTGAAAAACAGCTCCGTCTCGCGGCGCATGGCTTCGCGAAGCTCGTCGTCGAAATCCGGGAAGCGATCCGGGTCCGGTGTGATGCCTTCAAGGTTGCGCAACTGCAACCACTGGCCGCCGAAGTTCTCGACCAAGGCAGCCGACTTGGGATTCGCCAGTATTCGCCGAATCTGTCTTTCGAGCTGCTCTGGTTCACTGAGTTCGGAACTCTCGGCCGCCTGGAACAGCTCCTCGTCGGGCATGCTGCTCCAGAGGAAATAGGAGAGCCTCACGGCCAACTCGTGTTGATTGATCTGGTGTGGAAGACCCGAATCTCCAGAATCGGGATCCCTCTCGATTCGAAAAAGGAAGTGGGGTGAGACCAGGATAACCTTCAGCGCAAGCCGTATCCCCTGGGCGAAGGAGTCTCCTTCTTTCAGGGCCTGCTCTACGAATCGCAGCAGCGGGTCGATCTCCTCATTCTGGACTGGGCGCCGATAGGCCCGGCGAAGCAGTCTGGATAGAATCTGCCTGGCACATTCGGGCTGATAGCCACCTGCGGGATCTCCACAGATCAGGATCCGTCGATGACTTTCGGTCAACGGCAAGGGCTTAACCTTCATCGGTCCCAGAAGCGCAAAATCGTCGACGAAGAGCTTTCGCTCACCTTTGTATGAGTCTTCGGTGTCTTTCGGCTGGGGTATGCCCTCCATTCCGTCAGAGAGGAGTTCGGCGAAGACTTCGTGTTTGCCTTCCGGCACCTCCAGAATTACGTCGAAGGTACCCCTTTCGTATTTGTCTGGCTCCACCTCGAAGGTCTTCAGCTGGCGTCCATCGAGGGAGACGGAGAGGACACCGTTGGCCGGCATGGGTGGCGGATGTTCATCCTTCTTTGGCCGGTATCTGCGATCTATGACGCGCACCTGTAGCTCGTATTCACCCCCGAAGGGAAACAAATGGTTCACGCGGTACGCCCCATCGGGAAAGAAATCTCCCTCACCGTCTACGCGTGAGGCCAGGTACTTGACGAGTGTGGGGTCGGCGGACGGTTGCACTACGATAGCCGCCTCGGCGATCGCTTCCGCCGCCGTCAGGTATTTTTCCATCAGGATGGGGGGCAGCGAGAGCACGTCACCGATGTTATCGAAGCCGTAGCCTGCATCATCCGCAGGAAAATCATCGGCCGGCTTCAGATTGACGCCGATCAGGTCACGGATCGTGTTGTTGTATTCGCTTCGGTTGAGTCTTCGGGCTGTGACTCGTCCAGGCTCGGGGAGGCCGGCCAGCGCAAGATCCTCGGTGCGAGTCTCGATCCACTCGATCACCGCTTCAACGGCTTCGGGACGGGGTTGAGGCCGGTCCCTGGGGGGCATCTCTCCCAGAAGGAGCTTTCCCTGAACTCTCTTCCAGAGCCCCGGTCCTGCAGGGCCTTGCCCGGACTCCCGGAAGACATCGAGCCGCAGACCTGCTGTCTCAAGGGTGCCGTTGTGGCAGAAAACGCAGTTCTCGTTCAGAAAGGGCAGGATTACCCGGCTAAAGTCGTCGTCGGACTCAGTTTCGGCACCGGCAATTGCACGGACCTCCCGGGTGATTCCCAGAGACAGAAGAATCAAAAGGCAAGTGGTGGCGATGAAAAAAAGTTTCGGAGTCTTCATTCTCGAACGTTCTGGGGCAGCACCAGCTGCCCCAGACTCACTCCGCGGCATGATGAAGCAGGGGCTTGACGTCCTCAGGCAGCGACTCGAAGATATCTCTCGGAATCCTGGGAAGATTGCCTGCCTTACCTCCCTTCTCCACCACCATGCTGAAGTTCTCGGGAGTACCAGCCATCTCGGGATTGATATTGATCCACCAGGGTCCATAGCGGGCGGTAAAGGCTACGCGTGCCTCGTCACTCTGATTCGGAGCTACTGAATGCCAGAGGCGACTGTCATAGATCAGGACACTACCCGGATCGCCGGTGGAAGAGATCTCGGTGGGATAGGGGGCATCACGATCGACCCCATTGTCCCCTGAGGGGTTGTTGCTGGATCGATGGCTCCCGGGCACCAAAAGTGTTCCGCCGGTCTCGGCGTTGAAAGGTGTCAACATCCAGATGGTGCTGAGATGCATCACTACATCTGGATAGGGAGCCGGGATTCGAGCTGAATTCGTCTGGTTGTAGGGCCAATCGGCATGCCAGTACCCGCGCTCGTTTCCAGGATTGGTGACGAGTCCATTGGCAGAGGAAATCCGCACGTGAGCGCCGAAAAAGGCCTCTGCCACTCCACAAACTCGGCTATCTGCAAGGTAGGCAGCGAAGTCTTGAGTGGAGTTGATCAGAGCCGTGCTGGCGCTGACACCCCGCGCTCCGATGCGATGCCCCTTGTCTCGGATCTCCTGTTGTCTCCGTCGATTGAGGTCTGCCTCGACAGCATGAACTCGAAGGATGCCCTCTTTGATGCCGTCGACCTTGTCGGCGGGAATGACTCCCTCAATCACATGAAAGCCGTCCAGTTTGACATGGTTTACGATGCCTTCGATCATAGGCCCCTCACTTTACCATGTCTTATCAAATCAGTCTGAATTGCCTCTGCCATGATCATCACTGGCAATCCTGACAGAGCCATGACCGTGAGGGAGTGGGATCCGGTGCTTCAACTTAAGGGGTACACCCTGATTGGCATCTGGACGCACCCCTTCAACCTAGAAGCGCTTAGGGGGGGGCTGTCGGGCCCGCTCCCTCACCGGTCACGGCTCTGTCAACTGGCGAAGGTTGCTTCGCTTCCTCGTGGTTGAAGTTTTTGGTCAGTCCCACCCCCGCTACGCTGCCCCATTCGAGAAAGAAACTTTCCCACTTCTGAGTTCATCGCCTGGACAGAAGGTTTTACCGCAGCTAACCCTATCTAGAAGTACGCTTTAGCGGGCTGGCGCGAAGCGTAATAGGCCGGTCCTTTAGGGCCGGGTATTCGGGTCAGGCGAAGTTGAGCTTGCTTCAGCAGGCTTCTCGCGGAAAGGCTTTAGCCAGGATCCGTACTGATCTCCACGACGAAGTCTCGATTCAGCTCTCAAGGGCACCCAAGATTCCCTGAGTTCGTCATCAAAGGTGCAAAGGAGCATCGGGCCGGACTTTGGCTGAAGCCCTCACTCGAGAAGCCCGCTGAAGCGGGCTCAAGTTTCACCTCACCCCGATACCCGGCCCTTAAAGGACCGGTCTATTACGCTTCGCGCCAGCCTGCTGAAGCAGTTTCCGAGAACGGTCAGATGTCCAGACCAAGCGACTGCTACGAGCCGGATCATTCGAGAAAGAGTTGGCATCCGAAGCCAGGTTTCGACGCAATCGCCTATCGTACGCCACAACCATATTGGAATCATGGGGGTATGCCCTTGTTCCATCCCAATCTAAAAAAATCTAAAAATGGAGTTTCAGGTCAGTCCGGCCCCAGCGGTGCTGCCCCATTAGAGAAAGAAACTTCCGGCTACTGGGGATTTGTGCTGTTGTCCAGCGCTCTCCTCGGAACTTGGCCTCATGTTGCTAACGGGTCAAGTCGTTCGGGGCTCTGTCGGACTTGGCTTCGTAACGCCGGTAGTTCACCCGTTGGCGGCACCTTCGGAGGACAGGAGACGTGCGACCTCTTCTCGAAGTTTCAGCTTAGGATTTCCTTGATCAAATTTCCGTGGACGTCGGTGAGTCGGAAATCGCGGCCGCCGAAGCGGTAGGTCAGGGCCTCGTGGCCCAGGCCCAGGAGATGAAGGATGGTGGCGTGGAGATCGTGGATGGTCTGCTTGTTCTCCACTACGCGATAGCCGTACTCGTCGGTGGCACCGTGGATAAAGCCCTTTTTCAGCCCGCCGCCGGCTAGCCAGAGGCTGAAGCCGAAGGGGTTGTGGTCCCGGCCGTCCGTACTTTGAACGAAGGGGGTTCGCCCGAATTCCCCGGTGAAGAGAACCAGCGTTTCATCGAGCAGGCCTCGCGCCTTCAAGTCCTTTACCAGACCAGCCACGGGCTGATCGACCACGAAAGCGTTGGCGGTGTGCCCTTTGACAAGCTGGTAGTGCTGATCCCAGGGATTGCTCATGGAACCCATCCCATCGCCCCTGACCATCGTCAGCTCCACGAAGCGCACGCCCCGTTCTACCAGCCGTCGGGCAACCAGACACTGCCTTGCATAGGCAACCTTGGCAGGGACCTCGGAGTCGAGTCCGTACAGCTTCTTGGTTGCCTCGGTTTCTCCACGCAAGTCCACCAGATCGGGAACCTCTGTCTGCATCCTGTAGGCGATCTCGTAGTTGCTGATGGCGGCTTCGACCTGCGGGTTGCGATCGGTTCGGTCAAGAAAACCACGATCCAGATCGTTGACGAAGGCTATCCGCCGACGTTGGCGTGGATCGGACTCACGGGGGCGGATGTTGCTGAGCGGCTCTTCTTTTTCGGGATAGATAAACGAGCCCTGATGGATCGCAGGAAGAAAACCGCTGCCGAATAGATTGATGCCGCCCAAAGGAATGCCGCCGCTGCCCAGGACGACGAAACCGGGCAAATTCTCATTCTCGCTGCCCAGACCATAGGTAACCCAGGAGCCCATGCCGGGAAACCCCGCAAACTGTGTTCCACAGTGAAAGTAGAAGTTGGCCTGCGCGTGAGCCATGAACTTGGCCGTCATCGAGCGGATGACGGTCAACTCGTCCGCAATGCCACCGATGTGGGGGAACAGATCACTGATCGGGATTCCGCTCTTCCCGTAGTTCTTGAACCGCCAGGGGCTGGGGAAGATGTTGCCGTCCTCGTTGAACATGGTGCGCTCGGTCTTGAACGGCATCGGCTTGCCGGCTTCACGTTCCAATCGGGGCTTGGGATCGAACGAGTCGACCTGGGAGAGCCCTCCGGACAGGTAACAGAGAATCACGTTCTTGACCTTGGGCGCGAAGTGAGGACTCCTGGGGGCGAGCGGTCTATCTTCAGCTGACTTTCCCGGTCCCGCGTAGGCCGGATCAGCCATCAGGGCAGAAAGGGCCAACATCCCAAAACCGGTGGAGGTCTTGCGCAGCATTTCACGACGGGTCAGGTAAGGCCTGAATTGGAAATGATGCGGATTAAATGGCATGGAAGCCTCGTCTTTGCGTCAACCCGGGAAATTGTTGCGCCGAGCCTTACTGAATATAAATGAATTGCTTTAGATTGAAAATCGCATGCGCCAGATCCTTCCATACTCTGGCGTCGGCCAGGACGTTGTGCTGAGGGGTTTTGTGTTCCTGTACCAGGCTGCTCAGATAACCTGCCGTGCGTTCGCGTTCACTCCCGCTGGGCCTGCGGCCCAGAGCCTTGAAAAACATGTGCTCGATCCGAGACTCCACAGAGTTACCCTCGCCCGCGGCCAGATGCTTGCCCCATTCCGCCGCCTGGCCGATCACGAAGGGACTATTGAGCAGAGTCAGAGACTGGGAGGGAACATTGGTGATGTCCCGCTGTCCGCGGGTCGAGGCCGGCTTCGGCAGATCGAAGGCCTCCAGGAAAGGGTTGTGGGCGTTACGTCTTATTTCCTGGTAGATACTGCGGCGGCCGACACCGTCGAGCGGACCGGCCTCCTTGAGTCCCTTACTCTTCGACTTGCTGATGGTGTGATAGACGGGGGTGGAAGGACCATACAGAGCAGGCTCCAGCCTCCCGGAAATACTTAGCATCGAGTCGCGGATCTCTTCGGCGTCCAGCCGCCTCACGTTGGCATGCTGGTGCAGCTTGTTGGAAGGATCCATCTGCTGTGCCACAACCGACGCTCGACTGCTCATTCGGTAAGCCTCGGAGGTGGCTATGAGTCGCACCATCGTCTTGATGGAGTAGCCGCTGCGGACAAAGTGATCCGCCAGGTAATCGAGCAGCTCCGGATGTGTCGGCAGATCACCGAGCTTGCCGAAATTGTCGGTGGTGCGCACCAGACCGAACCCGAAAAGGTATCGCCAGATCCGATTGACCATGACCCGGGCCGTCAGGGGATTGTCCGGTGAAGTGACTTCTTCGGCGAGCCGCAACCGAACCGATCTTGGATCCTTGTAGGGAGTGCCCCCCAAGGCGCTCAAGAAGCGTCTGGGTACAGGATCCTTGGGGTCCTTGTGATTGCCGCGCCGAAGAAGGGGATGATCGGGTGCGCTTTCCTCGAGGACCCCTGGTGCACGGCGCGGAACCGGTATTTGCGCCTCCAGGGCGCGATAATCGGCCAGGAGTGGATCGGCCGCCGGGAGCCGAGCCCGCGATCGCGCCAACAGGTCCGAGCGGAGGAAATAGTCCAGGTACTCGACCTGATTCCCGCTGGCAGTGCCATCACGCCAGGCGGCAATCGCTCGTAGTAGTTTGTCGCGGATGAGGTGGGCGAGCTGGGTGGACGAGTCCACGCTGCTTCCTTGCAGAAGGTGAAGAAGCGGAGTCGAGGTTTCGCGTGGCGTTTCCTCGAGGTCGTGAAAAACAATGCGACTGGCACCGATGGCCGAGCGAGCTGGATCGCTCTTCCCTGCGTCGCTAGATCTGGGGTTCGTGACATCGCCACGCGTAGCCAGTTCGATATAGCCGGTAAAGCCTTTCCAGTAGGCGGTATCCCATCGAAGCCATGCCATTCGATCTGTTTGCGGGCTGTAGCGCATATGGTAGATTCCGCCTCGTGGGACCGCGTAGTTCTCCACGATAAGTTGGGCCGCGCTCAGGCCACCACCCAGCATGCGGAGACTGATACTGTCGGTATCGATCCGAAAGCGGGGGGATTGCATGACCCCGCTGTGCTTGCTCGAAAGCAGGTGGGTGTAGACCCCGGCGGGATAGATCCCTTCGAGCACACGCTCGCCTTCGCTGACGAGACCGAACTCGCCCGGCCTGGAAGTGCCCGAGGAAGCTCCCACACCATGGCTGATCCAGCTTTGGTAGTCGGGACCGGTCAAATCCCAGGCAGTAGAGAAGTTCGCGCGATTGAACGTTGCTCCTTGGCGAAATACCGAACCTGACTCCTGGATCAGTTTTTCCCAGCCTCTACGGAACCTAGATCCTCGTTTGTCTCTTAGTTTGCTCCATGCATAGAGGGGGCTGTCCGGCTCGCAGGGAGCCTTCTCAAGAGCCGCGCTGAGCGCCTCGGCTGCGCTGAACTGGATCGGCGGCGATTCCGATCCTGCCTCCTCAGTCCGAGTGCCCTTCTCGGGAACTTTCTCCGAATCGCTTTCACCCGGTTTATCAGGCGAATTCTCCGGGCAAGGAATCTCCCTGGTCCGGCCGCCTTTGCGCTTGGCCTCGAGGAGCTGCGTGCCCAGACTACGTGCCTCCTGAATCCAAGTTTCGGCGAGTCCTCCGCGGATCTGCTGTTTGAGCTCCAACAACTGGTCCCGGTTGGTGTTGAGTCGTTCCGGGACGTCAATCGCACGCTGTGTCGGCCGAGCCCCGTAGAAGGTACCGAAGAGGGCGTAATAATCTTTCTGACTGATAGCATCGAACTTGTGGTCGTGGCAGCGAGCACAGGTAACTGTGAGTCCCTGAAAAGCCTTCGTGATGACATCGATCTGGTTGTCGGTCCACTTGACGCGATCTTCCCAGGGATCCACTGGCTGGTAGCCGTGTTCGACCAAACGAAGTTGGGCCGTCGCCAAGAGCGACTCGTTGATTCCGAGGGCTTCGTCGATTCTAGGGTTCGGTAGCAGATCACCCGCCAGGTGTTCGCGAATCAGCTGATCATAGGGTACATCCTGGTTCAGGGCTCGGATCAAGTAGTCCCGGTAACGCCAGGCGAACGGTGTGTCTGGATCGCCTTCGCTGCCGTGGGATTCGCTGTAGCGCACCAGGTCCATCCAATGGCGGGCCCAACGCTCTCCGAAATGAGGGGAATCCAGGAGGCCATCCACCAGCTTCTCCAACGCCTCGGATGAAGTGTCTGCGAGGAAGGCCTGAATCTCTCCCGGGTGCGGAGGGAGGCCTCTCAGATCGAACGATAGGCGCCGGATCAGAGTGTTTCGATCCGCCGGAGGCGCGGGTTCCAGTCCATTCTCCTCGAGTCGGGCGAGAAGGAATCTGTCGATCGTACCCCGCGGCCAATCCTGATTCCGGACTCCCGGCGGAGAAGAGAAACGAACCGGCCGCCAAGCCCAGTGGCTGCGCTTTCGCTCTTCCAGATTGAAACCGCTTGCCTCGACCAGCTCAGCAGGTCTGTCCGTCGGCCAGGGCGCTCCCATCTCGACCCATCTGGTAAGAGCATCGATCTGGTTTTGGTCGAGGGCACCATTTGGCGGCATCAGCACCGGTTTCCCCTGAATGCGCTGAACCAGAGGGCTCTCCTCGGGTTTCCCTGGAACGACGGCGGGCCCAGACTCTCCCCCCGCGACAGCGGCCTGGCGACTGTCCAGCCGGAGCCCTGCAAAAGGAGCGGCCACTTGAGCACTGTGACAGGGATAGCAATGATCGACGAGCAGCGGACGGACTTCCTTTTCGAAGAACTCAAGCTGTTCAACTGTCGGCGGACCCGCGAGTGCCCCACCAAGAAAGCTGCCTAGGAGAAAAACAAATGTCATGCAGGATGCCAGCAGACGGTTCATCGTGGGCTCGAGGGTGTGGTCGCTTGTTTCTTATTTCCGTCCCGTAGTGTATCGCCGAAGCCAAAACTGAGGCAAGATCGCCATCCGCAGTCACAACGCCCATTAGCTGCCACCCCGATCTAGAACTGCCAGACCGGAATGGGTGGACCGGCGGAGAGCACCTCTTCGATATACCCTCCAGTCTGAGGAGCCGGCTCGATGGCATGCGAGAGCTCGGCCAACTCCAGCACCCGGTAAGCAAGGACATGGTGCCACTTCCCATCTGCCAGGTGGAGTGTCATTCCCGAGGGATGATCGGCGACCCAGACTGACCCCCCGGGAGGACGACCGAAATCAGCCCGGCAGTCCCTCACCAGGATAGGCTCCTGGAGCCCTGTCCGTTGATCGTTCAACGGCCAGAGCATCAGTGTCTTTCGGGTCCAGCCTCCGCCTCGAACCCGACCCCTGGTATCTCGATATGTATACACCTTCCTGCCCGGGTGTACGAAGACTTCATAGAGATTGGCCACCACATATGGGGTCCCATCAACAGCCTGATTCAGAGTGATGGGGGCGCTGGAGACCAGGCCCCTCACATGGACGATCTTCTTCCAGTTTTGACCCTCATCTCGGGACTGCCATACCCGAATGTCGTTGTGGTCCATCTCAGGCCCACCCCGAGCGCAAAAAAGGAGAGATCCGTCCACGTCCCGAATCAGGCTGGGTTCAAAAGACTGATTTGAATCCGTCACCGGTGCGATGGATACGGGCCGCCAGCGGCCCTCCTTTCTCCTCCAGCGCATCACGGCAGTTCCCGATGTAGGGCTTACCCAGGGATGGCGCCCCTTCTCCGCCAGATTCCAGGGCTCAGCCCTCACACCGATCAGGAAATCCTCTCCATCCGGAATCGCGTTCGTCATGGCCCCATCCAGGATCGCCCACCCCTCGAACATCCCTGTCAGGGACACACGCTCTGTACCCTCGACCCTGAATACCTCTCCGTCGTAACTGAATTGATGGACCTCCAGATACTGGTAGCCCTCGGAACCTCTGAAATAGTTGACCGGGTAGGGCGGTGGTCCCTCGGGTTCGCCAGAAGGCCAGGCAATCGCCTGGTTCATCCCGAATCCGGTCCCTGTGTGTGGCAGCGGAGAGCCGTCCGCCGCTTTCGCTCCCAAGGGTTGGAATCCGCCTCGGACGGGATACTTCACCATGATCGCGGGGGCTCCCGAAGGCTCGGTGTTGGGATTGGGCTCCGCATGGTTGCGAGTCACCGGAACGGCTTCCTGGGCCGAGATGGCCGCCAGGTCCTCGAAGACAACCACGTCTACTCCCACCTCAAAATCGGCTCCTTTGGCCTGCCCTTCTCGAATCCCCCAGAACAGAGCGGCTTTGCCCTTCGCTACCTGGAAAGGCATAGACAACTGGTAGATCCAGGTTTTTTCCCTCGGCGCGCTGGCCAGCGTGCGAAGGTCGGCGCTGCCCCGAGTCACTCGGAGGCGAGGTGTGGCGGACTCGGCTCCGGAATCCTGCGTCGGAGAGGGAGCTCCGCAAGAGATCACGGTCGGGAGCAGCAGAGCAAGGGCCGCCGCCAATCTATGGGCTGATGGTTGCGTCAGCATAGGCAAGTACGTTGTAACACAGATTATGACGGGTTTGACGATGGGGGTTGTGGACGATCTCTGCGTTGGTCGTCGTCGAAGATGGCCAAGCATCGCCTTCCTCCTCCTGCCTTGATCTCGCCTCGGCGTTCGATCTCCTCTTCGAAAATCTGGAGAACCCTATCCCGCCGTGCCAGCAATCCAGCAAGCTGCGATTTCCTCAGATAGGGGCCCAACTCTCGGTCGACGTCCTTCCTCTCCATCTTTCTCAGTCGGGCCAGTAGTTGGCGATCGCATCGTGAAAGCACTTCGGGCTGGGAGAGGGATTTGTCGCGAAGAAAGGCGCGTATATGGTCAATGAGCCACATCCTCCAGCCGTCTGTGATCAAGAGATTCTCTGGGTTCCGATCGGCGTTGTAGATCAGCTGGTTGAAGACTCGTTGGACGAAGACCTGCCAGTTCCAAGTCTCGGCGTCGGGAGGGTCGATGCCCTTCCGCAATCGCTCGCCCTCACTGAAGGCAACGCCGCCTATCCACCAGGTGAAAGAGGACGGTTCGCCCCTCCAGCGACGTTCGACAGAGACCGGAACCATCCCCAGATCCAGCATCCTGTCCAGTCGGTAGGCGTCGATGTTGTGACGGTAGGAATCCCGGAAGTTGAAGTGGACGCCCTGAGTACCCCGGTGGACCTTCTCATTGATGTCGACCGTCTGGACATGGGCATCGTGGACGAGCTTGTCACTGCTGAGAGTTACTCGTTTCGAGTCGGTCACGCCCTGCGCCACAGAGCGAATGTTGCCGAGCCTTCCGGTGAGCAGAAGATGCTCCTGCGCCTTCCGCGAAGAGGGAAGACCCTCGGCCGGTCCGCGACCGAACGCGGGGAGATTCGGGATGACGAGAAGAAGCCAGGTAATCAACAACGAGCGGCACCGAAACTTCGACAGAGCGTTTCTCCTTGGGCAACCTCAGAATACCCGGTCTGCGATCTGTGGGCAAAGAGAAGAGTATGGAACCGTTTGAACCGGTCCCAAAAGGGTGGTAGATGTTGAGTCGTCGATGGACGGCAGGAACACGAAAGACCTATTGTGAATTGCAGGATATCAGGGGACAATGATGAAAAGGATCTACTGCTTCATTCTTTGCGCATCTCTAATTCCGGCGGCGGCAGCATCAGGCGCTCCTTCGGGAGCGGAGTCGATAGACACACAAACGGAGGCAATCTCGGTCGGACCTGATCTGCAGCTGTTTGTGGATGACTTCCTGATCGACCAGATGTCAGGTCTGGAGCTGCAGCTACATCGGCCACAGTCTGCAGGAAAGGCCCTATCTTTCGATCAACCGTGGGAGGGCGATTCCAGCACCTACGTCAGCGTCTTCAAGGACGGCGATCGCTTTCGGATGTACTATCGGGGAAGCGGCCGGGAAACCCCGTCCTCTCTTGCCGTAGGGGAAAAGACCGTCGCAGCCCACGCTGAACTTATTGCCTACGCCGAGAGTGAGGATGGCATTCGCTGGACACGGCCATCACTTGGGATCTTCGAGTTTCAAGGGTCAAAGGAAAACAACATCGTCTGGATGGACATGGAGGAAAGCCACAAGCTCGCCCCCTGCATGCACGTTTTCAAGGATACCAATCCCGCTGCAGCCGCAAGCGAACGCTATAAGGCACTGGGGAGCTGCAGCTATCCTCTGGTGGTATTGGCGTCCCCAGACGGACTCCACTGGAGATACCTGCGAGGAGAACAGTCGCTGATCTCGGACGGCCTCCACAAGAACGCCTTCGACGCTATCAGCTCCGCCTTCTGGGATCCGGTGAAGGGTCACTATGTCGTCTTCTTTCGGGACTCTGACCGAGGCCGAAGAGAGGGCTCTCAGCATAAGAAGGGCGTCTCATCCGTCGTCAATTACGGGAATCGTAGCTTCAAGTATTCGTCCTCTCCCGACTTCATCAACTGGAGCTATCCCCAGTGGGTTGATTTCGGATCCGCGCCAACAGAGCATCTTTACACCAACGGGGCCATTCCCTATTTTCGGGCGCCCCAGATTTATCTGGCTTTTCCCAAGCGCTTTCAGCCCTGGAAGGCCTATTTCGAGAACTGGAATCCGGGCGCCTCCGACGGCGTCTTCTTGTCCAGCCGTGACGGCATC
>CAUZIZ010000047.1:0-35836 GCA_963579905.1 Acidobacteria bacterium UBA6911 | reverse complement strand
CTCTCTGAAGATTCTTTGTCGAACTCCAGAATACCCGCCAGGGCGGGCATTTCAGGTGTTTACACGTGGTTTAATCCACTTCCATCTACTTGTTTTGGGACTAGCCGGCTTACTACTCTTGGTTTGTGTACCGAGGACTCTTGCCCAAACAGACGAGGTCACCGCACCGGAGATCACCCACCCGGCGATTCGCAAGATAATCCAATCTCGCTCCGGGCGAGTGAGGGCGCTCAACAGATTCAAGGCGGCGGCCGCTCTCGGTAAAAACAATAAGGCCTTGGTCGAGGTCCGCCAACTGGACTCTGTGCCAATGTCCGAGCGGCGGGGCTTGAAACAACTCGTGCGGGCCGAGAACGCCGACCGTGAACGGATGTTCAAGGCAATCGCCGCTGCCACCGACACCGATCTTTCGCAGTTGCCGAAGATCCGCTCTACATATGCCACCACCCTTCGTCAGAAGGCCCGGCGTGGCGATTAGATTCAGATGCCCGGCGGCTCCTGGCGAAACAAGTAAGACTGAATTCGTGAAATGCAAGTCCGCCTACCGATCTTGTTGGTTAAGTACCTCCGAATGCACAGCCCCCCGGTTCCCAATCAGCGATCCGCTCCTGATTTGAAATAGTCGGCTGAGTTTCGCCGCTCAATGGAAGCCTTGTTCCGGAAGCATAAGAAACATAGGATAATTTCTGTAGATGCTGGCACCCAGTAGCGGCTTGTCAACTCCGCCCAGATCCACATCCCTATGATTTCATCGCGCGTGCAGCGGCCCGGGAGATGGCGCACGCCAGGGCTCTACTGTCACCTTTGTGGGCAGGACCGCTTCGCCGATACGCGCACCCCTTTTTCGGCGTCATGCGCTTTTCCCCTCCGGGAGTTCCAATTGTCGCTGATCACCCCCTATTGGCCCACATTCGAGGAACCATGGCACCTCTCATCGTTCTGGTCACGGTGCCACTGCTCCTGCGGCTGGTGGGACAGCTCGCGATTGTCGGGCTGCGGGATTGGGCCACGGCTACTCGGGGCGGCCTGGCGGCAATGTTCTGCTTCACGGCTGTCGAACACTTCAACGTCCTGCATCCCGACTTGGTACGAATGATACCGCCGCGGGTTCCGGCGCCAGAAATCATGGTGACGTTGACCGGGGTCTGCGAACTGCTCGGCGCTGCCGGGCTGCTCCTGCCTCGGACCAGGAGAATCACGGCTGTGGTTCTGATCCTTCTTCTGGTGGCCGTTCTACCTGCAGACATCCACGCGGCCACGACCGGCGGTACGCTGGCCGGTCAGCCGGTAACCCCGCTGGTCCCGAGAGTCGCACTGCAAGGGCTCTTCATCGCCCTAGTCTGGTGGGCCGGTATCAGGGCAGGGCGCAGACCGGCCGCTTGGTAATGGGTTGAGGTCAGAGCCTATTCCGCAGCTAGCAGGAACGCGTTGATTCAACATGTCCCGATGTGTTTGCCTTCAGGCCGAAGGATCGTCGCAGATGACTCAAGAGAAAAACGATGGGGCGACGAAAAGCATGGGTGCGGGCTTGGGAGTGGGAGTAGCCCTTGGTGTTGCGTTCGGAGCGGCTCTCGACAACGTGGGCCTGGACGTCGCACTTGGTGTGGCATTGGGAGCCGCGCTTCTTGGGAAGAATACCGACGTGTGAGGCACTCCCATGGTCCGCCAATACGGCCACATCGGCGCTCGATTCGAGGAGTACATCCGAGAGCGCACCGCAGACCATTCGTCTCTGGTCCCCATGGCTCTGGGGGTCAGGGCAAGGCGCGCTTTCACCTCGTCTGTAAGGACACCCTCCGCAAAAGCCTGGTTTGACGGGGCAAGCCTGTGCCCGGAGACCAAAACCACGCTAGAGACCAATAATACCAGTCAGATTTCGCCGTACCCGGGGATCTTCAGTTGCCTGCCCCCTTCCAGAGCCGAGCGGTGGGCCACTATGCCCGGGACGGTCATGGCTAGCGATCTTTCCAGGTCGATGGCCGGCTCCCGGTCTTCCAGCAGGGCCGTGATGAACTCCAGGGTCAGGAAGGGATGGGATCCACCATGGCCGCTCTCGTACTCCATGCCCTCCGGGAGCCGGTCTCTGTACTCGGGAATCTCCTTCCATTGGGGTGCCTCCGGGCCCTGCAGTCTAAAGGGTTGCCCTCCCGAACCTGGCATATAGAACGTAAGTTTTGTGCCGAACCACTGGGCCCGCTCGCCGTGCGCCGTCCCTTCCCAGAACACGTTGCAGCGACAGAAATGTCCCCGGCCGGTCTGGAATATAGCCGACGACGCGTTGAAAGGGGCGCCGTAGACATTGTCCTTCAAAGCCGGATTGTCGGGGTTGCCCCAACCCAGACAGGACACCTGGGTGAAGCGTTCGTCCGTCACACCGATGAGAAGCCCGGTGGAGTGGGTCGGGTAGAGCATGGGAGGAAATCCGTACCTCCAGGTGCGCTGGCCTTCGTGGAACGAAAGTGGCGAAGTCCGTCGACCGATGTGGGGATGATAGTATTCGACCTCGCTGTAGAAAAGCTCGCCGAAGGCTCCCGCCTCCTGCAGTTCGCGCGCCGCAATACAGTAATGCCGATAGTAGCTGGTCTCGGCCATCATATATTTGCGGCCGGTGGCCTTCTTTACCTGCTTGAGCCGTGCTGCCTCCTCCAGGGTCAAACAGGCTGGGACGGCGGAGATCACGTCCAGATCGCGTTCCATCGCCATTCTGACGTGTTTCTCGTGGTTGGGTGCCTCGGTAAAGATGGCGAGGGCATCCAGGTCCCGGGCCTCCTTGAGCATGGTTTCCATGGAATCGTATGCCGCGGCACAGTGAAATCGATCCTGTAGACGCTTGCGGCGATCCGGTCGCAGGTCGCTGACCCCAGTCACCACGCAGTTGGGGTGCTGGTGCCAATGGAACTTGGCTCCGAATCCGCCCCCGACGACACCCATGCGAATTTGCCGGCCAGAGCTGGGCACGGCCCGTGTGCCCACAGTCCCGCCCACCAGAACGCGTCGAGACGTCGAAACGCCCAAGGCCGTTATCGGGGCCCTCTTGAGCACATCGCGTCGGGTGATCTTCGGGATCTTCACGGGAGTTCCTCCGTTCGTGGGTCGAACCTGCTTCCTTACTGACACTCTATGGAGACCTTCTCCAGATAGGGTGTATTGCCGCCGTCCAGATTGAGGTCCTGTCGATTGATGGTCTGGGGGCGGCCCTGGCGCGACACATACAAATTCTGCCCGGCGGCTGCTGCAACCCCCTGGCGCAGCTGCTCATATCCATGCCTTTTGATCCAAACAGGCTCGCCAGCATGGAGGGCAGGGATAAGCAGAAAAGTGATCGCTACCAAGACGATCATTCGGGCAGACATCATTGAGAATCGTTGCATCGGAGACTCCTCGATTCCATCGAGTGACAGTCAGGAATCTGTGTGCGGCTAGGAGCTTGCGCGGCAGAAATTGATCTACTGAGAAAACGGTAGAATCGGTCCATATTTCCCCGACTTTTCGCCCAATAGAACAACTATGCCCCTCGAAATCTAGAAAATCTGGCCTCAATTCCCCGCTTTCTCGCTGCGATCATTTCTACGGCGCAGACTCCTAGCCCAGTAATATTCCCCTGAGCAGCTGTAATCCGATTAGCAGGATGAGCGCCGAAAAATCCAGTCCGGAAACTGGACCGATTGCTCGCCGGATAGGCGCCAGAACGGGTTCCGTCAAGGCACTGCAAAACCTTACTACCGGGTGATGGGGTGGCAAGTTGATCCAGGAAATGATGACGGACAACAGAACTATCAAAGTGTAGATATCAATCAGCTTGGCAATCAACATATTCGATCCTGGTGAGAGCAGCGCCCCTATTCTGAGATCTCAAATCTGCGCGCCAACCCCAGCCTAATCAGTCCTAGAGACAAACTGGAATGCAAACAGTTTTGCATCGCGCATCAGGAACCGTAACCTGACCCGTTGACCCTTGACCTGTGAAAGGTCGGTCGCGCCCCTCCAGCTAACGGTGGCTGCGACCGAGCTGCGAAGAATCTGGTCTGCATCCTCGCGTGTAAATCCGGAGATGGCACGATCACTCTCGTCCAGCAGTTCCACGCGGATCCAGCCACCGGCTGAGGCATCAAGGTTCAATTTTAACAGATCCCCGTCGAAACGGATCGAAGGCGTGGTGAAGCTTCCTCCCTCGTAAGGCGCATCGACGGACATAAACCCATCCAGCCGGTAGATGGCACGGCTAATCTTTCCTCCCAGGAAGCCTCGCTTGACATAGGCTCCGTGCGTCACATCGTGGCCCGTGTAGTAGAGGGAAAGCTCTTCGCCATCGCGCGAGAGGCCGTACCCCGCATACATGCATCCGCTATCCCACTCTCCCTCCAGGCCCAGACGGATGATGGGACGCCGATCCGGACGCTTCCAGTCGATGCCGTCGCGGCTGGCGGCAAACTGCACATCCAGTGGCCCATCGTTGGAAGGGTGCGGAGGGGAGGGCCAGTGATGGTAGGCCGCGGGGAACATGTAATAGGCGTCCGCGGCGAACGGGTATTGGATCGTGGCCGAGGTATAGAAATCCATCTCGGGCGGATCCTTGCCGTCGCGACCCAAAACCACTACCGGATCGGGGAAATCTCCCAGAGTTGGGCTTGCGGTCCGCCCAACCGTTCGACTGAAGGGAGGAAGATTGATGCGCGGATAAGCGACGTAGCTCTCAATACGCGAATCCCAGAACATGACGTTCTGCGAATCCAGGCCGCTGTGGCCAGCCATGTTCAGAAAGGGCTCACTCCCCTTGGCCTTCCACTGAAATCCGTCGCCGGAAACGAACAGCTTGTTGGGTTGACCCGAGAAGAGAACGTACCTCTCATCAGCAGCAGCGTCGGGCCGGTTGCGAAAAAGGTGAAAGCCGTGGACACCCTTGATGACCAGATTGTTCTCACTCGAGCCCCGATATTCGACCACGCCAAGCTTGGGCTTGACCCAAGTGGCTCCACCGTCGCTTGAGTAGGCGTAAGCAACGCCTGTCATTCCCTGCTTGGGATCCTTGATAGCAGCGCGATCCGAAGAGTCGTACCACATGTGGACCCGGCCACCCTCTTGGATCACCGAAAGGTAGTCGCCAATCCATCCACTTTCCCAGGGATTCTCCGGCACCAGAAGCATTTCCCCCGTCGCCCGGGGACGATTCACGACCAGCTCTACGCCCTGTTTCGATCCCAGAAATCGCCCATCAATGAAAACCTGCTTGGCCGTCCCAACCTGAATTGGCGCCGCCAAGAGAACGGGCGAGATACTGGGCTTTCCCAAGAGACAGAAACTCAGCAATCCAAAGAGATGCAGGCACCTTGGGAACAATGCTTTAGCTCCTATCGTGAGGCGGGCCCTTTCTTGGCACTGGCGCCGTCACCCACCGAAACCAGGATCGCCCGACCCGGGAATCTCAACATGGTGAATCGGAGGAGGTAGGATTCGAACCCACGGTGCCCTTACGAGCACAGCGGTTTTCAAGACCGCCGCCTTAAGCCACTCGGCCACTCCTCCATCGATGTGCGCTCTGCCATTTTCTCACAGGCAGCCTCGCGCCTGAAAGCAGAGTTTTCCTGCAGCTACAGGGGCGCCACGGTCGGTTCGTCTGCTCTGGCGCTGACGGATTCAGTTCCACCACAAGCCCATCACTCCAGCCGTATTTCTGATCGGACAGGCTCTTGGCCGCCCTGGATGTCTCTGCGTCGATCGCCGGATCCAGGACTCGGGTCGATCCCTTGAAGCGCTGGTCGCCTACGCGGAAGGACACCTCTGGGTTCTTCCGCAGATTCATGACCCACTGTCCTTTCTCAAAGAGGAAAGAGATGACGTAGTAACGATCCTGGTAGCCTGTGAACCAGATCTCGATCTTGCGCGCCTGCCCACTCCGCCGCCCGGTTGTGGTCAGGTAGAGGTATTGCTGCTTCCCGTCCTCGGTCCGTTCAGGCACTCAGCTCGCCTTGGAACTTCTGCATCAACAACATCTTCTCATCGTGGGGTAGAAACGAGGATCTGACGCCTTGGAGGATGATGCGATGGAGATCCTCTACACTCAGCTCAAAGTGTTCCACCGCTTTCACCAGCTCTTCCGTAAGACCGGTCTGGAAGAGTCCCGGATCATCGGTGTTCAGTGTGGTGGGAACACCGCGGCGGTAAAGCAAGTGGAACGGATGCTCAGACAGTGGAGCCCAGGCCCGGGTCTTGAGATTGCTGGTCAGGCAAATGTCCAGGCCGATGGCGTGTTCACGTAAGTATTCCATGAGGCGAGGGTCGCGAGCCGACTGAATCCCATGTCCGATGCGGTTGGCACCCAGAATCTTCAAGGCGTCCCAGACCTGATCCGGGTCGCCAACCTCCCCGGCGTGTACATGGACGAAAAGCTGGTTGGCCTGTGCCCACAGAAAGACTTCCCGATAGTCACTCATGGGCAGCGAGCGCTCATCGCCCCCAAGACCAATACCAACGACTCCACGAGACTGAAACTTCTGCGCCAGTCTAGCTGTCCTCCAGGCTTCCTCCGGGCCAAATTGCCGGACGCAGTCCAGAATCCAGCGAATTGTCGTGCCCTGCTGCTCCTCGATTCTGCGGCTTGAATCGGTCAGGGCTGCCAAGATCCCTTCACCGCTTCTTCCCCACTTCCAAGGAATGGACGGGGTGTAGATGATCTCTGCGTAGCGAACGTGCTGGAGACGATAGTCCTCCGCCAGATCGTCCAGGAGCCCAAGATAGTCCTCCGGCTGGCGAAGGTGATAACAGGCGATCTTGTAGGTATTCAGAAAGTCATTGAAGTCCTCGTACTGAAAGCTTTGTTGGGCCAGAATCTCGGCCGCAAGTGACCTGTAACGCGAATCGTAGGTTTGGCTCAGTTCGTGCAGGCGCTGTGGCGTCATGCAGCCTTCAATGTGCACGTGCAGCTCAGCCTTTGGGAGAGTTCTGATGTAGTCCTTGGAAAGCTCCATGGGATGGAGGCCACTCTCCTGAATCTTGCAGATCCGCCCGTCCTGGACCATGGTCAGGCACGATCAAACCGCTTTCAGCCTAGCAACTGCAGTTCCCTCAGCTGATCGATGGTGTCGTCGGAGATGAAGTTCTCATAGGTCTTGAGGCTCTTCTCCGCCGGAGTCCGTTTCCGCATTTCATCCCAGCACATCGGAGAGACGAAAATGAGATCAGCCTCAGCGATGATCTTGGTGATCAGCTCCTCGCTGTCAATCGGCGCGATCCAGAACTGCTTCTCGGTTGAGGGATAGTAGATGTTCATGAAAATTTCCATGGACGCATGCAGCGTCTGTTTATCCCGAATCACGATGGCGACCTTCTGGTGGCGGGCGGCGGCGAGAATCTCGGTATAGATCTGATGGCTCGGCTTTATCTCAACCAGCTGCTTCTGAAACCGGTCCGCCACCTCGCCAACCTCCTTCAGATGATAGCTTGTGGTTAGCAGGTAGTCACTTTGGCTTAGAGTCCTGTCGACGCCATCGTCTTGCAGCTGGTCCAGCGAGACCGACGACACCTCGACACCTCTCACCCTCATCTTGAGCTCGCGAGAGAAAATGAATGCCTCTTCCTCATGATCGACCACTGCCAGGCATAGCTTTCTCAAGTTGGTTCCGGTGCAATAGCTCTCCAGCAGAACGGCAAACTTCTCGGGCGCTATTGCCAGACTACCAGCCCTTTCCGAAACCTCGCCGAGCAACCTGAAAATCGCCTTGCGGCGCATGTGCTCATAGGTATCTTCGCTGCTGCGTTTTTGTAGAAAGGCGCCACTCCCTTTGACGATCCGGATGTAGTTCTCGGCGGCCAGGCGCAGATAGACACTGCGGATGGTCTTGTAGTTTACACCAAGATCCTCGGCAAGCTCTCGGATCGAAGGAAGGCGATCCGACTCTTTGATCTTGCCGCAGTAGATCGCTGAAAGCAGCTGGCCCTTGATCTGCTCGTAGAAGCTAAGTGACACTTCTTTGTCGAGATTGAACTTGATCATAAATACGCTGGCTAGTCCGGTCTCTACGAATTGAGAGCGCCCTCATCGGTAATCCTGGTCATGCCGCACATATAAGGCTGGAGAACCTCGGGTATCAGGATACTGCCATCCGCCTGTTGGAAGTTCTCAACGATGGCTACCCAGGTCCTCCCTACCGCCAACCCAGATCCGTTTAGAGTATGTGCAAGCTGGGGCTTTCCCGATTTCGGTCGGTATCGAATACCGGCCCTTCGGGCTTGAAAATCCTCGAAGTTGCTGCAGGACGAGATCTCGCGATAAGTGTCCTGCGCGGGAATCCAGACCTCGAGGTCATAGGTCTTGGCCGCGCTAAACCCCATGTCTCCGCTGGAGAGAGTTACCACCCGATAGGCTAGCCCCAGACGAGACAGCACCTGTTCCGCGTCGTGAGTCAGCTTCTCCAACTGCTCGTACGATTCCTCCGGCTTCGAGAACTTGACCAACTCGACCTTGTTGAACTGGTGCTGACGAATCAAACCCCGGGTGTCTTTTCCATAGGACCCAGCCTCACTGCGAAAGCACGGTGTATGGGCGACAAAGCTAATGGGTAGAGCTTCCTCCCTGAGCACTTCGCCTGCAAAGATGTTGGTGACGGGAACCTCGGCAGTCGGGACCAAAAAGAAGTCTTTCTCCGCAATGTGAAACAGATCGGCCTCAAACTTTGGCAGGTTCCCGGTCCCAAAGAAACTTTCTCGATTTGCCATGAAGGGTGGAATCACCTCCCGATAACCGTGCTGCTGCGTATGTAGATCGAGCATGAAGTTGATAAGGGACCGCTCCAGAAGGGCACCGGCTCCATAGTAGTTGGCAAAGCGGGCCCCTGTGATCTTGCTGGCCCGGTCGAGATCGAGGATCCCGAGGTCGGTCCCGAGCTCCACATGATCCCGGCAGGGAAAATCGAACTTCGGAGGGGTTCCGGCCTCTCGCACGACTTTGTTCGCTGATTCGTCCACACCTGCGGGGACCGACTCATGTGGCAGGTTCGGAATCCGGGAGAGAAAATCCTTCAGGCTCGACTGGACCTCTGCGAGCTCTTCGTCCAAATCCTTGATTCGGACCGAGGCCTGTTTCATTCTCTCGATCTCTTTTGCTGAATCCTTTCCTTCTCGGCGCAGGCTGGAAATCTCGTCGCTGGTGCGGTTGCGCTCGGCTCGCAGCTCTTCGCACTCGACCCGGGTCGACCTCTCTCTCTGGTCGAGACTCTCAAAAACTGCTCTTTCGAGTTGATAACCCCTGGGCAGGAGCCTCTGCTCCACCAACTCCAGGTGCTCCCTGACAAAAATCCTGTCGAGCATGTTTTCCTGAAAACATCCGCCTATGCCGCTATCTCAGTGCGACAGGTCGAACGCAGCTATACGCTTCTTCAGTTCGGGACCCAGGTCCTCCCGCTTCAAGGCGAAGGCCAGATTGGCCAGCAAAAACTCCAACTTGCTCCCGGCGTCGTACCGTTGTCCCTTGAAACGATAGGAGTATACCGGCTCTCGTTCAATCAAGCGGCGAATCGCATCTGTGAGCTGGATCTCCTTACCGGCTCCCGGAGGCGTCTCCCTTAGAAGATCGAAGATTGCGGGAGTGAACAAATAGCGTCCGATGATCGCGAGATTGGAAGGAGCCTTTTCCTGAGAGGGCTTCTCGATAGTGTCACGTATTCGAAACAGACGCTGTTCTTCATCGATAGCCTCGCCCTCTACCGCCACGATGCCGTAGAGGGAAACCGCTTCGGGAGACACTTCCATAGTGGCGAGCACACTCCCTCCATGGGTTTCCTGGACCCGCCGTAGTTGCTCCAGACAAGGGGTCTCATGATCGATGAGGTCGTCACACAAGACCACTCCAAACGGCTCATTCCCAACCAGGGGCTCCGCCACCAGTACAGCGTGGCCGAGCCCAAGGGGCTCCCGCTGGCGCACCGAAGACACCGAAACCATAGAGGAGACCTCTTCCAGGACTTGGACGAGGTCCGTTTTTCCCTGGTCTCTCAGTCGGTTGGCCAATGCGTAGTCGAAGTCGAAGTAGTCTGTGATCGAGTCTTTCCCACGACTGGTTACGAAGATGACGTCGCTAAACCCGGAACGGACTGCCTCCTCGACGCCATAGTGGATAAGCGGGCGGTCCACAATCGGTAGTAGCTCTTTCGGTACTGCCTTGGTAGCTGGGAGAAAACGTGTCCCCAGTCCTGCCACGGGAAACACCGCCTTGCGAAGTCGTCTCACCCGATACTCCCGACTGGTCATCTCAACCGGCTGGATGATAGCACGCTAAAGAGCCCTGTGGAAAACGGGGCGGGGCGAGAAGTGCTGGCGGCCATCCCTTGACATCCGACAGGGCACAATCATATATTCCCTAATCTGTCTGCGGCTCAGGAGCACCCAGAACAATGCCCCTTTTCGATTACGCGTGCGAGGCCTGCGGTCATACCTTTGAAGTGCTCCAGAAGTACTCCGACCCACCGCCAGCGGAGTGTCCTAGCTGCGGTGGAAAAATTGAACGCCTGGTGTCTGCTCCCGCAATCCAGTTCAAGGGGACAGGGTGGTACGTGACCGACTACGCCAAGAAGGGTGTGGACCCTTCTGCGGCAGGGAAAGAAGACAAGGTGGAGAAGAAAGAGGAGAAGAAGGAAACGAAGCCAACAAAAACCGACTCTGGTTCGAAGGCTTCGGAAAAAAGCAGTTCGTCGAAAGACAGTTAGGGCTCTGTCAAGAATAACTTCGCAGAGTTAGCGCTCATATTTGCGCCAGATTTGGTCGCGAACGATTGAGCGAAACCGCAGGCGTAGCTGGGCCTACATTGAGGATTTCGCGATTGAGGAGCGGCTAAAGATGGCGTGAAGATGAGATGCCAGAATGTGAAGTTATTTTTGACAGATCCCTTAGTGCACTTGGGGTTCGAACTGGCGTTTCCTACCGAGTAGGGTAAAGTGAAAATTCTTTTAGTGGGTTCCGGTGGTAGGGAGCACACCCTTGCCTGGAAATTGAGCCAGAGCGCCCGAGTCGCCGAACTCTATGCCGCCCCTGGGAACGCGGGAATCTCAGGCGTCGCACAGATTGTCTCAATTGCTTCGGACGATCTGGACGGACTGCTGGAATTTGCGCTTTCTCACAAGATCGACCTGACCATTGTAGGTCCCGAGGCGCCTCTGGTCGCCGGCATCGCCGACCGGTTCCGAAAGTCCGGGCTGGCCGTCTTCGGCCCCTCTTCCAGTGCAGCACGCCTGGAAGGTAGCAAATCCTTTGCCAAAGAGTTCATGGCGCGGCACCAGATACCCACCGCCGCTTTCGCGGTTCACGACTCTGCCGACGAAGCGGAAAGGAATCTCAAATCGGGCAGGTTCTCGTTCCCAGTGGTAGTCAAAGCCGATGGGCTGGCCGCCGGGAAGGGTGTGTTTATTTGCGAAACGTTGGATCAGGCTCTTGAAGCCATCGAGGCTACCATGAGGACTCGCACCCTGGGTGTGGCGGGCGATCGAGTAGTGATCGAGGATTGTCTACAGGGAGAAGAGGCGTCCTTCATGATCCTATCTGACGGCGTCAATGTTACGCCGCTGGTTCCATCCCAGGACCACAAACAGATCTTCGAGGGCGACACGGGACCCAATACCGGGGGCATGGGAGCCTATTCGATGGACGGCCTACTTTCGGAGGTGACTCAGCAGGCAGTCCTGGACCGAATCATTCACCCCACCATCCAGGGAATGGCGGCTGAAGGCCAGCCTTTTCAAGGGGTCCTCTTTGCCGGCCTGATGCTTACCTCAGGGGGGCCCCAGGTGCTCGAGTTCAACGTCCGCTTCGGAGACCCTGAAGCCCAGGTCATCCTGCCCCGAATGCAAAGCGATCTGGCTGATTTGCTGGAAGCGTCGACCCGTGGGGAGCTGGCGGGAAGGGACGTCTCCTGGCACAGAGGTGCTTGTGTTTGTGTCGTGGTGGCCTCCGAAGGTTACCCGGGCTCCTACCCATCTGGAAAAGAGATCCGGGGACTCGGCATGGCGGCCGAGGGGAACGACATCCTGCTCTTTCATGCCGGCACCACCTTCGACGAGAACCGCCTGCTCACCAGTGGTGGACGCGTACTGGGAGTCGTTGCTCGGGCGGTTTCGCTGGACGAAGCCATTGCCAAATCCTACGAGGGCGTCAACAGGATCCATTTCGACGGAATGTACTACCGCCGCGATATCGCGGCCAAAGGCCTGGCCAAACTACGAGGGAAAACTTCATGATGGGTGCGAAAGTCGCCATTCTGATGGGCAGTGTTTCCGATTCCGGCGTCATGCAAGAGACCGCAAAAATACTAGATGATTTCGGGGTGCCTTACGATATGAAGGTTCTTTCTGCACATCGGACTCCTGGCCCTACGCAGCAATATGCTCAGGCTGCTGAGAGCAACGGGATCCACGTTCTTATCGCGGGTGCGGGTGCGGCTGCACATCTGGCAGGTGCCTTGGCCGCCCATAGCACCCTACCAGTCATTGGAGTCCCCCTTGACTCTTCGTCCCTGGGAGGATTTGACGCGCTGCTATCGACCGTACAAATGCCGGGTGGCATACCTGTGGCAACCATGGCTATTGGCAAGGCGGGAGCTCGCAATGCGGGCCTTTTCGCGGTACAGATCCTCGGCCGCAGCGACGCCAGCCTGGTGAAGAAACTTCAAGCCTATCGAGAGAAGATGCGCCAGGATATTCTAGCCATCGAGTTGTAACCGCTGTCCTGGGTTCGGACACCGTTTTATCCCTATTCGGTGATTTCTCCAACGAATCCGGCGATGGTCCAGATTCTCCCGGTTGTGCCCTCTCGTCGGTAGGAATAAAAGAGATCAGTGCGGCAGGCCGTACACAATCCCGAATCTTCGACCTCAACTGCACCCATTGCCTGAAGCTGCGAGACGTTCGCCTTCACCAGATCGAGGTGGGATCCGCTCACCAGTTTTTCAACGTCGTGCCCAGCTCTCCAATATCGGTCGCGTACATCAGATCCGACTTGATAGCAGCACTTGCGGATGCAGGGCCCCACTCCCACCCGGAGATCCTCGGGGCGGGCACCCGAGACCTCCAGGAATCTCTGAATTCCCTTGGCGGCGATTCGATCGCAGGTGCCGCGCCATCCGGCGTGGATCAGGCACACCATTCTGCGTCTGGGTAACAGTGCCAACAAGGGAACACAGTCCGCAGATCGAACAGCAGCGAAACAACCGGGTCCCGTCAGGATGACGCCATCTCCTGGTTGCGCCTGGCGGCTATCAAGTGATATCACTTCCTCGTGGTTGATTGTAACGACCTGGTCGGAGTGCTTCTGGTCCAAGAGGACGAGTCTTTCCTTCGATACACCCAAGGCGGCGAGGAGCTGTTCGTTTGGAATCGCGTTCCCGGACTCCAGCCCTTTTCGCGCGCTGAACCCATCGCCAGCACCTCGGTTGGTAATAGCGTGGATTAGTCCTGGAATTGCCTCGAATTCCTGGAACGCGGAATAGCGGAAATGCCCCGACTTCTTCTGGTAGAACATCTTTTGAAAAGGTAGCACACGGCGATGATTATCGGTATTGGTCTCGATATAGTGGAAGTCTCTCGAATTTCCAAGGCTCTTGAAGGCAGCCAGTCTCTTACCGATCGAGTCTTTTCGGCGAAGGAGATTGCGTACTGTTCAGAGCGAAAAAACAAATTTCAGCACTTCGCTGGTCGCTTTGCGGCAAAGGAGGCCGCCTTGAAGGCGCTGGGTACTGGCTGGCAGAAAGGCATCCGCTGGAAGGACGTCGAAACCGCTGCAGGTCCACTGGGCAAGCCTGAGCTCAACTTTCACCGGAAAGCCCAGCTGTTGTTCGACGGCTCGGGTGCCACTCGGGCACTGGTCACCATCACTCACGCCTCCGCTTACGCCGTTGCCGTTGTGATTCTGGAAAGCTAGTCTGGAACTTCATTCGGAACTCGCACCTCCAGGTCGCCCACTAATGCGAAACGTCCGGAAGCCGGGAGCGCGAGCGAGGGGTTGGTGGGCAGCGCAATGGGGGGACGAAGGGGCCTGGGGCGCGGCAAGCAGCCAAGCCGGAGGGATCCGGGGTGTTCCCCAACCCCTCGCTTGCGCTTCAGGCTTCCATGGCTCGGGAAGTTTCCTTCTCGAATGGGGCAGCACCGCTGGGGGGCACTAACCTGAAACTTCAAGAATTTGTCCCACGTCGCAGGTCTCCTGTCCTCCGAAGATGCCGCCAACGGGTGAAGTGCTGGCCTTACGAAGCCAAGTCCGACAGAGCCGCGAACGACTTGACCCGTTAGCAACGTGAGGTCCAGTTCCGAGGAGAGAGCTGGACAACTCTTTCCCCGGCAGTGACGCACAATCTCCCCCATCCTCAACCTAAGGTTTCCTCCTGAATGAGCAGCCTCGGAGCGGTCGCTTGGTCTGAAAATCTGACCGTTCCCGGGGTCTGCTCCTGGATAGGGTTAGTTGTAGTTAGCCAATCGGCCGAATCACGAGAGTGTTGCCCAGCTCTTCAGTAACGAGCCCGTCGATGATCTGGTTGGCAGGTACCCAGGCTGGCACCTGGGCTCTCAAATAGTTCGCCGATAGAGCATCTCGCATCCCCTCCTGGTGTTCGCTCAAGGTCAGGACGGACAATCTCTGGCCCAGAAATCGTCTCCGGAATGCTCCGCTTTTTTCCTCTGAGATCTGGCGCAGCTCTCTACCCCTTTGCTGTCTGACCTGCGGGTCTACTTTCTGGTTTAGCTGGGTCGCCTTGGTGCCCGGGCGGTCGCTATAGGGAAAAACGTGCAAATAGGTGAAGGGCATCCGTTGCACGAAGGCACGGGTCTGCTCATGGTCCTCATCGGTTTCTCCCGGAAATCCCACGATGACATCGGTGCCGATTGCGGCGTCGGGCAGGCTCGAGTGGATCTCAGAAACCATGTGCTCGAACATCGAAATGCTGTAGGGCCGCTGCATGCGTCTGAGAACCGCATCGCTTCCACTCTGGAGACAGATATGGAAGTGCGGGGCAAACTTGTCACTCTCGGCGGCCAGCTGGATGACCCGTCGGGAGAGCTCCATGGGCTCGATCGAGCTGAGACGGATCCGAGCCAACCCCGGGATCTCTGTTAGCCCGGCCAGCAGAAGATCCAGTGAATAGCGCGGCACCAGGTATCTCCCGTAGGTCCCCAGATGGATGCCAGTGAGGACAACCTCTTTGAAACCCAATTGCACCAACTCCTGGACTTGCTGCAGGATTTGCCCTGGGGGTACGCTTCGGCTAGGCCCCCGGACGAGAGGGATGATGCAATAGCTGCACTTGGAATCGCAGCCATCCTGTATCTTGACGAAGGGTCGTGTCCTGGCGCCCGGTTGTTTCGCTGCCGTTGAATCCAGCACACGAACCTTCTGAAAGTCATCCCGATAGATCCGCGCAATGTCTTCATACTGGGGCAGAAGAGTCCGTCCATCGTCCAGTTCCGTCCCTGCGATCTCCACAATCTGGTGCTTGTGGGTGTTGCCCACCACCGCTCCGACTCCGGGAATCCGAGCAAGTTTTTGCGGATCTCGTTGAGCGTAGCATCCAGTAACAATGATCTGGGCCCCAGGGTTACCGCGGGAGAATTTTCGGGCGAGCTGCCGAACCTGCTGATCCGCACGGTGGGTGACGGTGCAGGAGTTGACTACGATGATCCGGGCTTGCCGCCAATCCAGGGTCTCCAGATAGCCCTGGGAAAGAAAGTCGTCTCGGAGCGCGGCACTATCCGCCTGGTTGGTTCGGCATCCGAAGGTGGCCAAATGAAATTTCTTATCGTCCACTCGTCATATCCTTCACGCGAAACTACCGCGGCGCCTGGCCGTCACTCCCGGCTTTCTTCAGGTAGGCCAGCTGGCCGCAGGCGGCAGCTATCTCGTCCCCGCGAGGCCTTCTGACCAGTGTCGTCACCTGATGACTCACCAGGATCTGCTGGAATTTCTTTACTCTTTCCCAGGCAGGTCGTGCGTAGCCCAGACCCACTCCCGGATTGTACGGAATCAGGTTCACCTTTGCACGAGCACCCTTGACGAGTTTCGCCAACCGGCGGGCATCCTCATCGGAATCCGTCACGTCCTTCAGGAGAACATACTCGAAGGTAAGCCGGCGCCGGGGCTCGAGCGGGAACGACCGACAGACCTGCATCAGTTCCTCTAGATTCCATCTTTTATTAATGGGCATGACAACGTCACGGATCTCGTTTGTGGTTGCGTTGAGTGAGATGGCGAGGTTGGGCAAGATCTCTTCTGTGGCTATCTTCTTGAGCACTGGGACTACTCCCGAGGTCGAGACCGTGATCTTTTGGCGGGACAGCCCCATGCCTGCAGGGTCGATCATGATCCGAAATGCCTTCGCCAGGTTCTGGTAGTTGTACAGGGGCTCACCCATCCCCATGAAGACCAGATTGAAGCCCTTTTCCCGCAGTAAGCCGGTCCCTATCACCGCCAACAGCTGCCCGACAATCTCGCCTGGCTGCAGATTGCGCTGGAAAGGCATCTGGGCTGTCATGCAGAAAGTGCAGCCGACAGCGCAGCCAATTTGTGAAGAAACGCAGAGGGTCTGCCTCTTGCCTTCAGGTATAAAGACTGTTTCGATGAATCGGCCATCCTCCAAACGTAGCAGAAACTTAACGGTCCCATCGGCGGACGCAGTCTGGCTTTCAACCTCAGGATAGGTCAGCGAATACTTCTCGGAGAGCGACCGCCGAAGATTCTTCGGGAGCTCTGACATCTGGTCAAAATCCTGGAGTCGACGCTGGTAGATTTGATGATAGAGCTGCCTTCCACGAAACGCCTTCTCGTCCATGAAAAGCGCTAGCCTTTCAAGCTCCGCTGCGCCGAGACCCAAGAGGTTTTTCTTTTTCATGCCTGGCTGCTACATTCTATCTCACGATGCAGATATGTGTGCTTGGGAGTGGGAGCTCGGGAAACTGTACCTACATTGGGACGGCGAAAACTCGCATCTTGCTGGATCTGGGTTTCGGGAAACGCAGTCTCCGGCGGCGTTTCGAGGCGGCGTCCCTCTCGCCAGACAAAGTCCAGGCCCTGATCTTGACACACGGACACAGTGACCATGTGTCGGGCGCAGCCGCCTTCGCCGAGGAGCGTGGAATTCCGATTTTCATGAACAAGGGGACGAGGGAGGAGGTTCCCAAACTACAAAAATTGGATCGGTGGGAGTGCTTTGAGGTAGGGCAATCCTTCTCGATTGGGAATATCCAGATTCACCCCTTCGACGTGAATCACGACGCAGCACAGCCCGTTGCTTTTCGATTTTCTTCTGGCGGAGTATCTGGTGCCGCCGTGACCGACCTGGGTGAGCTGACTGCCCCTGTCATGCAACAACTCCGAGGCTGCGACTGGCTGATTTTAGAATCCAATCATGATGAGGAGATGCTCAAGGTCGGCGGCTACCCCTGGTTTCTTAAGCAGCGGTTGCTGGGGAAGAAGGGACACCTTTCCAACCAGGCCATCTCGCGCTTCCTGACCCTGGACTTCGACGGCAGCGCCACCCACCTTTTCCTGGCGCACTTGAGCCGGAACAACAACCTGCCCCAGCTTGCCGCCGAAGCTGCCTCGGCCGCACTCCATAATAGAGGCAAGGGCGACCACCGGAGTCCCCAGGTCCACTTGACTCATCAGCACAAACCAACGATAGTCCTAGAGTTATGATCGCCCGGTACACCCGGCCTGAAATGGCCCAGATCTGGTCAGAGGAGAACAAGTATTCGCGCTGGCTCGATGTCGAAATCGCTGTCTGTGAGGTTCTAGCTGAGAAGGGACAGGTCCCAGCCGACGCGCTGTCGGAGATCAAGGACAAGGCCGCATTTTCAGTAACACGAATTCACGAGATCGAAGCGGTCACGCGCCATGACGTGATCGCTTTTCTGAGCTCCGTCGCCGAATCGGTAGGGGAGTCCTCGCGATTTATCCATCTCGGACTCACCTCCACAGACGTCGTAGACACCGCACAAGCTTTATTGGTGAAAGATGCCTCCGTGGCGATCGAGACCGAGATGCTGGATGTGCTTTCGATCCTGAAGCGGCAGGCTATTCGCTACAAGGACACGCCGGTGATGGGTCGGACCCATGGTGTCCATGCCGAGCCCACTACCTTTGGTCTGAAGCTGGTCGTCTGGTATTCAGAAATGCAACGCAACCTGGAGCGTTTCCGGCGGGCCCGGGAAAATCTGGAGGTTGGCAAGATAAGTGGTCCTGTCGGAACCTTCTCCCACCTACCTCCAGACGTAGAGGAGAAGGTCTGCAAGAAACTGGGTATTGGGTTTGCTCGTGCCTCCACGCAGACCCTGCAGCGCGATCGGCACGCCGAGTACATCTGCTCACTGGCCATCCTGGGCTCCACCTACGACAAGATCGCCACGGAAATCCGCCACCTGCAGCGCACCGAAGTGGGCGAGGCGCGGGAGGCCTTCGGCTCCGGGCAAAAGGGGAGTTCGGCGATGCCTCACAAACGCAACCCGATCTCCTGCGAAAACATTAGCGGTCTGGCCCGCATCCTCCGATCCAATGTGGTCACGGCACTAGAGAATATCCCCTTGTGGCACGAGCGAGACATTTCTCATTCTTCGGCAGAGAGGGTGATCCTGCCTGACAGCACGACACTCGCGCATTACCTGACCACCAGGATCGCCAATGTCCTCAAGAATTTGGCGGTCGACGAAGCCCAGATGCAGGCCAATATCGACCTCTCGGGCGGCCTGACTTTTTCTAGCACGCTGCTGGTTAAGCTGGTCGAAAAGGGTGTCCTCCGCGACGAGGCCTACGTCTGGGTTCAGCGGAATTCTATGCGGGCCTGGGACGAAAAAGCCGACTTCAAAGGCCTCATCCTGGCCGACGAGGATATCCGAACCCATCTCTCCGCCAAAGAAATCGAAGGGGTTTTCGATCTCCGAAACACGCTCCAGCACGTGGATACCGTCTTTGAACGGGTCTTCAGTCCGGCATGAAGCCGAACCCTCTCTTCCCTTCCGAAAAAACCCTGGGAATTAACACCGATCTGTACGAGCTGGCTATGCTGGGGGCGTACTTCAGCGCCGGGCGGACTAGCGATCAGGCCACCTTCGAGCTTTTTACTCGGCGCCTTCCAAGCCAGAGAAATTTTCTGGTTGCTGCCGGACTGGAGCAAGCACTCCATTATGTCCTTGGCTTGTCTTTCGACAAGGAGATAACCGACTATCTCAGGAGCCTGGAAGCCTTTCGGCATCTGGGACGCGCTTTTTTTGAATACCTGTGCGACTTTCGATTTACTGGTGATGTCTATGCTCTCCCCGAGGGCACCCCCGTCTTCCCCAACGAGCCGATCCTTCAAGTGACGGCTCCGATAATGGAAGCACAGCTGCTGGAGACCTACCTGATCAATTCCATCAACTTTCAGACCATGGTGGCAACCAAGGCGGCTCGGTTGTGTCTGGCAGCCGGGGGAAGGGAGGTGGTTGACTTCGGAAGTCGCCGGGCACACGGCCCCCAAGCCGGCGTCCTGGCTGCGCGGGCCTCTTTTATCGGGGGCTGCGCCGGCACCAGCAATGCCTTGGCCGGGTTTGAGCTGGATCTCCCAGTGCAGGGCACCATGGCCCACTCCTTCGTACAATTCTTTGGGGATGAGTTCGCGGCCTTCCAGTGCTTCCACGATATCTTCCCACAGAATTCCGTCCTTCTCGTGGACACCTACGATACGCTGGCCGGAGTCCGCAAAGCGTTGCAAGTTGTGGGCGATATCAAGGGAGTGCGTCTGGACAGCGGTGATCTCGGGAGCCTCGCGGTTGAGACTCGACGACTATTGGATCAGGCCGGTAAGACAGACGTTCGAATCGTCGCCAGCGGAGACCTGGATGAGGAAAGGTTGCAAGCCCTGACTTTGAGTGGCGCTCCCATCGATGCCTACGGTGTCGGGGCCGAGCTGGTCGTGTCTCGAGACGCACCGGGTTGTGACCTCGTCTACAAACTGGTGTCGGCTGTCCACGATGGGGAAACTCATCCGAGCATCAAGTTGGCCAGGAACAAGGACACCATGCCCTATCGTAAGCAGATCTTCCGCAAGGATAGTGCCGCCGGATTTTGCGGGGACGTGGTGGCTCGCTGGGACGAAGTCCCCGCCGGAGCGGGTTCGGTGTCCCTTCCGCTGCTGAAAAGGTATGTGAGGCAAGGCGCGCTTACTTCTGAGCTTCCCGACGTCTTCAAAATCCGGGACTACACTCAGAAGCAACTCCGCGCCCTTCCGGATTCAATCAAGGTTCTGGATGCCTGCCCCCCCTATCCGGTGGAGTACAGCGCCAAGTTGCTTTCAGCCCGGCAAGAGCTCGAAACCCAATACGGGAATCCTGCGTAATCACTGCCTTTTGGGTCTGCGGCTCAGGAACGAAGCCCGTCTACTGATCAAGGTATTTGGAAGCCAGCTCGACGGCAATTGCCGAAACTACAAGAGACGAGATAATCAGAAGTGACCGCTCTGTGAAAGTTCCGTGGGCTAGCCTCATTGCCGCTACTCCCAGAAAGCCCAAACCGTGACAGGCGCGGATGCCCCAGAGACGAGCGGCAGATCCACGGGGATACTTGACCAGGAAAATAATAAATCCGGCGGATGCCATGGTGAACAGCAAAAGGGATGCCACTGTCATAGCGATCACCTGGAGACAATCACCCAGGGAAGGGTCGCTTACTCGACCCTGAACTGCCGACAGACCAGCCCTGCTTCCTGGAGCAGTTGAAAGGACGTGTCGCTCAGGGGATACTCCAAGTTGTATACCACCTCCCGGATCCCAGAATTGATGATCATTTTGCTGCAGGTGAGACATGGTGAAAAAGTCGTGTACAGTACGCCGTCTTTGACGCTTACCCCGTGGTACGCTGCCTGAGTGATAGCGTTTTCCTCGCCGTGAGAGCAAAGACACTCATCTAGTTGGGTGCCACTATCCGCCAATTGATTACATCGCGGACATCCCCCTTCGAAGCAGTTCCGTGTTCCACGTGGGGTCCCATTGTATCCGGTGGAAACGACTCTCTTGTCCCGGACGATTACGGCCGCAACCTTTCGTTTGACACAGTTGCTTCGCAGGGCGGCTACTTTGGCCATTCTCATGAAGTACTCGTCCCAATCGGGTCGGCTCAATTGAGACGTGCGCTTCTGAAGCCAGCTCAAAACCTGTGAGCAGAGCTCCTCCTTGGTGCCGTTGTTCTCAACTGTAAAGTCGGCCAGGCGAGCGCTCTCCTCGAGCTTTTGTCCTTGGGGCTGCTTGCTGGCGATCTCTTCCTCCTCCAACCGGAGAAACTCTTCGAACTCAACAGGGTCCGATTCCCGTGCTCGAGCCTTGATCCTCTGGTAACGCGTTTTCGCCGCTGCTTCCAGGGCAAGCAGCTGGAAATCGGATCGGTTGCGGAATTCCTCGACCTCTTCGGGATGCCGAAACGAGTCGACGACGTAGTTTCTATCCTCCTCCAACTGCTTCAGGATCTGCCGCGCCAGATAGCCATTGCCGAACCTTGCTCGCAGATCTCTGCCTACCTCAATCAGGCGTTCCCGGGTAACCTCGTGGCCTCGTTTCGTTACTTCTTCTCGAATGAAGTCCGAGAGAGACAGGTAGTCGAAGCCCTTGGCCTTAAGAAACTCGGCTACCAGACCCTTACCTGAAGCATTTCTACCTGTCAGTCCAATGACCATTTATCTCTCTATGATACATCTTTGGGCTGGCCAGATCTGCCTATGCTATATTCCCTTCATGGCGTTTCAGGGCCTAGATTTCATGAACCTCGACGGCCTCCTCAGCAACGAGGAAACGCTGGTTCGCGAGAGCGTCCGCCGCTTCGTAGACGAAGAGGTTCTACCGGTTATCGAGGAGCATTACATGGAGGGCAGATTCCCCTCCCATTTGATCGAGCCGATGGGCAAGCTGGGTTATTTCGGGGCCAATCTCGAAGGCTACAACTGCCCGGGCCTCAACAGCATCGCTTACGGGCTGATCATGCAGGAACTCGAGCGGGGTGACAGCGGACTGAGAAGCTTCGTTTCGGTGCAAAGTGGGTTGGTGATGTACCCGATCCATACTTTCGGCAGCGCCGAACAGAAGGATAAATGGCTGCCTCTTCTACAATCCGGCCAGGCAATTGGTTGTTTCGGTCTTACAGAGCCTGATTTTGGCTCGAATCCGAGCGGGCTTAGGACGGTTGCTCGGGAAGAGCGAGACGGTTTTGTCCTGAATGGCACCAAGGCATGGATAACCAACGGCAGTATCGCCGATGTGGCGGTAATCTGGGCCCGCTGCGACGATGGGAAGATTCGAGGCTTTCTGGTTGAAAAGGAAACGCCGGGATTCGGAAGCCGGGACTATCACAACAAGCACTCTCTACGGGCCTCTGTCACTTCGGAACTGGTGCTTGACAACTGCTACCTCGAGGGGTCGAGCCTGCTGCCTGAAACCACCGGCCTCAAGAGCGCTCTGATGTGTTTGAATCAAGCTAGATACGGAATCGCCTGGGGAGCGCTCGGGGCGGCCATGGCCTGCTTCGACACAGCCCGACAGTGGGCCCTGGAGCGAACTCAGTTCGGTGGTCGTCCTATCGCATCACATCAGCTGGTCCAGCGGAAGCTGGTCTACATGTTGACCGAAATCACCAAGGCCCAACTCCTGGCTTACCGCCTGGGGCAGCTCAAGGATGCCGGCAGCGCACGGCATGAGCAAATCTCACTGGCGAAGAGAAACAACGTGGCCATCGCCCTGAAAACAGCTCGACTGGCACGAGATATCCTGGGGGCAAACGGGATCCTGAGCGAGTATCCCGTGTTTCGACATATGGCCAACCTGGAGACCGTCTACACCTACGAGGGAACCCACGACATCCACACCCTGATCCTGGGCGAGGCTATCACCGGCATCCCTGCCTTTGACTGAGTTTGAAACCTTCAGGAACCCGAAGGGAATCACGAGCTTCGCTCACTACGAAGAGATTTCCTGTTCCAGCCACTCTTCGACATCGCTGAAGAACGCGTCGAAATCCTCCAAGCGATCGGGCCTGGCGTGAACACGGCGGAGATCAATCTCTGCATAGTCATACACGAGCACGTTGCGAAAACCAGCCAGACTTTCCAGCCGATTCATTGTTCTTCTCTTGCGCACTCCGCGGGCAGCCCGGCTCTGGGCACCGAAGTGCACTCAGTTCGGTAGTCGCCCTCTCGCAGGAGCATCCAACGATTTCTATTTTTCCTCGTATTGCACCTTGATCGAGTCCACAACCGCTGGGTCGGTCAGGGTCGTCGTGTCGCCTAGAACTCGCCCTTCCGCTACGTCGCGCAGAAGTCGGCGCATGATCTTTCCGCTTCGCGTCTTGGGTAGTTCGGAAGCCGGAAAGACCTTCTCCGGACGCGCGATAGGCCCAATCTTCTCAACAACATGCCTCCGCAGCTCCTCCATGAGTTCGTCGCTCGCCTCGTTCCCAGCCCGCAGGGTGACAAAGGCTGTGATTCCCTGTCCCTTGATCTCATGAGTAACCCCGATGACGGCTGCCTCTGCTACGGCCGGGTGACTCACGAGAGCGCTTTCGACCTCCATCGTGCCGATCCTGTGTCCGGCGACATTGAGGACGTCGTCCACACGTCCGAGGAGCCAGAAATATCCCTCTTCGTCCCGTTTGGCACCATCTCCGGTGAAGTAGACGCCGGGATACTGCGACCAGTACTGCTCTTTCCAGCGATCGGGGTCGCCCCAGATCGTGCGGGCCATTGCCGGCCAGGGTCGCTTTAGAATCAAGAACCCGCCCCCGCCCAGCGGCACCGAATTTCCCTGCTTGTCGACGATGTCAGCCTCGATGCCAGGGAAGGGAAAGGTCGCAGAACCCGGCTTGGTGTCGGTCAACCCAGGCAAGGGAGTGATCATCATCATCCCTGTTTCCGTCTGCCACCAGGTATCGACCACCGGCACCCGATCCGCACCAATGTGGCGCCGATACCAGATCCAGGCTTCGGGGTTGATTGGTTCGCCGACCGTCCCCAGGAGACGAAGCGAGCTAAGGTCGTACCGCTCCGGGAATTCCACTCCCCAGCCCATGAAGGCTCTGATGGCGGTCGGCGCGGTGTACAGGATGTTGACCCTATACCTCTCCACGATTGACCAGAACCGGCCCTTGTCGGGCTGATCGGGCGCGCCCTCATACATTATCGAGGTTGCTCCATTGGAGAGGGGTCCGTAAACGATGTAGCTGTGGCCTGTTACCCATCCCACGTCTGCCGCACACCAGTAGGTGTCGGTATCTTTCAGGTCGAACACATACTTGGTGGTTGTGTGTGCTCCTACCAGATAGCCGCCCGTGGTGTGAAGCAGGCCCTTGGGCTTTCCAGTGGTACCTGAAGTGTACAGAATATAGAGTGGGTGCTCGCTATCCAGATGCTCTGGCTCGACGACCTCGCCTTCACTTTTCTCCATCTCCAGATGCCACCAATGGTCGCGACCCTCTTTCATCGAGACCTCGGTGGGATCGGAGACCCGATTGACAACCAGGACGTGTTCGACACCGGGGGACGCCTCCAGGGCTGCATCCGCATTTTCCTTCAGCGGGACCACCTTGCCTCTGCGCCAGGCCCCGTCGGCGGTAATCAAAAGCTTCGAGTCGGAATCATTGATCCGGTCGCTGAGGGCCTCCGGACTGAAACCACCAAAGACCACATTATGAGGTGCACCGAGGCGGGCGCAGGCAAGCATGGCGATGGGCAATTCGGGCACCATCCCCAGATAGAGAGCGACCCGGTCGCCTCTCCCGACACCCAGCCTCCTGAGCGTCGCCGCACAGCGATTCACCTCCCGATAGAGGTCCAGATACGTCAAGACTCGAGTATCGCCTGGCTCTCCCTCCCAGACGATCGCCGCTTTGTTCTTTCTCCAGGTAGAAAGGTGGCGGTCAAGACAGTTGTAGGAGATGTTTAGTTGGCCACCAAGGAACCACTTGGCCGTGGGTGGATCCCACTCCAGGACCTGGTCCCAAGGCTCGAACCAGTCAATGGCTTCTGCCATCTGGGCCCAGAACTCCTCCGGGGCTTTGCGCGCCTGCTCGTAGATGGCAGGATCACTCCAGTGCGCCTCGGCCTTGAACGCCTCGCTCGGCGGAAAGCGGCGATCTTCCTTCAATAGAGCAGATATGGTTCCCTCTTGTTCTGCCATCGAACCTCTCCTTTTGCTTGATCTTGGTCTCTTCTAGTGCCCACCGGATTGGAGCCCGGCTCTTCGGGTCAGGACCCGAAGTCCAGCCGGCCCCCTTCTACTCTCCTGCTAAACCCAGGCCCGCGGCGATCTCGGACATGCCCTGGATCACCGTCTGGATATGCTCGTCCATGCCAACCCCCAGATCGGCGGCGCCCTGTCGGATGTCCTCTCTGCGAACTGAGCGCGCGAAGGCCTTGTCCTTCAGCTTCTTCTTGACAGACTTGACTGGCAGCTCGGCGATTCGTTTGCCCGGCCTGACCAGCGCAGCGGCGGTAAGAAAGCCGCACAATTCATCGACGGCGAAGAGCGTCTTGTCCATCGGGCTTCGACGGGGCAGGTTCAGATACTCTGCATGCGACTTGATCGCATAGATTATCTCCTCGGGATATCCCTCTTCCTCGAGAATCCGGGCGCCCACCAGAGGATGGTCTTTGGGATCCGGATTCTGCTCGTAGTCAAAGTCGTGCAGAAGTCCGACGATGCCCCATTTCTCCTCGTCACCATTGAGCTTTCTCGCATAGGTTCTCATGGCAGCCTCGACTGCCATCGCGTGACGAAGGAGACTCTGGCTCTTGGTGTAGCTTCCAAGTAGCCTCCAGGCTTCCTCCCGGCTCAAGTTCATACCCTTGCCTTCTCTTGGAGATGTTTATGAGTAATCCCGCCAGGGCGCATCCCCCGGCTCGCGGGGCGCTAGCTCCAGCGTGGCGAGGTAGGGAAGATTCCGGTACTTTTCACAATAGTCCAGGCCGTAGCCCACCACAAACCTGTCTGGGACCTCGAAGCCGACGTAGTGAAGCGGCACGTCTACCTGTCGCCGGCTCGGTTTTGACAAAAGGGTACAGACGCGCAGGGACGCCGGGTTTTGCCTGCCCAGCTGCCGTATCAGGTGACTGACCGTCACACCCGTGTCGACAATATCTTCCACCAACACAACGTGCACGCTCTCGATGCTGTTCTCGAGATCGTTGATGAGGCGTATCGGGCCCGGCGCCCCGGACCCATCCCGATAGCTCGATAGAGTAATGAAGTCTATCTTGAGATCAACGCCTACCTGCCGGATGAGATCTGCGTGAAAGATGGCGGCACCACTAAGAATACCGACAAGGAGAGGCGTAGTGTAATGGTAGTCCTGGTCGATTCTATGGGCAAGCTCGGCGACGCGCGCTCGAATTCTCCCGGCATCGATGAGGGGCTCCAGTCCAGCGGTCACAGCAGTCACGCCGCAGATCATAGCACACGCCCGAGGCCTTTCGGGGACGACGAACGGGAACTATCAGCTGGTTGCCCCTTGCTATCTGCGACGCAAGATTTCCCGCCGGGATGATGCTAGAATGTCGGCACACTAAGGAGGAGCATATTGAGCGCCGACGTTGCATACATGGAGAAAGTCTACAACTACTATTCCCGTTTCTATGATCAGATCTTCGGGAAGATGGTCGATAGCGGCCGCGAGATGGCCCCCTTCCTCCTTGAACTGTCTCCTCGATCCCAGCTGCTCGAGGTGGGCGTTGGTACTGGCTTGTCGATTCCCACCCTTCCTAGAAACGTCGAGATCACAGGGATCGACCTCTCGGAGAAAATGCTCCAAAGGGCACGCCTGCGCGTCGAGTCGTTGGGACTCGAGAACACGAAGCTCCTGAGGATGGATGCCAACCATCTCGATTTCCCCGATGATTCCTTCGATAGGGTGCTGGCTGCCTACTTTATTTCTACCGTTCCCGATCCCGTCCAGGTCATTCTGGAGATGAAAAGGGTCTGCAGGTCCGGGGGGTTTCTGGTTTTTCTGAATCATTTCCGCGGCGAGAATTTCCTGTTTGGTGGTGTTGAGAAGCTCGTTTCTCCGATCTTTTACCGGATCGGTTTCCGCACCGACCTCAAGGTCCATTCACTAATGGAGGAATGTGGGCTGACAATCGAATCCAAAGCACCCATCGACTTCCTTGGCCACTGGCAGGCGGTCCGCTGCGTGAACCCCTGAATGCACTGTGATCCGCTCGTGTCCGGTTGAACTGAATAGGTTGCCTGATCCGGGAGCCTTTGTCCGGACTGTTTCGGGTCTTCTTCCTGCCCTTTGCCCTCGCCCTTAAAGTTGCCTGTGCCCTTTGCCTTCCCCCGCGCCCCTGCCTTTGCTTCCCAAGGCCGCGGCTTCCCTCTCAGTGCCCCCCCAGCGGTGCTGCCCCATTCGAGAGCGAAACTTTCCGAGCCGTGGAACCTGAAGCGCAAGCAACGTGTTGGTGAACACCCCGGATCCCGCCGGATTGGCTGTTTGCCGCGCATCAGGCCCCTTCGCCCCCCTATTGCGCTGCTCTCCAACTGCGCATTCAGGAAGAAACGTCAACATCCCGTAGTTGCACGGGCATCCCTGTCCGTGATGGCCGGCCCGTGGAGCTAGAAGGCTCCACAATCACGGCCGGGAAGCCCGTGCCTCGGTTTTCACAGACAAGGGACGTTCAGAAGATTCTTTGAAGTTTCAGCTTAGTTTCTTGGAAATATCGCCGAAGGTCCGGCGCATTCTCTATTCGGAGGCCGGGCTTGAAATCGCTTCGATTTTGACCGGCCAGGAGCTCGGATACATGGAAACGATAGGGAAAAAGCGAGGGGAACGGCAACGGGGCAGGCAAGTTTGTAGGCGAGGGCTGGGGAAAGGATGAGTGGAGGCGCTAGAGCGGGGAAACTATGGCCGCCAGGCTGGCAGTAAGAAAGCTTGCCATTGAGCCAGCTAGCAGAGCCTTCATCCCAAGCCTTGCCACTTCCCACTTTCTCTCCGGTGCAAGGCCACCAATTCCGCCGATTTGGACGCCGATGCTGCCGAAGTTAGCGAAACCGCAGAGGGCGTAGGTGGCAATCAACTGGGACTTTGGACTTAGCGTCTCTCTCAAAGCAGCTAGATCCCGGTAGGCCACAAACTCGTTCAGAACTACCTTCACTCCGATCAATTGGCCCACTTGAAGACTGTCCTCCCAGGGGACCCCCATGACGAAGGCCAGGGGCGCCAGCAGATAACCTAGGATTAGCTGCAATGTGGGTGTCACACCTAACACGTCGTTCAGGCCGAAGGCCCGGGACGCAGCCGCCAGAATACCATTGACCAGATAGACCATCGCCACGAAAGCAATGAGCATGGCTGCGATATTCAGAGCCAATCGCACACCTTGGCTGGCGCCGTTGGCAAGCGCGTCTATGAGGTTGGCTGAGGTACGCTCTATTTTGAAGGATACGCGACCGGCTGTCTTGGATGAAGACGTCTCCGGGACCATTATCTTTGCGATAACGAGCGAGGCGGGCGCTGCCATGAAACTCGCCGCTAGAAGATGGTCGGATTGAATACCCAGGGCGATGTAGCCCCCCAGTACAGCCCCGGAAACGGTAGCCATGCCAGCTGTCATGAGTGCCATTAGCTCCGATTCGGTCATTTCGGGCACGTAGGGTGCCACAACCAGAGGGGCCTCCGTCTGACCCACGAATACGTTCGCGGCTACGGCTACTGATTCCGATCCGCTGACACCCATCACGCGGGTCATCAGCCGCGCCATGCCGCCCACCACGATCTGCATGATCCCCAGATAGTAGAGACAGGAGAACAGGCTTGAGATGAAAATGATGATCGGGAGAACCCTGACGGCGAATACGAAATGGTCTGGATTTGGATCTACGGCCAGCCATCCAAAGACGAAACGCCCCCCTTCGTCTGCCGCAGCGATGAGTTGCGTTGCCGCTTCTCCTCCCGCGGCCCAGAGGCGCCTCCCAAAGCCCAGTCTGAGAACGACCAACGAGAATATGAGCTGAATCAAGAGCCCCCAGACCACTGTCCTCCAGCGGATCGCAGCTCGATTCGAGGATAGGAGGTACGCCACACCGAGAAAGAACAGAATGCCGGTTAGACCAATCATGGTTCAACTAAGCTTGCGCCAGAGGCCCCTGCTGAAGGTGGGCCCTCTTTCGAGGCACAAAAAAACCCGGGCGCGAGGGATCGTCATCCGGGTTCGTGTTGTTTGTTTCGGGAAGTGGCTATGAAGGGAATCGCTGCTTGAGCAACTTCTTGCGAGCTCTCTTTCTTGCCAGGGCCTGCTTCAGCCTGCGTTTTTCGCCAGGCTTGAGATAAAAGGCATGCCGTTTGGCTTCCTTTATAATCTCCTCCTGTTGAACCTTCCGCTTGAACCTACGAAGAGCACTCTCCAGCGGTTCACCTTCTTGTATGCTCACAAAGGCCAAGTACTCGCCTCCTTCTGCCAGACTCTCTGTTACTGCTCGCCGAGCGACCCAATATACGCAGTTCTCAAGCCTCCTGTCAAGCGACCCGGTCTCGTCGGACCAAACTCTGGATAAAGATGTCTTGGGGCCTGACCAATTCTCTCTTTTCTTGGACCGCGAGCACCAAATGGTCTTGGGAAACTCCGCACGAGCGGATCTTCGGTTGGGGGCAAGAAGGGCTATCGATCCCGCTCCACTTCGACTCGTTCTAGCAGAAATAGCTCCTCCTTGGGGTGCTTCTCTCTGGGAATTGCCTCGGCAATGGCGATCGCCTGGGCACGACATTCCTGGCATTCTTCGGACGCCATTGTTGCCTCGAAAAATCGAATCTGCGCAATCGTCCCGAGACGAATGAGGGCCTGCTGCCCCAGGCGATCGTCGGCTTTTGCGGCGCCGGCTTTCTGCAGGTAGCCTCTGGCGTCTTCGAGCCGGCGCTGCTTCAGGTGTGTATCTCCTACCTTGAATGCGCCGTGGCGGCGTTCTTTCGGTGATAAGTTCCGCTCCAGCGCCCTCTCCCAGTATTCCACTTCGCGATCCAGGTCACGATCTTCGGCCTTGTGTATCTCGGCCAAGCGCAAACGGGCATCCTTCGCGAGCGGGCTCGTGGGATACTCTATGATCAGTTCTCCCAAAACCTGGGCCGCCCGCTCCAGGTCGGATTTCGGATTGATGACTATAGTAAATACTGGCAGCCTCCCAGAGCGCGGCTGGGGCATGGCGGCTCTTTGGATACTCGCGGTGGAGCGACTGGTACTGTTTGATCGCACCCTCGTAGTCTTGGGCGCGACACGTCTCTTGTGCCCGCTTGAGACCGGCCTCTACCTCGTTCTCGCCCCGCTCCGTCGCTCCGACTCCTAACCCAAAAAGAATCATGGGGGATAGGAGCAAGCCGCTTTGTCTAATCCTCCTCGAGCTGAACGGCCTCCTCGAAGGGGACCAGGGTGACATCGGCCACTTGATCACCGGCCTCTAGATTTATCAGCTTTACACCGAGTGCACTTCGCCCAGCGGTTTCTCGAATTCGGTCTGTCTCTAGTCGAATGATCTTGCCCTTGACCGTAATGGCAATAACCTCAGCCGTCTGGTCAACCGGAAAGGCCTTTACGACAGAACCGTTCCTCCCTACCGTCTTGATATTGATAACGCCTTGTCCTCCCCGGCCTTGCTTGGGGTAGCCGGCCGCTGGAGTTCGCTTGCCAAAACCGTTTTGGGTCACTGCCAAAATATTCCCCGAATCGCCCCGGATGACGCCCATGCTGACTACTGAATCTCTGGGTTTCAGCGAAATGCCCTTTACCCCTCTCGCAACTCGCCCCATTTCGCGGACCTGTTGCTCGGAGAAGCGGATTGCCTTCCCTTGTGCGCTGCAGAGAAGCACGTCATCGTTTCCAGCCGTCTGATTCACCGCTATCACCTCATCCCCCTCGTCCACGCCACATGCAATGATGCCTGTCGTTCGGGGGTGAGAGTAGGCTGCCAGGCTAGTCTTTTTCACGTGCCCTTTTCTAGACGCCATGACGACGAAAGTCGGCTCTGAGAAATCCTGCACGGCAATCATGTCGGCGATCTTCTCTCCCCGTTCGAGATTCGCCAGGTTGACAATCGGTTTTCCCTTGCCTGCTGCTCCCACGTCCGGAATCTTCCAAACCTTGAGCCAGTATACTCGCCCCTTGTCCGTAAAAATGAGGATGTAGCTGTGGGTAGAGGCGACAAACAAATAGTCGAGCACATCATCCTCGGTCCGCGTCGACATCCCGATACGCCCTTTCCCGCCGCGACGCTGACTTCTGTAGATGTGCAGCGCTGTTCGCTTGATATATCCGCTGTGGGTGGCGGTTATCACCACCTGCTCTTCGGCGATCAGGTCCTCGACACCCAGTTCGATTTCCTCATCCATGATCACGGTCCGGCGAGGGGACTGATAGGTGCGTTGAATCTCGAGCAGTTCCTCTTTGATCACGCCCTTGAGAGTGGTCTCGCTGGTCAGGATCCCCTGCAGCATAGCGATTCGCTTTAGTAAATCCTCGTACTCTTCGATGATCTTGTCTCTCTCGAGGCCAGTCAGCCTCTGTAGTCTCATTTCCAGGATTGCCTGCGCCTGCGCCTCGCTGAAATCGAATTGAGACACCAGATCCCTCTTGGCTTCGGGGGGTGTTCTCGAACTCCGAATGAGGGTAATGACCGCGTCCAGATGATCCAGTGCCTTCTTCAGACCCTCGAGAATATGAGCCCTCTCTTCTGCCTTTCGCAGCTCAAATTGGGTCCGGCGCCGGACAACACCCTTCCGGTGCCCGATAAACTGGTTCAGTAGTTCGACAAGAGTGAGGACGCGCGGCTGTCCTTCCACCAGGGCAAGAAGGATAATCCCAAACGACGTCTGCATCGCTGTCTGCTTGTAGAGTTGATTCAACACTACTTGGGGGTGTTCGCCTCGTTTCAATTCGATGACTGCGCGCATACCCTCGCGATCCGATTCATCCCGCAGATCGCTTATTCCCTCGATCTTCTTCGCCCGCACCAGTTCGGCAATATTCTCAATCAGGCGGGCCTTGTTCACCTGATAGGGTAGCTCGTGGATAATAATCGCCTCCCGGTCCTTTCTGATTGTTTCGATGGAGGCTCGGGCGCGCAAGTGGATCACGGCGCGGCCAGTCTCGTAGGCGATCCGTATGGCTCTCCGTCCGGTGATAAAGGCTCCTGTCGGAAAGTCGGGCCCTGGGACCAGCTCAATGAGCTCATCCAGCGAAGCCGTGGGTCGATCGATCATCAAAAGAAGGGCGTTGATGATTTCACCGAGGTTATGAGGCGGAATGTTCGTGGCCATACCCACTGCGATTCCAGAGGCACCGTTGACGAGCAGGTTGGGGACCTTCGCTGGCAACACGGTGGGCTCAACCAGGGATTCGTCATAATTAGCCTGGAAATCGACGGTCTCTTTATCGATGTCTGCCAGGAGCTCACCCGAGATGCGGGACATCCTGACCTCGGTGTACCGCATGGCCGCGGGCGAGTCTCCATCCACCGACCCAAAGTTCCCCTGCCCATCGATAAGCATCTCCCTCATCGAAAAGTCTTGAGCCATCCGCACCAACGTGTCATAGACAGCTGTGTCGCCGTGGGGGTGATACTTTCCGATAACCTCGCCCACGATGCGCGCCGACTTCTTGTGAGCTCGGTCGTGGCGGTTGTTTAGCTCACTCATCGCGTAGAGAATCCTGCGATGGACAGGCTTGAGACCATCTCGTGCATCGGGAAGAGCTCGTCCGACGATCACCGACATCGCATAGTCTAGATAAGAGGCCTTCATCTCCTCTTCGATGTCGACTGGTATTTCCTTACCGCGATACTCTCTCATGGGGTCACCTTTGTGGGGAATAGGGGAGGGCTTACTGCGCTAGACGTCAAGGTTCTTGACGTTCAGGGCGTTGTCTTCAATGAACTTGCGGCGCGGCTCGACCTGTCCGCCCATCAGAATAGTGAAGATTTCGTTCGCCTCGAACAGGTCTTCGATGTCGACCCGGAGCAGCGTGCGGGTGTCGGGATCCATTGTTGTCTCCCACAACTGTGTCGGATTCATTTCTCCGAGCCCCTTGTAACGCTGAATATTGAGGTTTTTTTTCCCGGCTTCAAGGATGTGCCCTGCCAGCTCGGACTCCTCCTCCAGCCGGATCTCCGTTTCTTTTCCAGCCTGCCGGATGACAAAGGGTGGCTGGCGGAACTCCATCGCCCTTCGATAGAGGCTCACTAGTTGTCGCCATTCTCCAGAGGCGACGAAGGAGTGGTTGAGTCGGGCGATCGGTGTGCCGTTGCTAATATGCAGCTCGTAAAGGCTGTGCTCCTCGTCATACTCGGTTGTCACATCGTAGCCCAGTTCCTCCAAAGGGGCCCCCAGCTCGGCAATCTTTGAGCGCTCCTCGAAGAGCTGCCTTGCCGATGCCTCGTGCTCTCCTTCCTGGAGTACCTCGGAGAAATAGATGAGCAAAATATCAAGTAGCCTGCTGTCCGGTAGTTGGCGATGGAGTTTCTCGTGGGTTCGGCGGAACTCCATCAGGTTGTCTAGCTTTTCGATCAGGTCGCGCCCCTGATACTCCTTGCCTGTTTTCGGAAGAAAGACCCGGAGGTCTTCTGCCGCTCGTGCCATCAAGTGCTCGGTTAGCTCGCGCTCGTTGTGGAGGTATTGCTCCTTCTTGCCCTTCTGGAGACGATATAGGGGAGGCTGGGCTATGAATATGTGACTCTTTCGGACCAGCTCAGACATCTGGCGATAAAAGAATGTGAGTAGTAGCGTGCGGATATGGCTGCCGTCGACATCCGCATCCGTCATAATAATGATCTTGTGGTATCGAAGCTTGGAGATATCGAAGTCTTCTGCCCCTACACCGGTGCCTATCGCTGAAATCATGGTGATGATTTCTTGATTGCTCAGCACCTTGTCAAAGCGGGCCTTTTCCACATTTAGGATCTTCCCCTTGATGGGGAGTATTGCCTGAAATTTTCGGTCTCGTCCCTGTTTAGCAGATCCTCCAGCCGAGTCCCCCTCAACAATAAAAATCTCTGCGAACTCAGGATCCCGCTCCTGGCAATCTGCCAGTTTGCCGGGAAGGGAAAGGTTGTCAAGGGCGCTCTTGCGGCGAGTCAAGTCGCGAGCCTTACGCGCTGCTTCCCGCGCACGCGCCGCCTCGATCGCCTTCTCGACAATTCGTCGCCCCACCGCCGGGTTCTGCTCAAGATACACGCTGAGCCTTTCGTTACAGGCGGTTTCAACAAGCCCCTTCACCTCGCTGTTTCCGAGCTTGGCTTTGGTCTGACCCTCGAACTGCGGATTTGAAATCTTGATGCTGATGACCGCCGTCAAGCCCTCCCGAACATCATCCCCTGTAAGATTCTGTTTCAAATCCCGGAGCAGGTTCGCGCTTGCTGCATAGCTATTCAGTGTTCTGGTGAGCGACGCCTTGAACCCCGCCAGGTGAGTGCCACCTTCAATTGTGTTGATCGTATTTACGAAGGAGAAGAGGGTCTCGGTATAGGCGTCGTTGTACTGAAGCGCGACTTCGACTTCTGTGTCGTCCTTCTTGTCGGATATATAGACAGGTTTCGGGTGTAGAGTGGTCCTGTTCTTGTTGAGATAGGTGACAAAGTCGGAGAGGCCTCCCTTGTAAAGAAAGGTCTGGTGCTTGCCCGATCGCAAATCCTCGGCCTTAACGGTCAGCCCGGGGTTGAGAAAGGCCAACTCCCGCATGCGCTGGGTTATGGTTTCATAGGTAAACTCGACGGTCTCAAAGATCTCAGGGTCGGGTTGGAACGTGACCTTGGTCCCCCGGCGGCTGGTTGTGCCTGACTTGCGGAATATTGTCGCCGCGATCCCGCGCTCGTAGCTCTGTTCATAGACGTGTCCATCGCGCCACACCTCCAGATCCAGGCGCTTTGACAGGGCGTTCACCACTGAGACACCCACGCCGTGCAAACCACCGGACACCTTGTAGCTGTCGTGATCGAATTTGCCGCCGGCGTGTAGTGTAGTCAGCACCACCTCGGCGGCAGGAATCCCTTTCTCTGGGTGTATGTCTACTGGAATACCGCGCCCGTTGTCGACCACCGTCACCGAGTTGTCGACGTGAATCGTCAGCTCGATGGTGTCGCAGTAGCCGCCAAGGGCCTCGTCCACAGAATTGTCGACTACTTCGTAGATCAGGTGATGAAGTCCCGCCGCACCGGTCGAACCGATGTACATCGCCGGGCGCTTGCGTACCGCCTCCAGTCCCTCTAAAATCCGGATTTTTTCGGCGGTGTATCCGTTGCTATCCTCTGTAACAACCGTCTCTATTGTGTTGGGAATACGCCCCCCCTCAGCCATACTTTTCGTGTCGACTCCTTCTTTTCGCAGTTCTTCCTAGTTTACCACGATGTGCTTCGGTCCCCTTACTGTACTCGGCGCCACTGCCATAATTGACGTCCCTTCGCTCGCTTATGCCGGGATGCCACTGCCCGGCGCCCCGTCAGGGGATTTTTCAGACGAAATCGGCCCCCGGGATCTTCCTTACATGTCCGTACCGCGCAGGGAGAGATCCGTGCTAGTTGTTGGCGGGGACGGGGACACTCCCGATCTGATTGAGCACGAACAAGAAGGGTCACGGAAGCAGAGGAAATACTATCATCTTGATCTAGGAGTATGCGCGGTAGGAATTGATCTACTGAGAAAGCGGTAGAATCGGCCATTATTCCCCCGCTTTCTCGCCTAGGTCATTTCTACCGCGCATAGTCCTAGCCCCAAAATGGGCGCAATTTCGAAAACAGGACCGTTTCCCGGCTCCTAGGAGTCATTTTGGAGGCCCAAATTCTAAGTTTTTGCACCAAGCCACTCAGAACTCGGCTCGGCTGTTGCGGTACTGCCCGCC
>CAUZIZ010000046.1:0-35868 GCA_963579905.1 Acidobacteria bacterium UBA6911 | reverse complement strand
TCTTCCAGAGGCAGGAAGTCCTACGGTAAGACGTACCTCCAAGGCAGTCGACTCGAGGACGACACTGTTCGATTCCAGGACTTCCTGGGCCCCGACATCGATCTGGAAGAGACCGCTGTGACCGGTTCCTCTACGACCCCGAACTACGGCGTCGATGGCCTTCTGAAAAGCTCGAGTAAGGAAATCGGAGAGTGCTATTCGACGAATTCGGCTGCTGACGAGCTCGCGTCTGAAACCAGACTCTTCGATCCCCAGGCGGACACTGACACGGGAGGGAGCGGCGAATGGATCTCCTTGAACGTGGTCAACGGAGAGGCTGTATTCTCTAAAGTCGTAGCGACCGCAGATATCTCTGTAGGCACGATAACCCTTCCCGTCGATACGGCGCAGCGTCCGTCTTAGTTCTTCACTGGATGCCAAATCTTCGCCTCCAGGGAGCTTCCCACCCCCAGCCCGGCTTAATTCATAGGTTTTCTGCCGCGGCGGCGCTGTCACTGCCTCGCTACGAAAGCCTATGGATTATGCGGGCCAGTGAATTGTACAGTGGCCGAGCGTGAGAAGTGCAGCGCAGTCCGTTCGAGACAGACGTGGGGAAGAGGTGTGTATGAAATCTCGTTCTGTCCTTTGGTTTCCAGTTATAATCCCGGAGGCACAACATGAGCAAAGAAGACCTATTGGTTCTCTTGACCAACGACGATGGTGGGCGGGCGCCCGGGCTGCAGTTTTTGAAGCGGGAAATGGAAACCACCGCCAGAGTGGTTACAGTGGCTCCCGACGAGGAGCGGAGTGCGGCTAGTCACTCCCTCACCATTCACGACCCCATTCGGCTAATAGAGGTTGCTGAGGACGATTACACGCTTACCGGAACTCCCGCCGATTGTGTCATTTTCGCCCTCCGAAAGCTGATGCTTCGATCTCCGGATCTCGTCATAAGCGGAATCAACAGCGGTCCCAATCTCGGGGACGATGTCCTCTACTCGGGTACGGTTGCAGCAGCACGGGAAGCAGCGCTCTATGGGATCCCTGCGGTGGCGGTCTCGTTGGTGGGCAAGGGCGAGGATCTCGACTACGGTCCAGCCGCTTGTTTCATTCGAGATCTGGTTAAGGAATTCTATCCCGACCGCACTCCCCGAGGGACCGCCCTCAACGTCAATATTCCTCCGGGGAAACCAGGTGCCTACCGATTCACTCGACAGGGTAGCAAGCGGGCCTGGAGCTCGATCGAGGAGAAGATGGATCCTCGGGGCCGCAGATACTATTGGATTGGACGCGATGAGAGCGAGGTGCTAGTGGAGTCCGACACCGACTATCAGGCCATCAGCGATGGAGTGGTTTCGATTACGCCTCTCCAGCACGATCAGACCGACTACCGAACCCTGAAGCTCCTCGGCAATAACACCACCGATGCACTCCTGCGCGCAGGCAGTTCAGATCCAAGCCCATGACGCGAGCGGTGGATACAGGCCGAAGGAGCCTACGAGGAATTCAACATTTTCGCAGCACTACGTCGACTCTATGACTGGGTTCTCAGCTTCGGCAACAGCCCGTATGGAGCGCTCGCGCTCTTCCTGGTAGCGTTCGCTGAATCCTCTTTCTTTCCAATTCCGCCCGACGTTTTACTTCTCGCCCTGGCCATGGGAGCTCCCAGCCGAGCTCTGCGCTTCGCGGCGATCTGTACCTTCGGTTCGGTTGCTGGAGCGGCGCTGGGGTATGCCATTGGATTCTATTTTTACGAGTTGGTGGGACGAGGCATTATCGAGTTCTACTCGGCCCAGGATTCGTATCAGGCAGTGAAGGCCCTGTACAAAGAGTGGGATGCGGTTGCAATAGTGGTGGCTGGTTTCACTCCGGTACCCTACAAGGTTTTCACGATCGCCGCCGGCACTTTCGCGATCGATCTTCCGACTTTCTTTCTGGCTTCGATTTTCAGTCGGGGTGCTCGATTCTTCTTGCTGGCAGGATTGATCTGGTGGCGTGGACCGGAAATCCGTCGGTTCATCGACCGCTATTTCAGTCTGTTGACCGTGGTGTTTGCCGTGCTTCTGGTAGGCGGATTCATTCTTTTGAGATATGCTATGGGGTAACTTCTGCCGTAATCGGGGCGTGGCGCAGTTTGGTAGCGCGCACGGTTCGGGGCCGTGAGGTCGGAGGTTCGAATCCTCTCGCCCCGACCAAACCCGAGAAAATGTCAGGGTTCCATTTATGAGTCCTGGCCAAGGGCCAGTGCCATGAGAGCCCATCGTTACCGGGTCAAGGGTCGGGTCCAGGGGGTGGGTTTTCGGTATTTCACTTATCGCGCGGCTAGAAGTCTAGCTGTCAAGGGTTGGGTCCGAAATCTAGGCAACGGAGATGTCGAGATTCACGCCGAAGGGGACCCGACATCGGTCAGTGAGTTTCAGAGTCGGATCGAGTCTGGCCCGCCGTTGGCACGTGTTAGCGAAATCGAAGTAGAGTCCGCCACTGCCGAGGACGCCGAAGATTTTTCGATCCGGCACTCCTAGTTTTTTGGGTCCGAAGGGCTGTTGGCAGGTCAGTGGCCCCCCAGCGGTGCTGCCCCATTCGAGAAAGAAACTTCCGGCTACTGGGGAATTCTGCGTCACTGCGTGGGGAAGAGTTGTCCGGCTCTCTCCTTGGAACCTGGGCTCATTTCGCTAACGGCTCAAGTCGTTCGCGGCGCTGTCGGACTTGGCTTCGTAACGCTGGTAGTCCACCCCGTTGGCGGCACCCGCGGAGGACAGGAGACGTGCGACGTTCAAACGTGTAGACGATTCTTTGAAGTTTCAGCTTAGTCTAGCCCTAATCAGGCCTCGGTGTCGTCGGGTGCCCTGGCGTCTTCCAACTCGTCGATGCGGCTTTGAGCCTCTTGAGACTGCGGGCTGGTGGGATACTCGGAGGTAATCTTCTTGTATTGTTCTATGGCCTTGTCCTGGTTTCCCGCTTTCTCGTAGCTCCAGCCCAGGCTCATGAGAATGATCTGGAGAGGGTAGTTGGGTGATGGTTCTTCCAGCATCTGCTCCAATAGATCGGCGGCCTCTTTTGGGTTACCTTCGCCCAGAATGATTTGTGCCAAGGCGTTGCGGGCGAGGTTCTTGGTCTCGCCGGCGTCTGCGTTTTCGATGACCCAGGTGAGGCCTTCCTTCGCCTCTTCGCTACGATCAGTCCGGTGTGCGATCAGTGCTAGGTAATAACGGGATAAAATTCCGAGCTGAGAGTTAGGGTACTCCTCCACCAACTGGGCAAAGGCCTCTTTGGCTTTCTGGTTCCGTTCTTGCTCGGATCGGAATCGGTGTCGGTTGTTGGCCAACTCTTGTGCCCGGGCCTGAGCTTTTTCCTCGGCAGATTTCTCTTTCTCTCCCGCGCCTTCAGCCTCCTCTTCGGGCTCGTCTAAGGTCGCGTGATAGAGTTCAAGAGCGTCGGAGAAGAGGCCCCGCGTCTCAGTGACTTGCCCCTCGCGGTAACCTTGTAGGGCCCAGAAACCGACGATGGCCATTACTAGAATGACAGCAGCAGCAGCAAGATAACTTCGGTTACGAAGAACCCATTGAGAGATCTGAGAGAGTCGGGCGTGGATCCTGTCCTCTTGGACAATTTCCTTTCGGGAAAGCCGTTTTACTGCCAAATCACTACCTTCCTTCTACTGCACTGCTTCCTTGTTGTCTTGCGCCTGGCAGGACTCGAACCTGCGGCACAGGGGTTAGGAACCCCTAGCTCTATCCACCTGAGCTACAGGCGCGTCGCGGCATAGTGTACCAAAGAACCAGGTTTGGCTGCCACGTGAGGTTCGACCGACGGAAATGCGAGTGAGTGCGCTGTTATACTTGATCGATGCCCCTTGCTGTCTACGCCATGCACGACGGAAATGGTGCAGGGCGGCGTTTTCCCGAAGGACAGCACCCCTATCGCAGCGAATACCAGAGGGATCGGGACCGCATCATTCACACCAAGGCCTTTCGCCGTCTGGAAAGGAAGACCCAGGTCTTCAGTCCAGCCTACTCAGATCATTTCCGCAATCGTCTGACGCATTCCCTGGAGGTGAGCCAGATCGCGCGAACGGTCAGCGAGGCGCTGGGGCTGAACACGGACCTGTGTGAAGTCTTGGCACTGAGTCACGACATTGGACATCCCCCCTTTAGCCACGATGGAGAGGAAGTCCTGGACCAGCTCATGCATGAGTGTGGTTCTGGATTCGAGCACAACCTTCACGCCCTCAGGATAATCGAAGACTTTGAAGAGAAATACGCATCCTTCCGAGGGCTGAACCTGACCTTCGAGGTTCGGGAAGGTGTGGTCAAGCACAGCCGTGATTACGGAAAAGAAGATGCCACCTACGTCGATATCAGCGAGTACCGAAAAGGGGAGCGGCCTCCCCTGGAGGCCCAACTGATCGACCTCACCGATGAGATCGCCTACAACTCGGCCGATCTGGATGATGGATACGATTCGGGGCTGCTTTCCGTCGACCAGATTTGCCAGAACGTGAACTTGTTTCGTGAGCTCTACCAGGAGGTAGAATCGGCCTATAGCGATGCGGCTGAGGGCATCAAGGTCAGCGAAACCGTCCGTCGGCTCATAGATGTCCTGGCTACCAGTCTGATTCGTGAGACTCGTTCTTTTCTCGAGAAAAACCAAATTGAGAGTGTTGAAAGGGTGAGGGCATTTCCTGACAGATTGACTCGGTTCGAACCCGACGTTGCTGCCTACAACCAGCAATTGAAGCAGTTCCTTCGCTCCCACCTCTATACCCATCCAGCGCTTAAGAGGGCGCGGGAGGACGCGAGATCCTTGATTGCAGGACTCTTCCGGCATTACGTGAACTATCCTCAAAGGCTTCCCGAGGGACACTACTCCCGCATTGGAATTCTGGGAATTCATCGTGTGGTCTGCGACTATATTGCGGGAATGACCGATCTCTATGCCCGGAGCCGATACGCCGAGAGCTCCAGGTACACAATTGCTTGAGAGAAAGCTATTTAGGGATCTAGGAAAGGTCCTGTCAGGTTGACAGTCTCGCCCCAATTGTAGTAGATTCCCGTTTCTTCAAAGGCAGCCGAAATCCACCAAGAGAATTCTGGGATCAGATACGATGCTCGTAAATGTAAGCCAGTTGAGGGGGAGATCAGAGCCGCTTTCGTTGGAGGTGGACTTCGCCGAAGAGGATCTCACGATCGAGTCGGATGTCTGTGAGCTAGAGCGTCCGGTACATGTGGACTTGGTATTGTCGCTGTCAGCAGTTCTGGTGCGGATCCGGGGACGGGTTTCTGCTGCGATCAAGCTCACTTGTTGTCGCTGTTTGAAACCGATCCTGAAGAGTGTGGACAAGGAATTCAATCTCGAATATAGTCCCGATCCCGAAGCAGAAAATGAGGGAGACGAGTTCGAATTGGACTACGATGATCTGGTGGTTGGCTTCTATCGAAATGACCAGCTGGATCTGAGCGCTGTTGTTGGAGAGCAAATTGTTTTGGAAACTCCGATGAATCCGATTTGCAGTGAAAGCTGTCAAGGACTATGTGATCGGTGCGGAGTCGATCTAAATGAGGGGGAGTGTCGGTGTGTGCGCGAGACCATAGATCCAAGACTCGCTCCCTTGGCGGCTTTGAAGCAGAGGTTGAAATGAAGACGCTTGGACCGCAGTTCGGGGGGCGCTGTCAAGGAATTGGGTCTTGAGTTCCGCTCTTCGGAAGGACTAGCGGCGTTCGACAGGTCGTAACGCTCGGCTCCTGGTCAGGGCTGGATAGGGAAAGGATAGTACGGTGGCAAACCCAAAACGAAGGCATTCTAAGTCACGGAGGGGAAAGCGACGGGCCCACAACGCGCTCACAGCCCCAGGGCTGTCGGTCTGTACCAATTGTGGCAGTTCGGTCCTTCCCCATCGCACCTGCCCCAGTTGTGGCTTCTACAAGGGCAGGCAGATCATGGAAGTCAAGGAGAGCTGAGGGTTCGCGCGCGAGGAACCTCTCGGAGCTGCCGACCCTATCACACCCATGATAGCCTTTGTCTTCCCAGGTCAGGGCTCTCAGCGTTCGGGAATGGGCCGCGACGTGGCCGAGGCTTTTCCGGAGGCCCAAGCGGTGTTTCAAGAAGCCGACGATGTTCTCGGCTTTAGTCTCAGTCGGCTCTGTTTTGAGGGTTCGGATGAGGACCTGTCGCTCACTGAGAACACTCAGCCTGCCATCCTCACTACATCTACTGCCTTGTTCCGGGTTTTGGAGCGGTTCGGCAGGATTCCCGATTTTGTGGCCGGGCACAGCCTAGGGGAGTATTCGGCGGTAGTTGCCGCCGGAGCACTCCAGTTCTCCGACAGTGTCGATCTGGTGCGCCAGCGGGGACAATTCATGCAGGAGGCGGTGCCGGTAGGAGAGGGAAGTATGGCTGCCGTGTTAGGGCTGGGGACGTCCCAGGTAGAGAGTGTGTGCCAGGACGCCAGCCAAGGGGAGGTCGTCTCCCCAGCCAACGTGAACTCGCCTGGGCAGATCGTTATCTCCGGAAGCCGGAGTGCGGTCGAGCGGGCCTGCCTGATAGCAAAAGAACGTGGAGCTCGTAGGACCATTGTGGTCCCAGTGAGTGCACCTTTTCATTGTGCTTTGATGAAGCCGGCTGAAGAACGATTGGCTCAGGTGATGCGATCCGTGCCGTTCACAGATTTGAGGAGACCTCTCGTCAACAATTTTGGCGCGGAAAGGGTCACCAGTGCCGAGGCGGTGCGGGAGGGGTTGATTCGGCAGGTTTCAGCTCCGGTACGGTGGAAGGAAGTGATCGAAGTCCTGTGGCATCAAGGTGTCAGGACCTTCGTAGAGGTTGGTCCGGGCAAGGTACTGAGCCGGCTCATTCGGCAGACGATCTCGTCGGCCGAAACCGTACAGATCGGAAGCCGGGCCCAGTTGGAGGCGTATGTCTGATCTCTCAGATCAAGTGGCGCTGGTCACCGGTGCATCCAGGGGAATTGGGCGTAGGGTTGCAGAGGATCTTGCAAGTTGCGGAGCCACGGTAGCGGTGGCGGCGCGTTCCCTATCTGCGATCCAGGAGTGTGCCGAAGCCATTCGTACGAATGGCGGGGCAAGCCTGGCTTTTCAGATGGACATTTCGAATCCGGATCAAATAAAAGAGGGCATAGCGCAGATCCGTGAGCACTTTGGGGAAATCGACATTCTCGTGAACAATGCCGGAATCGTCCGAGATAATCTCTTGCTTCGTATGAAGGAAGAGGAATGGAAGGCGGTCCTCTCGACCAATCTGGACGGAGTTTATTACGCCACCAAAGCAGTTATCGGGGGTATGATTCGACAGCGATTTGGCCGCGTGATCAATATCGCCTCGGTGGTTGGCCAGATGGGAAACGCCGGCCAGACCAACTACGTGGCTAGCAAGAGCGGCTTGATAGGATTTACCAAGGCCCTCGCCCGAGAATTGGGCGGTCGGAACGTGACCGTCAACGCGGTTGCTCCAGGATTCATCGAGACCGATATGACCCGAGATCTGCCCGAGAAGACACGGAGCGAGTTAGAAGCTTCGATTCCTCTGAGGCGCCTCGGAAGCGTCGAAGACGTGGCTTTTGGAGTACGATTTTTGGCCTCAAAAGAGGCTGGATATATCACAGGTCATGTGCTAAACATAAACGGCGGAATATACATGTAGGGGCGTCCAGCAACAATGCTGGAGACCCTGGATCTTCTAGGAAGAATGGAGGAGTAATGGCATCGCTCGAAGAAAGCGTGAAGGCTATTATAGTAGAGCAGCTGGGTGTGAATGAAGATGATGTGAACTCTGACTCTCACTTCGTGGATGACCTCGGCGCCGATTCTCTTGACACCGTCGAACTCGTCATGAAGTTTGAGGAGGATTTCGACCTGGAAATCCCCGACGAAGATGCGGAGAAGATCCAAACCGTTCGGGATTCGATCGACTATATTAAGGCTCACCAGAAATAGGACCTTCCGGAAGCAGGAACATCTTGAAAAGAAGGGTCGTCGTGACGGGTGTGGGGTTGGTGTCCGCCCTGGGCTTGGACGCCGAAACCACCTGGAAAGCTCTGCGCGAGGGGAAAAACGGGGTCGGCCCGATCACCCACTTTGACGCCTCCGAATTTTCCAGCCGGATCGCGGCAGAAGTGAAGGGATTTGATCCTTTGGTCTTCATGAAGCCCAAGGATGCCCGCAAGATGGATAACTTCATCCTCTACGCGATAGCCGCCAGCGAGGATGCGGTACGAAACGCTTCTTTGAAGATCGAGCAGAGCAATAGCGAACGCATCGGTGTCTATATTGGTTCCGGCATTGGAGGGTTCGCCTTTATTGAGCGTGAACACATCACCTTTCTGGAGAAGGGGCCGCGCAAGATCTCGCCGTTTTTCATTCCCTCCTGCATCGTGAATCTGGCTGCAGGTCAGGTCTCAATCAGGCTTGGCGCACAGGGTCCCAACTCTGCCACCTGTACCGCCTGCTCGGCGGGTAGTCATGCCATTGGCGATGCTTTCAAGCTGATTCAGCGAGGGGATGCGGACGTCATGATCGCGGGTGGTACGGAGGCCGCAATCACGCAGATGGGAGTCGGTGGGTTCGCCGCCATGAGGGCGCTTTCCACCCGCAATGATGAGCCGGAAAAGGCAAGTCGTCCCTTCGATCTTGAGCGAGACGGGTTCGTAGTGGGTGAGGGAGCCGGGATCCTGGTATTGGAAGAGTTCTCCCTTGCCGAGTGTCGAGGAGCCAAGATCTTGGCGGAAGTCTGCGGCTATGGAATGAGTGGCGATGCCCACCATATCACCGCGCCCCCGGAAAGCGGTTCAGGTGCCATTCGGGTGATGAAGGCCACCTTGAAGGATGCCCAGATCGATTCCAGCGAGGTGGACTACATCAACGCTCATGGTACCAGTACCCCTCCCAATGACCGAATCGAGACGCTGGCGATCAAAAAGGTCTTTGGAGAACGCGCGTACAAGATACCGATCAGCTCAACCAAGTCGATGACGGGCCATCTGCTCGGCGCTGCCGGTGGACTGGAAGGTGGCATTACGGTTCTAGCACTCCGGGACCAGATCATTCCTCCCACCGCCAACCTGGAAGTTCCGGATCCGGATTGTGACCTCGACTATGTCCCACACCATTCCCGTCGCGGAGACATTCGCTATGCCATGTCCAATTCCTTCGGCTTCGGAGGAACCAATGCTTGCCTACTGTTCAAGAGATATGAGGGCTAAGGGTCTACGCAAGAATAACTTGCCATTTTGGCATCTCATCTTCACACCATCTTCGGCCGCTCCTCAATCGCGAAATACTCAACGTAGACCCGGCTACGCCTGCGGTTTCGCTCAATCGTTCGCAGCCAAATCTGGTGCAAATCTGAGCGCCAATTCTACCAAGCTATTCTTGGGCAGACCCTAAGGGCGGCCGCCTCTGTTACAATAGACCTCGTATGACTCAATGGGAGCGGCGTCCGGCCGTGACTCGAGCTTTGTCCCGAAAAGGGTTCGGGGCGCACTCCAGCAACTAATAGACCCAGAAAAATCAATCGGTAGAGGGTGCCACACCGTCGGGGTGTCCGGAAATGGAAAGTAAGTCCAGCAGGCGCAGCGATCTCGTAAAGCGCTTTCTCGGTGCCGAGCAGTGGCATCGCCGGCCCTTTGCCCACTTGACGGTTTTTCAGCTTCTGATTTACCTGGCGAGTTCCGCGATTCTATCGGTGCTGCTGGTGGGCTACCAGTTTCAGAGCATTCCCGATTACGAGGTCGGAGACATCGCGGATCGATCGATCGAGGCCTCCCAGGATTTTCAGGTAGAGGACAGCGTTGCCACTAACGCGATGCGGGAAGACAGCCTCAAGGAGGTCCCGGTCGTCTTTGTGCTGGATTTGAGAATCAATGGCCGCCTGGAGTCGGAACTGCGCAGTGCCTTTGCCGATGCCCGCCATCGGATTGCTCGAGAGAAGCAGAGCCTGGGGATTCCTTCTGATAGGCCGTTGTCAAGCACGGTCCGATCTGAGTTCCTGGGTGAATTGGCTCGGGTGCTGACCCGATTCGCGCAAGGGGGCGTTCTCGAGATCTGCCTGGACCACGGCTTTTCGCCAAGTTTGGAAGCCCAGGTGGTCAAGATCCTACAGGAATCGATGAAGCCGCCCGGTGTCATCCTGGCCCGGGACATCCTTCTGCAGTATCAGGAGCGGGGGATGCTGCTTCGGAACGCGATTACCGGGAAGGAAGCCCCCCTCAAGAATTGGATCGCCATAAAGGATCTGGGCCAGGCCCGCGATGTTCTGAGGCGAAATCAATACGAGCTGACGGCCGTGGGAAGTGAAGAAAAGAAGAAGCTCATCAGCTTTCTAGATTCCTGGATCGTTCCCAATGTCCAACTGGATGAGGCGGCCACAGAGCAGCTGACCCGGCGTGCGCTGGAACAGTTAGACCCCGTTCTTATCCAGGTTCGGAAGGGTAGAACGATCATACGAGTAGGCGATGAAGTAGGCGCGCAGGAATTTCTCATTCTTCAAACCTTGAAGAGCATCAAACAACCCCGCCGCCTGGCCGGGAAATTTGTCGGAATCTTCCTGGTGGTGACCTTTTTCCTATTCGCTCTTGGACACTACACCCTTGCCGAGCGAAAGCGTGAGGGGGAAGCCCATGGTTCCCACCTGCTTCTCCTACTCATCCTCACCCTGTGTGTCCTGGTTAGTAAGCTGTTCATGGTTTTCGTGGACGTGGTCTTGCCGAGTCTGCACATAGATGTACTGCAGAATCCAATTCATCTCTACTTATTAGCACCGCTGGCGTTGGGAAGTGTTCTGGCAACCCTTCTCACCAACGTTCACTTGACCACCTTCTACTCACTGACCTTCTCTGTCTTTGTCGTGCTCCTCTCCGGTGAGAGCTCTCTCTTTGTTTACTCGTTGGCAGGAAGCCTGGCTGCCAGGTACGCCTTGGAGCAGTACCGGGAACGCTCGGCAATCATCAGGGCAGGTATGATCATCGGTTGTGTGAACCTGCTTGTTGCCCTGGCCCAGCAGCTTTACTCGACCTCACCAGATTTTCTGTGGCTGGTTTTTTCGGTTCGATCCTTCAGTGCTCTCTTGAGCGGGTTGTTTGCTGCCATGCTGGCGTCCCTTCTCTTGCCGGTTTTGGAGTCGTTATTCGAAGTCACGACGGATATTCGTCTTCTCGAGCTCTCAAACCTCAACAACCCAATTCTGCGCCGTCTTGCGTTGGAGGCGCCGGGCACCTATCACCACAGCATCATCGTGGGAACCCTGGCTGAGGCTGCCGCGGAGCGGATTGGGGCCAACTCGCTGCTGGTGAGGGTGGGGGCCTACTACCACGACATTGGTAAGTTGAAAACGCCCGAGTACTACATTGAGAACCAGATATATTCGGGTAACAAACATGAGAATCTGTCTCCCAGCATGTCGAGTCTGATCCTGGCCAGCCACGTCAAGGACGGACTTGCTATTGCCAAGGAGATCAAGCTGCTGCCCAGGGTTCGCGACCTCATCCCCGAACACCACGGGACCCGCGTGATGACGTACTTCTACCGCAAGGCCAAGGAGGCAGAAAGCAATCAGGGTAAGAAGATCAACGAAAGCGACTTTCGCTATCCCGGCCCTAAACCCCAAAGCAAAGAAGCGGCCATACTCATACTAGCGGATCAGATCGAGGCCGCCTCCCGCACTCTGGAGGATCCCTCTCCGGGGCAGATTCGAGGGATGATCCGAAGGCTCGTCCAGGGGACCATTGAGGATGGCCAGTTTGATGAGTGCGATATCACCATGAAGGAGCTCGATCAGATAGCCGAGACCTTCGGAAGAGTCCTCAGCGGTATGTACCACCATCGCGTTCAGTACCCCGGGTTTGACTTCAACAAAGGCGTTGTCGGAACAGAGACTGAAACTCAAAGTATTCAATAGACAGCGGAAGGTTCGTGTGAACACCCGGGCTCTCAGGAGCTTTCTGGTTCAACTGACTCAAAGGCTCCAGATCGAGTCGGATCTTACTACCGTGCTGGTCAGTGATTCAACGATTCAACAGTACAATCGGAGGTTTCGTGGTAAGGATGAGGCAACAGACGTCCTCGCTTTTCCTTCCGGGGAGGATGCCTTGCCTGGAGAGGAACCTTATCTGGGCGACATAATGATCTCGGCCGAGACGGCATGCCGCCAAAAGCGGGAGACTCTCGTCGAGGAGCTGAACACCCTTACGCTGCACGCAGTGCTTCACCTGCTCGGCTACGATCACGAGGTCGACCGGGGAGAGATGGAGAGGCTGGAGCGAGAACTGAGAAAGGAATTACAGCTTCATTGAGTTACCTGGTGCCCCTTGAGCTCTTTACCATCGTTCTCCTGCTAGCAGTCCTCCTCTTTTTATCCACCCTGGAGACCGTGATTAGTCGCCTATCCCGCTTGACGTTGAGAATCCTGGCAAAACGAGAAGCTGAAATCGGTGGAGGATTGGTCAAGAAGATGGTGCACGACCGAGGGCAGTTTCTGCTTCCACTCGAGTTTGGGAGCCACCTGGCCCAGGTCGGTCTGGCCGTACTGATCACCAGCATGCTTCTAGGTGAGGCCTTGCCTTATGCTCCCTTTGCCGCCTTCTTGATCCTTCTCTTTACCGTTTTCATCTTCAGACATTTGGTTCCGAAGATCCTAGCTCAATCGGCTCCAGAGCTGTTTTTGGCCCGGCTGGTCCCGCCTCTGTCCAGGTGCTATCCCATCTTGGTCTGGCTAAGTGTCCCGCTAGCGTCCACCCTGCGTGTCTTCCGAGGTTGGAGTCGCCCTGAGGATGAGGATGAGAGTCAGGAAGAGGAGGCCACCGAAGAGGAAATAGAAGCCTACCTCGGCGTCGGCGAGGAGGAGGGAATCTTCGAGGAAGAAGAAAGTGACTTGATTCAGTCAGCACTGGAGTTTGGCAGTACCCTGGTCAAGGAGATCATGACGCCTCGAACAGAGATTGTCGCAGCCGAAGAGCAGACGACGATCTCCGAGCTGACGGAACTCGTGGTTTCCAGCAAGCATTCGAGGATTCCCATTTATCGGGGAAGCCTCGATCAGATTCTGGGTCTCGTCTACGTGCGGAATCTTCTGACTCATCTCAAGGAATCTGGTGGGGACGATCCGATCACACCCCTGGTCAAAAAGCCGCTCTACGTCCCAGAGACCAAGAAGGTTGCGGAGCTACTGAAGGAAATGCAGGGACGGGCGGAACAGATGGCATTCGTGATCAACGAGTATGGGACGGTTTCCGGTCTTGTGACGATCGAGGATGTTCTGGAGGAGATCGTAGGCGAGATATGGGATGAGGATGAGATGCGTAGAGTCGACCTCGTCAACGAAGGAGAAGGCCACTACATGGTCAGGGGAGGCGTAGAGGTTGACGAGTTGGAGGATGCTCTGGGTCTGGATCTAGGTGAAACCGACGTGACCACCATCTCAGGCTTCGTTGTTGCTCATCTTGGGAAGGTCCCCACGGCTGGCGAGGTTTTTTCCATAAACGGGACCCAGGTCGAGATTCTCAGTGCCGACAAGAGAAAGATCAATGCCATGCGGTGGTCAGTGAGTCGTGAGCAGTGAGGTCGTGCTCATCGTAATACCGTGATAGGAAGCCGCAACGACTGCCACGAAAGGGGTGTCTGAACCCTATGTCCAAAACTGGACTTCCGCACTCCCAGCTAGATGAGAGATTCATGAAGCGGGCAATCGTCCTGGCTCGCCGAGGTGAAGGCCGGGCTGCCCCCAATCCACTGGTGGGAGCGGTTGTTGCAAAAGAGGGCCGGATCGTAGGGGAGGGCTATCATGTCTTCGAGAAACGAGATCATGCCGAAGTTGTCGCTCTGAGACAGGCTGGCACCCAGTCCGTAGGGGCAGCTCTGTACGTTACCCTGGAGCCTTGCGCCCATTTCGGACGCACTCCACCCTGCACTGACCGGATTATAGAGTCGGGCATCCAGCGGGTCTTCCTGGCTGTTCCGGATCCCAATCCTGATGTCACAGGCGGCGGCGGTAAACTTCGGTCTCGTGGAATCGCGGTGCACCAGGGTCTTTGCTGCGATGAGGCAATGCGTCTGAACGAGTCGTACTTCTACTTCGCCAAAAGGGCTCGACCTTTTACTCGCCTGAAGCTCGCGCTTACCTTGGACGGCATGATTGCGACTCGCGGCGGAGACTCCCAGTGGATTACGGGGGAGGTGGCACGAAGGGAGGCTCAACGTCTTCGCTATAACCACGATGCCATTCTGGTCGGAGTGAATACCGTTCTCGAAGACGACCCTTCGCTCAACGTGAGGTGGCGTCAGGGAAACCGGATTACGAAAGTGGTCTTGGATTCGCATCTCCGCACTCCCCAGGGTGCGCGGCTTTTCGATTCCCAGGATTCTGTGATCATTTTTCACTCTGAAGGAGTTTCTGCGCCGAACTTGATTCCTTCCAGCGCCAGGCTGATTCCGGTTGCAGAGAAACGGGATCGACTGGATTGGGATGAAATCCTGGATGCTCTCGGCCGTGAGGGGATCACCAGTCTTCTGATCGAAGGGGGAAGTCAGGTGGCGGCGTCGGCACTCAAGGCGGGGGTAGTGCAGAAGATCAGCTTTTTCTACGGTCCCAAGATCATCGGAGGAAGCGGCATCCCCGGCATAGCGGATCTAGGAGTGGGGCGGCTATCGCAGGCTCTCCAATTGCAGAGTATTCGTTTGCGTCGCCTGGGAAGCGATTTCCTGGTCGAGGCGTACGTCAACGTCTGAACGTCGTCGTACGTCTCTTGGCCGGCAGCAGCCAGCTCCGGAACTGAAAGCCGCGGAAACCTAAAAGTGGGAAAACTGCCACCGGTGATCCATGACCTGGGACGTGCGACGTTCAGACGTTCCGACGTGCGACGGCTTTTCGACGTTCCGACCCTAGTCGAGGAGTTCCTCTAAAAGTTTGTCCGGATCCAGAATCAGGAACTGTCTCTGCTTGACCTGGACGATACTGCCGCCCTGCAACTGGCTGATGACGCGCGTGGCGGTTTCACGGGAGATGCCAGTGAGCTTGGCCAGCTCTCGATGGGTCAGCTTGAGATCGATCCGGATTCCGGCACTCGTCTTGATCCCTTTGTTACGGGAGAGGTGATAAAGGGCCGTCCGAATCCGCGCTTCCGCGTTGTAGAAGTTGAGTGCCTTGATCTGACGTCAGGCATCTCGGCAGCGGCTGCACAGGGTCTTTAAGATCGTTTGGTTGATCGTGGGATGATCCATCAAGCCGGAGAACTCATGACTGCCGGTGAAGAGGATGACGCTGGGGACGACGGCCGTCACCGTGGCAGGAGTGGTCTCCCCGTCAATCAATGCCATTTCGCCGAAGTACTCGCCCGATTGGTGGAATGCCAGGATCATCTCCTTGCCAGTGGGAAGGAGCCGGGAAACCTTCACCCTCCCACTCTTGACGAATGTACATGTACTTGCCGGTGTCTTCCTCAAAGAAGACGATTTATCCACGCTGGTACTTGGTCTCCTTGAAGATGTCGGAGACTATTTGCAGTTCTTCGTCGGGCAGATCCGAGAACAGGACGACTGTTCTCATGAAATCGGGGTCAAGCTTCATTGCATTCTCAGGGCAGTGAGTCGTTCCTCTAGATCGACCAGATTGTAGCGGTCTTCTAGCTGTTTGATGACGGGCTGAATAGCCTCGGGTTGATCGATTTGATTCTGAACTTGATCGATCAACGCGTCCGTCTCGAATTGAATCATACCAAGTTTTCGATAATTGGTGACACCTTTGCAGGCGCAGTAGTGGCCATAGGCTCGAAGTGCCGGGTAGAGAAAAAAGACATTGGGGCCCGGAATGGGTGTCAAGAGACTCCCCAGAAGAGCCAAAGTGATATCGACTACGAGCCATCGGCTATGCTTGCGGCGAGCCTGGGCGAAAAAAGTTGCCAACCTGCGTTCAATCTCCGCTTGCTCGAGCTCACAGCCGTGGAGGATCCTGAGATGGTCGACGTGTCGTAAGGTAGAGCAGAGACGCTCATGATAGGCAACTCGCTCCTCCAGTTTTTGATAGCCTCGATAGATCTTTTCCCTCAGGGAATCAGGTTCGGCGGGTTCTTGTTGTGTCCAGGTGGCGGTTCGGGGCGGGAATTCCAGGACCGGGTAGACCCTGCCTGAGGGAGATTCGAAGAGCAATAAATTCATGTCGGGTACGAGCAGGAAGCAGGAAGCTCGATCAGGAGCACGTTTGCTAGTGTTTTCTTCTCTCTTTGTGCAACGCTAGCAGCAGACAGATCGTAAATCCTTCCCAGACGATGCCCAGAACGACGATCATTGTCAGCCAGGCGACGCTACTCAAATCCCGAGGTCCTTTCGACGATCCAGGAATTGGCAAGCTTGAAGAGCAAAAGGGCCAGGGCCCACTGCAGTATACAGGTTCCTACCGATTCGATTCGAAACGGATTCCACCAATGCTCTGGATCAGCCTGGATTACCTGCCAGAACCACCAGATAACCAGAACCGAAATTTCCGCGGGAATCACATATCGGAGGGCGTAGTTGTACCAGGTTCCCACCTGGAAGTCGCTGAAGGAGGAGTTGATCTGAAGGGTGCGAAAGCGATCTACGCCATGGCGCAGGACCGCGATCGCAATGAAGGCGCTGCTCACCATGAGAGCGATTCCCCAGGTCCAGTCCTGGTTGGCGAAGAAATCAAGGCTCAGGGCGGAAGGCAACCCGAGAATCAGCGTTGCTATGTAGATCACTCGGAGAGCGCCGCCCCGGGACATTTTGGCGTCCATCAGGATGCGGGCTCCCAGCTCGACCATGGAGATGAGGGAGCTGAGGGCCAGGAAGAAAAGGACCAGGAGAGTGCTGCCGCCCGGTATTTGAGCAAACAGCTGCGGGAGCCAGATCAGGGTGAGGCCGGTGTTGGCGGGTCCAGGGCTCCGAATCATATCTGCAGCGCCTTCCGGAATCGTCGCGAATACCGTCGAGAAAATCGCTATCGCCGCCAGCAGCGAGAGCGAGTTGTTTCCCAGGGCGATGAGGGCAGCATTCAAGGGAATATCCTCTCTTTGGCGCATGTAGACGCCGTAAGTCAGGATCAACCCCCAGCCGGACCCTGTATCCCAGGCGTTCTGGGTGAGGGCTTGAAGCCAGATCCTGTAGTTCAGCAAGGCGCTCAGGTTGGGAGTGAAGAGAAATTCCAGCCCTTTCTCTGCGCCCGGCAGGGTCACGGCACGCACGGCCGCGAGCAAGATCAGTCCAAACAGAGTCGGAACCAGAAACCGGTTGGCTTTCTCGATTCCACGCACCACTCCCCGCCGCACCACCAGGACAGCCAGAGTGCTCGCGACAAAGTGGAAGAAGACCGCTCCCCACCCGCTTTCGATGAAGGTGTTCCAGTTGGCGTCGTGGTCGGTGATCCTGAGCAACTCACCGCTGGCGGCTTGGAAGAAGTAGCGGATGCACCAACCCGCGACCACCGAGTAGTAGAACATGATCGCAATGGCCACGAACCCCACGAAGCTTCCCATCCAGGCAAAGCGCTTTCCCATCAGGGTGGCGAAGGATCCCACGGTCCCCTGACGGGTGAGCTTGCCGATGGCAAACTCCGACATGATCAGGGGAATGCTCCAGAGAAACAGAAAGATGATCCACGGAACCAGGAATGATCCGCCGCCATTGGTGGCGACGATCCGGGGAAATCTTCAGATGTTGCCGGTGCCGACTGCAACCCCCAGCACCGAAATGATGAGGCCCCAGCGGGAAGTGAACTCTTCTCGGGTGTTCAACGAAAGTGTTTCCCTGCCAGCTCCAGGTATCGGGCCAGCCTGTCTGGCGGGTGCTCCGCGTGGAGGATGTCAGAGATTACGGCTACCGAAGCCGCTCCCGATTCCCAGACCTCCGGGGTGGTCTCGAGCGTGATGCCTCCGATGGCTACCACCGGCACTGGAGTGTTGGTGATGATCTGCTTCAGCAGGTTGGTTCCGAGAGGAGGGTAGGGACTGTTCTTGCTAGTGGTAGCGAAGATCGGTCCCAGGGCCAGATAGTCGACGTCCTCTTTCAGTGCACGCTCGAATTGTGCCGGGCTGTGGGTGGAGAGTCCCAGGATGGCATTCGCCCCGAGTAACTCGCGGGCCGCGGCGACGGGTAGATCGGTCTGGCCCAGGTGCACGCCATGGGCCTGGGTAGCCAATGCCAGATCGACCCGGTCATTCACCAGGAACCGGGCCTGAGACACTGAGCAGAAACGTTCTATTTTCAGTAGCTGCTCATAGAGTTCCGAATCGGGAAGATCCTTTTCCCTGACCTGAAAGAATCGGGCTCCTGCCTGGAGCAGAGTTTTGGCGAGTTCGGCGTGATTAAGGCCGGGAAGGGATCCCGTGATCGGATAGACTGGTGGCAGCTGGAAGTTCTGCATGGACAGATCATCCAATCAGAATGTTGACCAGAATCGTGACGATAGCGATAGGGCAGGCGTAGCGAAGCAGAAACCCCCAGACGGCAGCCAACCCGAACTTGGCTCTGCTCTGTCCAATTTCTTCGAGAGCGCTGGGGATACCCCACTTCCAGCCTACAAAGAGGCTCAGGAGAAGGGCCCCCAGGACCAAAGAAATACTTCCGAAGTACCGATCCACGACATCCAGGATCCCTGAGAACGCAGGGACGGCGCCATTGGATAGGGCGCTGGGCACACCAAGCAGGAAGACGATCAGCCCCATCACCAGGGCCGCCTTTGTTCTTTTCCAGTGCAGCTGGTCGATGGCGTAGGCAACAGTCACCTCCAACAGGGAGATGGAGGAGGTGAGGGCCGCGATTGCCAGCAGGACGAAGAACAAAGAGCCGAAGAGCTGCCCTAGAGGAATGGCGTTGAAGATATTGGGTAGAACGACGAATATCAGGCCCGGACCTGCATTCGGAGAAAGTCCGGGGACCGAGAAGAGAGCCGGGAAGATCGCGAAACCCGCCAGAATCGCAATCAATGAATCGAAGCAACTTACAGAAACGGCGCTCGAGACCAGGTCATCGTCTTCGGAGATGTAGCTTCCATAGGTGATCATCGCCCCCATACCCAGGCTGAGGGAGAAAAAGGCCTGCCCCAGGGCAGCCAGGACCACGCTGAAGGTGATCTTCCCGAAGTCCGGTTTGAGATAGAAGAGGAGGCCCTCCCGGGCTCCTGGCAGGGTGACCGATCTCAACACCAGCAGCAGAAGGAGCACCAGGAGCAGTGGCATCAACACCTTGGCGGCTCGCTCGATACCCCCTTGAATGCCGCCGGTCACGATCCAGACCGTCAGGATCATGAAGAGTAGGTGGTAACTCGTCACCGACTGCCCGCTTTGGATGAAGTCTGTGAAGGTGGTACGTATGGAGTCGGGGTCGGCACCTTGAAGGGCCCCGGTGAGGGTCAGGGTGATGTATTTAAGAGTCCAGCCTGCCACCACGCTGTAATAGCTGAGGATCATCAGTCCGGTGAGGACGCCCAGTGCTCCTACGAATTCCCAGAGGGTTCCTGGTGCCAATTTCCGGAAGGCTCCCATCGGGTCGCTTTTTGCCCGTCTGCCGATCGTGAACTCTGCCAACATGATGGGGACGCCGATGAGCAGTACACAGGCGAGGTACACGATGACGAACGCTGCTCCGCCGTTTTCGCCGGTGACTGTTGGGAAACGCCAGATGTTCCCCAACCCGATGGCCGAACCGGACGCGGCTAGAACGAAACCCAACTTCGATCCCCATTTACCCCTCTGGGAGGCTTGCTCGTTCATGGGGTACTCCAAGTGATCAGATATCGAACCGCTCCAGAAAAGAGGTTCCGTAATCACCCGCTGCAAAACCGGGGTCGTCCAGTACCCGTCTGTGAAGGGGAATAGTGGTCTGGATTCCCTCGATCACGAATGTGTCCAGTGCCCTCTTGATTCGAGCGATGGCTTCGTTTCGGTCACGACCGTGTGCGATCACCTTCGCGATGAGCGAGTCGTAGTGGGGAGAAATAACACAGTCTGTATAGGCCGCTGAGTCGACGCGAATGCCGGCTCCTCCAGGGGCGTGATAGGCGACGATCTGACCCGGAGAAGGAGCGAATGTTTCCGGGGATTCGGCATTGATCCTGCATTCAATGCTGTGGCCTCTGAATTGAATACTGTCCTGGGAGAAGCCGAGTTCCTGACCGGCCGCCACGCGAATCTGTTCCTTCACTAAATCGAGGCCAGTCACCATTTCGGTCAGGGGATGCTCCACCTGGATTCGGGTATTCATCTCGATGAAGAAGTAGTTTCCCTGCTGGTCGAAAAGAAACTCCACCGTGCCCACATTTTCGTATTCGAGCTGGCGGATGACTTCGACCACCTGGGCTCCCAGCTTCGCCCTGAGTTCCTCGGAGATGGCCAGGCTGGGTGATTCTTCTATCAGCTTCTGGTGCCGGCGCTGGATCGAGCACTCACGTTCACCCAGGTGCACGACGTTGCCATGTTCGTCAGAGAGAATCTGGAACTCAATGTGTCTAGGATTCTCGAGGTACCGCTCCAGATACACTTCGGCACTCCCGAACGCACCCTGGGCCTCGGACTGAGCGGCAGCGTAGGCAGCGGGAAATTCGTCAGCACTGCGGACGATCCGCATCCCCCTGCCTCCCCCTCCAGCCACAGCCTTGATAAGCAGGGGAAAGCCGACCTGATCGAGTCGGTTTTCGAGCTGGTCCTCCTCTCCCTGGATCGACCTGATCCCGGGTATGGTAGGTATCCCGAGTTGCTGAAAGGTCTCTACCGCCCGTGCCTTGTCACCCATCAATCTGATGGAATCTGCCGAGGGTCCGATGAACTTGATTCCACAGGTCTCACACATCTCTGCGAAATGAGCGTTCTCTGCCAGATAGCCATAGCCGGGATGGAGTGCGTCGACGTTGGTTATCTCGGCAGCACTGATGATGGACGGAATGTTGAGATAGCTCTCGAGGCTGCGAGCCGGACCGATGCAAACCGCTTCGTCCGCGAATCGGACGTGCAGGAAGTCACGATCGGCTTCCGAGTAGACGGCGACCGTCGGAATGTCTAGTTCCTTGCAAGCGGCGATGATGCGAAGGGCAATCTCGCCGCGGTTGGCGATCAGAATCTTTCTGAACATGGATGGCTTGGTGCTAGTACACTATTTCATAAATACGGCAACGTTTGTGGCGAGCGCGACGGGTCGAGTTCGCGAAGCGACGACGAACGCTATGCCTTGCCATAGTGGAGAAGGCGCGACAAAGAAATCGGCCCGTCCCGTCGCCACCCGGAGGGCAGATAGGGGTTGCGGACGATCTCTGCGTTGGTCGTCGTCGAAGATGGCCAGGCATTGTCTTCCTCCTCCTGCCTTGATCTCGCCTCGCAAGCCCCATCTGCAAACGTTACCGTATTTATGAAACGGTGTACTTAGGATCTCAGTCGGATTTCGAAGAGGGGCTCGCCGTACTCGACGGGCTGGCCGTTTTCGACGCGGACGCGGATGATCTCTCCAGCGGCGTCGCTTTCGATCTGGTTGAAGATCTTCATGGCCTCGATGATGCAAAGTACGCTGCCGCTTTCCACCGAGTCGCCGAGGTGAAGGAATGGTTCTGCATCCGGTTTGGGTGCGTTGTAGAAGGTCCCCACGATCGGAGCTCTGAAAATGTACAGGTCCTCTGGCTGATCCAGGGCTGGCTCTGGTGGCTCTTCCGAAGGGGGAAGACTGGCGTCTTCTCTCGGCCCTACGGTGGCCTTCGTCTGAAGATGAGATCCCGATGAGCCTTTGCGAATGCGAATCCGAACACCGGAGCGCTCCATCTCGAACTCTTCAATGTCAAACTGGCCGACCAGTTCCAGCAAAGCCTGAATCTCTTTCGTGTTCATCGGATCTCCTCGACGCCGACCAGGCGCAAGCCACATTGTCGTTTGACCGGGCCGTCTAGTCAATACCGGCGCCCTCGAAACCCTCGAAGAGGTCGCATTTCCCAGGCCAGTGGCCCCCCAGGGAGCCCTGGCCCCATTTAAGAAGGAAACTTGAAGTCCCGGCCGTGGCGGCGGTCTCCAGGCCGCCGTGTATCGAGCCAAAGGCTCGAAAAGAAGAATACTTCGGCCTGGAGACCGAACCCACGGCGACTCGCCGGAGCCAATTGAGGTTTCAGGTCAGTCCCGCACCCAGGAAGCCCTGGCCCCATTCGAGAGCGAAACGTCCCGAGCCATGGAAGCCTGAAGCGCAAGCGAGGGGGCGGGGAACACTCCGAATCTCCCCGGCTTGGCTGCTTGCCGCGCCTCAGGCCTCTTCGTCCCCCCATTGCGCTGCCCTCCAACCCCTCGCTCGCGCTTCAGGCTTCCTCACGTCGCCGAGAAAGTGGAGAGGCTGGGAATAGATTCTCAAGTGCGCAGTGATGCCGCCGATGTGCGTGCTTCTGGGACCGCTACAATTGTGTTTGGAAGGCATCAGTGTGAGGATGATGTTCAACCCGGTTCGCAGCCAGTTGAGACGATAGAGGGACTTTTCCCAAGAGAATAAGTGATCCACAACGCGGGAGTTTTTATGTTTGGAAGATACCGGCTACTAATTCTGCTCCTGTTTCTAGGCGGAGGAAGAGAAACTCTGGGACAGGATCTGCCGAGGCAGCTCACTCTGGATCGAGCCATCGAGATTGCCCTGACTCGTCACGCCGATCTGGAATCAGCCAGTGCCGCGATTGATGCTCGGATAGGTGCAGAAAGACAGGCAGGGTACTCACCGAATCCGCTCCTGTGGATCCAAACGGAGAATTGGCGTGCCTGGGGGAACCCAACGTTCTCGACCGCCAATGATCTGGATCTTTTCGTGTCTCTGGGACAACCCATCGAGACCGGGAGAAAGAAGTGGCATCGGGAGCAGCTGGCGTCTCGAGATCGCCGCATCGCTGAACTGCAGAAGCAAGCGGCAGCCTGGTGGATTCGCCAGTCGGTCAAGTTGGCCTACTGGGAGGTTCTCGCTGCTCAGAAGCGTCGAGAGCTACTGGGTAAGAGCGTCGAGACCTTTCGGCAAGTCATCGACTACCATGATGCCCGAGTTTCACTTGGAGTCGCAGCTGAGGCCGATCTCATCAAAGTACGGCTGGAAGGCGAACGCTTCGAGATAGCGCATGCCAACGCGGTAATGCAAGCCGAGAGGGGTCGAGTGCAACTGATCCGTTCCCTGGGATTGCTTTCTGGAGATACATCATTCGAACTGGTTCAGCTAACTATTCCCAGCGCGGACAGGGACTGGCAGAGGCCCTCCGTATTGGATGGACTGATGGCGTCAGGAGTACGACATCACCCCGAGATGCTCCTGGCCGCGGCCATCGTTGAACAGGCCGATGCAGCTGTCTCGTTGGCGAAGGCCCGCGGCAAACCGAATCTGACACCATTTATCGGTTACAAGCGGACTGCTGGGTTCAACACCTTGATCGGGGGAATATCGGTACCGTTGCCAGTCCGGGACCAAAACGCCGGAGGCATAGCGGTGGCTGTGGCAGAGGTGCGTCAGTCGAAAGCGCAGTTGCGAGCCCTGCAGGCGAGTCTTCAGACAGAGGTTCGTGCTGCTCATTTGGGAGTTGCTCACCGAGCCAGGATGTTGAGACGCATGGAAGCTGGTATGCTAGGCCCTTCCAAGGAGAGCCTTCAGATTGCACTCGCAGCCCACCAGGAAGGCGGTTCCGACCTGTTCCGATTGCTGGATGCCCAACGCGCGCGGATCGATGTGCAGTTGCTCTATGGCCGGACCGCCCACGACTATGCCATCAGCCTGGTGGAACTCGAATCTGCCGTGGGGACCGAATCACTTCCACTATCCAAGGGAAAGAGTTCCGGTGCGAATTGAATCCTCTCTGCCGACTCACAGGGTTGGCGCTTCAGACTGGACTCCGAGGTCGTGCATGCTGCAGTTCACGCTCATCCTGGGTGTCTACTGCTCCCTGGCTGGCTGTGCAGAGGCGCCGACCGCCGTCCTCCCGGGTATCGCAGCGGTGCCCAGCCCGACAGGCGCAGGCCCGCAGCAGGATTCGATCCCCTCGGTTGTTCGTCTGGAGCCCGTCGCAGCGCAGTTAGCCGGATTGTCGGTGGAGGCAGTCCGTGAGGTCTCTGCGACGCGTATTCTCGAGGTCGAGGGTCGGGTGGTAGAGAACCAGGAGCGAACGGTCACGGTTGGCTCCTTTACCGAGGGGATCGTGGTTGAGTCATACGTCTTGGAAGGAAGCTTTGTAGAGGAGGGACAGGTTCTGGCGCGGATTCACAGCCACGAGCTGTACGAGGTTAAGGCCGAGTACCGCAAGGCCCGCGCCGATCTGCAGCGACGCCAAGCCGAACTCGATTATGCCCGCCAGGCACATCAGCGAGCGGAGCGGCTGTACCAGCTCAAGGCCGGGTCCCTGCAACAACTTCAGCAGAACCAGACCGCCCTCCAGGCAGCCCAGTCTGCGGTGACCATGGCCGAGGCCGAGATCGAGAGCGCTCAGATTCACCTCAACTATCTGGGAGTCGAGCTGGGGGATATTTATCCCTCGGCTGCCCAGCCCGACGATCGAGGAGAGACTCCGCTGCATCTGGTCGAGGTACACTCCCCGATACGCGGTACCGTGATTGCGCGCCTCATCACCAAGGGAGGTGTAGCTGCACCGGCGGAGCGACTCTACACGATCAGCGATCTGAGTCGCCTTTGGGTCATCGCGCAGGTGCCGGAGGAGCATCTGGGTTTGGTGAAGAAGGGGATGCAAGTAGAGATCCAGGTGCGCGCCTATCCTGATGAAAGCTTCCGAGGTCGGGTGCTCTGGGTCGGTGATTCACTCGACCGGAACACCCGAACCGTCCAGGTTCGTTGCCAGGTCGACAATCCCCAGAGACGTCTGAAGCTGGAGATGTACGCCAGTTTGCTGATTCGAGCCGGCCAGGGAGAGTCGGTGCTTGTGGTGCCGCCAGCCGCGGTTCAGGTGGTCGACACGACTTCCGTGGTTTTCGTTCAAATGACGGACCATTCTTTCCAGCTACGCCCGGTGGAGCCGGGGCGCCAACTGGCCCAGGGGCTGGAGATCGCTGCTGGACTCGAGAAAGGTGAGCAGGTGGCGGTAGGGGGCGTGTTCGTTCTCAAGTCTGAACTGCTCAAGGACAGAATAATCGAAGAGAAATAGCCCGCATTTCTCTTCGCTTGTTGTAGCGAGGCGCCGCACCAGCCAGGACAGATGTTTGCGGCGACGCAGTAGACCAGCGATGAGAAATGCGGGGTAGCGTGCATTCGGCATCCCCGATTGGGCGACGGGGATATCGAAGAGAAGCACAAACCTTCTTCCGATCAGCAGCAAGCCGGTCATGTTAAAGCGGATCATTGACTTCCACTCCGATCATGCTGGGATCGTTCTCTTCGGACTGATCGTGCTGGTGTTAGCGGGACTGGGATCCTTGTCCAGGATCCCGATTGACGCCTTCCCGGACCTGAGCAACAACCAGGTTGTCGTGTTGACCGATGCTCCTGGGATGGCGGCGGTCGAAATAGAACAGCTGGTCACATTCCCCATCGAGTCGGCCATGATGGGTTTGCCCCACACCCTGGAAGTACGCTCCATCTCCAAGCTGGAGCTCTCGATTGTCACGATCGTTTTCGAGGACCACATCGACACCTATCTGGCCCGCCAGTTGGTCGCCGAGCGGCTGGTGGAAGCGCGGGCCCGTGTCCCGGTCGGACTGGAGCCCACTCTGGGTCCTGTGGCCACAGCCTTCGGCGAGGTCTACCAGTACACGGTGGAAGGGGATAGCCACAGCCTGATGGAGCTCAAGACCCTCCACGACTGGGAGATCAAGTACCAGCTGCGCGCGGTACCGGGTGTGGCTGACATCAATACCTGGGGAGGGGTGACGCGTCAATACGAGATTCAGGTTGACCCCGGGAAGCTGCGTGCCTACGACCTCCGTTTACGTGACGTCTTCCACCGGATCGCCGAAAACAACGCCAACTTCGGGGCAGGGTTTGTCGAGCACGCATCCGAGCAGTACACGGTGCGCGGATTAGGCCGTGTGAGCGGGGTCGATGACCTGAGAAGGACAGTCATATCCTCGCTTCGGGGGACACCCATCTACCTTGAGGACATTGCCGAGATCAGGGTCGGAGCGATGCCTCGGCAAGGGGCTGTGACCCGGGATGGCGTGGGCGAGAGCGTCTCTGGCATGGTGATCATGCTGAAAGGCCAGAACAGCAAGACTGTGATCGAGCGCGTCAAGAAGGCCTTGGAGAGGATTCGGACTTCGCTTCCTGAAGGTGTCAGGATCGTTCCCTTCTATGACCAATCGGAAGTAATAGACCGCACCATCCGGACTGTGCGCAACAATCTGCTCGAAGGCGGGGCCCTGGTAGTCGCTGTACTGGTTCTGTTTCTCGGAGACTTGAGGGCCGCACTGATCGTGGCGTGCGTGATTCCCCTGTCCATGCTGGTGGCTTTTCTGGGAATGGAAGCCTTCGGCATCTCCGCCAACCTGATGAGCCTCGGTGCCATTGATTTCGGGATGGTCGTAGATGGCTCAGTGGTGATGGTCGAGAATTTCACGCGGCGCTTACGGGACGGCCGAAGACGCCTCGGGGGAAAGGTCGACACCGGGGAGGAGATCCGGCTGGGTGTCCATGAAGTGGGACGGCCGATCATTGTGGGGATGAGCATCATCATAGCGGTCTACCTTCCGATCCTAACTCTGGAGGGCCTGGAGGGCCGCATGTATCGCCCTATGGCAGTCACCGTGGTTTCGGCCTTGCTGGGCTCCCTGATACTGACGCTGACTGTGGTTCCGGCGGTCTCCCATCTTTTGCTGGGGACTCGACGAGTCAAGGAACGGAAGAGACCTTTGTTCAAGCGCTTCCGCGATTCCTACGAGCGATTTCTAGCCCTGCTTCAGGACCATGCTTTTGCGGTGACGGCGATTGCTACCGTGATCGTGTCCAGCGCAGTGGCGTCGCTCTTCTTCATAGGGACGGAGTTCATGCCGCGCCTGGACGAGGGTTCGATGTTGATTGAGACCCGCAAGCTTCCCAGCATCTCACTGACTGAATCCGTGAAATCCGGCCTTGAGGTCGAGCGCGTCCTCAGAGAATTCCCCGAAGTGAGGGGAGTGGTCACGAAATCGGGCCGGCCCGATCTCGCCACCGAGTCCATGGGCATCTATCAGGGTGATGTCTATGTCGACTTGAAACCGCGGGACGAGTGGTCAACAGCGGTGACGAAGGAGGGGCTGATCGAGGCCATGTCCAGAAAGCTCGCTCTGATACCGGGAGTCGCCTACAACTTCACCCAGCCAATGGCCATGCGCCTGGGCGAGACGATCTCCGGCGTCAAGGCGGACGTTGCGGTCAAGGTGTTCGGTCCTGACGAAGATATCCTGCAGCAGAAAGCCGACGAGATCCTGTCTCTGTTGTCGCGGGTGCCTGGTGCGGCTGATGTCCAAAGAGAGGTCTTCTCAGGTGCGGCTGAGTGGCAGGTAGATATCAAACGAGAGCAACTAGCCCGCTATGGCCTGGATGTCACCGATGTTCGGGAACTGGTGGAGGCCGCAGTCGGTGGTAGGGTGGTCACCGAATTGATCGACGGTCGTCGCCGTTTCCAGGTTGTTGTTCGGTTTTCGGAGCGGTATCGCAAGGATCGGCAGATGCTGGGTTCGCTACGGCTGACTGCGCCAGGGGGAGAGCAGGTGCCTCTTTCTCAGATCGCGGACATTCGCCGCTCCAGTGGCCCGGAAGTCATCCAACGCCAGGACAGCCAGCGGCGCATCATCGTCCAGGCCAATGTGCGGGGTAGGGATTTAGGGGGATTTGTCGAGGAAGCCCAGACATTGATCGAGGGCAATATCCGGCTGCCCTTTGGCTATCACCTGGGTTGGGGAGGACAGTTAGAGCATCAAGAAAGGGCGATGGCGCGGCTGGGGCTGGTCTTACCGGTCGTGCTGCTGATCGTGTTTTTCCTGCTCTTCTCGGCATTCGGTAACGTGAGGCAGGCTCTGCTGGTGTTGTTGATCGTTCCCTTCGCGACTGTGGGAGGAGTCGGCGTGCTGTGGTTGCGGGAGATGAATCTGGACGTCTCTGCGTCGGTTGGTTTCATTGCCGTCTCGGGTGTAGCCATCTTGAACGGCGTGGTCCTGGTTTCCACCATCAACCGCTTCCTGCGTCAGGGAGAGGAACTCAAAGCAGCCATCCGGCGTGCGGCCGCGCTCCGACTGCGTCCCGTCCTCATGACCTCGCTGGTAGCCGCCCTGGGATTCCTCCCCATGGCAACTGCTTCCTCGGTCGGAGCCGAAATACAACGTCCCCTGGCGAGTGTCGTGATTGGGGGCTTACTGAGCTCTACCGTGCTTACTCTGCTGGTGCTGCCCGTGATGTTTCCCTGGTTTCGAAGCAGAAGTCAGGGAGGATCCCCAGAATCAGCGACCTGAGAAGGCTACCCCCTTACTGCTGCTCCAGCTTCAGGATGACGCAGATGGGATCCCCAAGGTCAGGGTCTTGCCGTCCTCATTGCGTACATCACCCCCAGGTTGTACTGGGCGTTCGCATCCCCCTGCTCGGCGGCCGGTCGGAAACACCGGATGGCTTCCTGACAATCCTGAGGATTCTGCAAGACCTTAAGGTACGAAGCACCTGGGTTCGATTTGTGTAGAATAGGGATATAGGCATAGAAGAAATAGAGGCCGAAGCCCTCAGATTGAATCCAAAGGCGAGGGTCCGCCTTGCGGGAAAGCTTCTCGAGAGTTTGGATGACCTCTCGGCCAGCGAGAACGATGACGTATGGGCGGCCGAGGCCGCAAGGCGGGACGCTGACATAGATGCTAGGCCGGAGACGGCTCGACCCTCCTCTCAAGTTCTGAGAGATGCCCACGCGCGCCTGAAGTGAATGGACCGAGTCTCGTTCAATCCGCTTGACGAGCGTGAACTGAACGACGCAGCCCGATACTACGAGATCAAATGTCCCGGTCTGGGATCGAGGTTTCTCGAAGAGGCTGAGCGATGCCTCTTCACTATCGTCGAGTACCCAGAATCCTCCCCTGTTCTTCAGGGTGACATCCGTCGCCAGTTGATGCGCAGCTTTCCTTACGGGCTGCTCTACACCATCAAGCCAGACTTCATCCGACTACTCGCAGTCATGAACCTGCACCGCCACCCCCTGTACTGGATCGGCCGCAATTGAGCTCGGAACACTAATGACAACAGACCGGCACTAGATCGAGACTCGCTATACCGTCTGCCTCTCAACCGGCGTCACCGGCCTGTACTCCAAGAGGAAACCTACTTCAGATTCTTTTTTGGATCGGCACCAGCCGCTTGAGTTCCTCAGCCCAGGTGGCCCGTGGGCAAGTAGCAGGCCTTACTACGAATAGCTTTGATCAGGGTGCTTTGTTGGCCAGTGTCCAGAGAGAGCAGCCTGATTTCTGACCGATGCGTGAAGAGTAGCACCTCGGCCCCAGGAAGAATCTAGGGGAAGTAGATGACGCCTTCTGGGATCGATGGTTCGGGAATACCTCCGTTTGACGAGACTCTCCAGAGACCGTCCCGCTTTCCGAAAACGATGGTGCCATCCTCTCCCCAGCTCGCACCTCGGCCTACCCCCACCTCGCAGATCGTGACAGGCTCACCACCGAGTAGGGACCACTTCTTCAACTCACCCTTGACCTGGGTATGAAGAGTAAAGAAGCCCACCCATTTCCCGTCGGGGGAGAAAAACGGAGCCCAGCCATGCTCCGTGTCTGGAATCGGCTTGGCCTCCAGTTGATCCGTGGCACGCAAGTACAGCCTCATGGTGTTGTCTCGGGCGGCAGCAAAGATCACCTGGGTCCCATCGGGGGATAGCGTCAAGGAGGGCTGCGGAGGAATTGCTTCATCAGCAGGGAGGGGGATAGAGAACCGGGTCACCCTGAGTGGTGTAGTCTGGGTGGCGTTACCGGGATTCCAGAGGAACGGACCCAGGAGCCCACCCATCAGGAGAATCAGCAGGCCAATAGCCACTAATGGGATTGTTCGTCGCCACCAGATCGGGGTCGCTGCCGTGACTCCTACTGCAGTGGAATCCTCGTCCGGCTCGCCGAGCACGTACTTGATCACGATGCGAGCATCGCCAATGTCCCGGAGCCGCTCTTGAGGGTCCCTTTCAAGACACCTCCGAATCAATCTCTGGATGGCCCGAGGAGTGCCTTCGGGTAGAACCTCCCAATCTGGATCCGTGTGAACGATCGCACCCAGGATGGGAGTGACCGTCTCACCGCCGAATACCTGGCTGCCTGTCACAGTTCATATACAGCACACAGCCGAAGGCCGAAATGTCCGTTCTTTTATCCACCGGTTTCCCACGAGCCTGTTCCGGGCTCATGTAGCCTGCCGTTCCCAGGATCATGCCGACATTCGTCATCTGATCCGTTCGTGTCGGCGAATGGTCAGCTCAGCAGCGGGGACCTTGTCTTCCAGCGCCTTGGCCAGGCCAAAGTCCAGCAGCGTGACCTTGGCCTCCGGCGTGACCTTGACGTTGGCGGGTTTTAGATCGCGGTGGATGATCCCGCTCTCATGGGCAGCTTCGAGACCCTCGGCAATCTGGCGGGAGACTTTCAGGGCCTCCTCCACAGGCAAGGGTGCTTTGCTACACGCTGAGCCAGCGTCTCACCCTCCACCAACTCCATCGTAAGAAAATGAACTCTATCCGAGTGCTCAAAGCTGTGTATGGCGGGAATGTTCGGATGATTCAGCGAGGCCAGGACCTGAGCCTCCCGCTGGAACCTGGCCAGCCTCTCAGTATCCTGCGTGAACCGCTCAGGGAGAACCTTGATGGCGACTTCGCGCTTCAGAGTGGTGTCGTTGGCTCGGCACACCTCTCCCATGCCGCCTTCGCCCAACTTCGACGTGATCTTGTAGTGGGAGATGGTTTGGCCTATCAACGCCTTGACCCAACAAACTCGTAAGTTACTGCGGGAACTATACCAGTCACTGACCTGGGACCGGGGAAAGGAAATAGCCGATCACAAACGCTTCAGTCTAGATACCAACATAAAAGTCTATTTCTACGATCCACGAAGCCTCTGGCAGCGCGGCTCAAACGAAAACACCAACGGGCTGCTCCGACAATACTTCCCGAAAGGAATGGATCTCTCAAACGTCGACCAAAACAGACTGAATGCCGTGGCAAGACAGCTAAACGAACGACCGAGAAAAACGTTAGACTACGAAACACCAGCCGAACGACCGCAAACGGGCAAGAGCAGTCATTCCGCGCAGACTGGTCAACTCCAATCTCTGATGTAACTCGGTTTGCGGCCCGAACCGTACTCATTGTCCGTCTAGCCACGTAGTAGGGACCGGGGATCCCACCGAGCTTACCCCACCGAGAACCGCAGCAGTTCCACCGGGACCGGCCCGCCAAAGCGCTGCCCTTGAATGCTATTCTGAGACGAATCTAAGGCGGCTGAACCATAACTTCCCCAGACCACGACGAAGCTGCTGCCCGTGGCCACCGCGGGACGGTCCTGAATGTGGGTGGTGTAGGAGTTGACCTGGAACTCGGCGCCCTGGGGATTCTGGGACTGGCTAGAACCCCCGGAGAAGAGAATCCCGACTGCGAGCAGACATCCGAGCTTCGTGTAGGTCTTCATGAGGATCACCCTTGATAGCACGCGCTTGGGTCAAGTTTCTAGTACGCCTACGGCGAGGGCTCCCAAGTTTATCCTCTCCCACGAAGGAGGTAAGGGACGCCATACTCAACTTGGCCAGAATGGCGGAAGCGTACGATGAACGCACAGAATCCAAGCTGAAACACAAGACCTGTGAGAATCCTGGTGTCTACATAGACCTCATAACACAGGTGGGTCGAATAGTCTCTGCTGAGTCATTCCCTCGCCTGGGCTCAGTGCCAAGAAAGGATGATGTGGTTCAATGTATCGTAGCGAGGGAAATATAAGAATCTTGGCGAACCCTGTTTCTCGAAAAGACAGCTTATTCTTTTCAGCCACAAGCCTTTCGTGGCCGCATGACCGCTTGGTCTGCGCGGAATGACAACTTTGGCCGTTTGCGGTAGTTCGATTGCGATCAGATCGGACGCTGTTTGTACGGTCGGATCTGGGTTATTATAGCCAGGGCGAGATTCAACCCGCCCACCAAACCACCCAAGAAACAGGGTGGCTAGAGCACTCTCCTGAAACCGTCCTTCTACCCCCTTGATTTTTCAGGGGTACTTTTCTGCGCCAGCTATTCTGTTGAATTGCCTTTGTCCTCCTCCGCTTTCCGGCGCCGTCTCCTTTGGTTATGAGCAATCTGCCGGTGAGTGCGTTTCCCAAAGGTTGTTGGGCGCCTGATCTTCAGCGTTAGCCCAGTGAACAAGGGACTATCCTCCTGGTGGAATCGGAACTGGAAATGGGCTGTGCCCACAGGGTGCGTCACCCTCTTTGCCATTTTCGCAGCATTTGTTGCTGTGATTCTTGTGTTTGTTTTCGCAGCAATGCGTTCCAACGATGTCTACCGCACCGCACCGCACCGCAGCGGAGCGAGCAAGCAACAGCGCCGATCTCTTGTCGGTGATTGGTGAACCGATCGGAATGGGCTGGTTCGTTAGGGGCAGTATCAGCGTCAATGGGGCTTCCGGTGAGGCCGATTTGGCCATTCCGGTTTCCGGGCCGATGGGTAGCTGCAGTATCTACGCGGTTGCCAAAAAGACCGCCGGGAGGTGGGAATACCAGATTCTTGAAGCCGAATGTGAAAATGAACTTGAGCGAATCAACCTCCTTCCGGCGGAGGCGGAGATATTGGATTCCTCGTAGCGTCGGACCCGGTCCTTTTGGAAAGTAGGGCAGATCGTTTTGCTCCATGGCGTTGGTTCCAACGCCGTGGGCCTTGCCAAACCCGTCCTGGGAGTGCCCGAGCCACGTCCAAATCGCTACAGATTGCCCTACAATCGACAATCTCCCCTTGAGTCCCCCCCCCCTTTTTTTTACCTTCGATTGGATCAAGCCACAGCGCCGCAGTCGCGGAGTCTAGAGGTGTGCCCCCGACGATCCCGTCGTCATCCGTCTTCAGGTAAACTCAGCCGAGAACGATGAGGGGAGGTCTGCTCTCCGACGACGATCGGGGCGTAAGGAGAAAACACTCCGTTGCCTCGATGAATTCCGATAGCTTCAGGCCGCAGTAACTGTCATGAGTTCGGCGGACCCGTTCCAACCGGGTGAACCCGGCGCGGGATAAACGCCGCATTCCTTCCGTCACCCCTAATTCCCTCTTCAGCAGGGCCGCCGCTACTTGGATCAAACCCTGCAGAAAGACGGAGGGGAATGCCTGCCGAGACATCACCTTCCAGGGCCCCTCCCAGGCCTCATGCGCCTCCCAGTAATAGAGGTGGTTGTAGAGATCAACTCCGCACAGGTAATCGATCGATTCTCGCCAGGCCCCCGGATCGAGAGGTTCTACGTCCATCTCCGGGACCCCGTGTAGATGACCTTGAGGATGCCTCCGAGGATGAGGGGTCAGCCCCGGGAGATGCCGGTAGGATGGGAAAGGCTTTCGGGTATAGCGAATGGGGCTCTCAGGACTGCGCATATTCTCCTACAAGCGAATGATGGCACACAGCCTCTTGGAGCGCAGTGGTGCGGCAGGGCACCTGTTGGCATTTACGACGAGGTTGGCAGATACTCGCGGGAATTGGGGAACCATGGCATCTCTCGGCAATGTTCTGTTTCACGGCTGTAGCACTGTGCCTGGTGGGACAGCTAGCGATCGTCGGGCTGTGGGAGTGGAAAACGCGTTGATTGAATCGTAGCATTAGTTGAGAGGTTCCTTTTGAGGAGCGGGACGGAGTGGTAGTCAGCACGGAAACCGTGTTGACCGAAGCGACGCAGGCTACCCGGTAAGTCCTGGGTGTCTGAGTGGTCTCCCAGCGATCTAGGCTGTGAGAAGGGGAGCGTGGAGACAATGGACAATCGACGTCAGTTTCTGAAGAAAACAGGTCTTGCTGTTGCTACCGGCATGTCCTCGAGTCTGGGGGCTCCGATTGCGTCCCTGTCGAAAGCCGGTGCAACCAGCCAGCGGCAGGCCTCGGGAGATTTCGAGATCAGGGACATCACCTGGAAAATGGGTTCTCCGATGCCCTGGCCGACTAAAGGTCAGGCGCAGGCCGCGATCGGCGACGCGATTCTGGCCGCCGGCTCCCCCGGATATCCTGGATGGGTGCCGAAAGCCCCGCAGGGGCGGCTGAACCAATTGCGCGACCGGGGAAATCATAACAGCGCCTGGCGGCTGGATACTCGCACAATGAAGTACGAGATCCTGCCCGAGTTGCCGGTAGGGATCAAGTGGCCGCAGGGAGTTTCAGTAGGTGCGGACTTCTACGTCTTGACCGGATGGGTCATCTGGCCCAAGGATCAGAACGACCCCTCCAGCAACCGGATGTTTCGCCTCTCCAAGCGCTCAGGAAGTTGGCGCTGGAAGGAGCTGCCAGGCCTTGACATCGGCCGTTTCAGTCCGGGCCGCGGAGCGACGGTGGTGGGCAGTACGATCGTCGTTCTGGGAGGGCAGGCCTCTTTTGGTCAGCCGCGGAGACCTCCCTTCTCGGGAGACCATCCAGGCGTATACGTCAACGCGGTCGAAGCCTTCGACACCGCGTCTCCGGAGAGCGGTTGGACGCATCTGCCTCCCTTTCCCTCGAGGGCGCGCACCTCGATGGCGACGACAGCGATCGGCCAGAACATCTATCTCTTCGGCGGAATCTACATCAACTATGCGGAGCACGATTCTGGCCCCTTGGGTCCCTATATCAGGGGCTGCGGAGACGCCTATGTTTTCAACCTGGAGACGCAACAGTGGAGAAGACTGCCAGATGTACCGCGGCCGGTATATGGCTGGGATGCAGCACCCTACAAGGATCGCTACATCATTATCACCGGCGGCATCAAGGACTACCCGGTCGAACATCCCTACCAGTACCAAGACCGGATCGCCGAGGTGCGTTCGCCGAACTTCGATGTTCTGGTGTTCGATACGCTAAAGGAGACCTATCGAGTACTGCCCAGCCAGCTCCCCTCTTATCAGGCTCCAGCCGAGCGTCGCCAGCAGCTCCTGGAGAACAAAGGCTTTGATTTCTCAAAGGGAGTGTACCGCCTCAGCGCGGAGTTGAGCCGTGTGGGTAACAAACTCTATCTCTGCGGGGGTGAAGTGGTCAGCGCACACAATGTGACGGACGAGGTCGTAATAGGCACCATTCAGGAACGGTAGAAGAACCTCCCCAACAACGCCGCCAAGGATCCGTTACCCCTCCCGGCAGCGCCGGAGCGGTGCTCGAAATGCTATGCGGCGGCGTTGGAGGAGTGCTCCGGAGGAATCAGCAAAGAGCATATTGTTCCACTATCGCTTCTGGAAACCGCCGGATTGCCGGAGACTCGGACGTCTGGTCTGTCGTGGCAACGAGAAGAGAGCAAGAAAATACCCCCCAAACGGTCTGTTTTATCCTCGGCAGCCATGCAATGGGCCGCGTCTTGCCGCACACAATTCCGCGCGACGTGCCTGATGATCCGCAGCAAATCGGTCTCTTGTCGTTCAGCATGTTCGGCAATCTTGGGCGCTACGCCACATACGACGACATTACGAAATTCGAAATCCCCAGACCACAAGGCGAACCCTGATCGCGACAGAACAATTACGTGAACCGGAGCGGCGAATCCGGCGGACTCTGAAATCAACGCGCAACATCGCCGCCCGGTTACGCTGGTCGTTATGCAGAAAAGCAGGATGTGATGGCACACTCCGATGACGCGATAGAACTCGTCAATCACGCTAAGGGTCTGCGTAAAAACAACTTGGAATTTTGGCATCTCATCTTCACACCAGATTCGGCCGCTCCTCAATCGCGAAATCCTCAACGTAGACCCGGCTACGCCTGCGGTTTCGCTCAATCGTTCGCGGCCAAATCTGGCGCAAATCTGAGCGCCAATTC
>CAUZIZ010000045.1:0-35896 GCA_963579905.1 Acidobacteria bacterium UBA6911 | reverse complement strand
AAAAGGTGCGCTCAAATACAGAATACCGACCTACTCCAAGAACTTTATTCGAAAGGAAACCCTGAAGTCCGAGGACTACGTCGTGGCAATAGACTTGCTACGCTCAAGGTTTTATAAGGTGCTGGAGAACGTGAATAACACTGCGGGAATACCTGGAGCACAGCTAGTCCGCGTCGGTCCAGACAGGTTTTCGTTGGCCGAAGTGGAGGCTATCTTACTCGACACTCTACAGCTTAAAGTGGAACCGCTCCTCATGACGCTGCAGTCGACTGGTGTGTCGAAAAATCCGCAAGCTGCGTTTAACTACTATGAGTCCCGACTCTACAATCTAGAGCTAAACCAAGAAGACGCTAATCGGAGAATACAGACGCTCAGAGAAGCGCTAGATCACTATCTCGAGGGAACTATCCAAGAGGAACAGGGTGGTCCGAGGAAGGGCTTCGATCCGTCAACCCCGGCACTCATTCCGCAGTTTAGCGCATCCTTTCTGGATCGTCTTGTCGATATGAGTACAGAGAGCAATGACCAGGGCTTTCGCCAGGACCTGACGGAGCGGATCGTCCGGATCGGCATGGAAAAAGTCTCCTACGAGAAAGAGGCCGCGTACTACACAAACATCTACACAAACATGGTGAAGATAGGCCTTCGCACTCGGAAAAAAGTCGAGGGAGGAATCGAAGGCATCGAAACCACAGTCGATAACATTGTCGCTGAACTGGTGACGGCCTTGGAGTTGCTGGAGCTTATCCACGAAAAGCTGTCTGCCAATAACCTGAATCCACGGACCGCTCTTTACGCCATCAAAGATTCCCCCAGGATCTCTTCACAAAGGTCGATTTCCTTGAAATCTCTGCTAGTATACGGAGTGCTTGGTGTATTGGCGGCCTTGTTTTTGACCATATTCGCCTGCGCGGTCCATGGGGTTTTGCGCGGGCGATAACCCTTTTGCACGAACGGCCCAAGCTCCCAGCCGCGGTATTCGCGTCAGCCAGCTCGACCGCTTTCTTCAACCTAAAAAGACCCCTTTGAAGAAGAAGAAGAAGAAGGCTGCCAGACCGGCACCGATGGGTAGCGTGACCACCCAGGAGGTCACAATTCCCAGAACCACCCTCAGATCGATGGCCGCAATCCCCCTGGCCAGACCGACGCCGAGGACCGCACCCACGATAATATGAGTAGTGGAGACTGGCAGGCCCAGTCTGGAAGCCACGACGACCGTCGTAGCCGCAGCCAGCTCGGCACAGAAACCTCTGCTGGGTGTCAACTCGGTGATCCGGGTTCCGATCGTTTTCATCACGCGGTAACCCAAAGTGGCTAGACCTATTACGATGCCCCCACCACCCAGAACCAGAATCCAAAGGGGCAGAGCCGATTCCTGACCGACCTGACCGGTCTGAACGATGCTTACAACAGCCGCCAGAGGGCCGATTCCGTTGGCCACGTCGTTCGATCCGTGGGCAAAGGCCATGGAGCAGGCAGTGAAGACGCACAGAGGGGCGAAGACCCTCTCCACGGTGGCAAATTGAAAGTCCCGGTCGGCTTCTGGATCCACTCGGACTCTCGAAATCAGGACCCGGCCGACGACGGCGATGAGGCCCCCGACGATCAAAGCAACCAGGAGACTCTGCCAACCTGTCAGTTCAAGCTTGAGATGCTTGAGCCCCTTGAAAAGGGTGATCAGTGCGATCAGCACGCCCATGACAAAGATGTAATAGGGCCCATAGCGGCGGGCATTGACAAGGGGTTGCTCCGTGTTGAGTATGAATCGACGCAGGCTCAACGTCAGCAGAAAGGCGATCACCGCCCCCACCATAGGAGAGATGATCCAGCTGGCCACAATGCCTGCTACCTTGGCCCAGGCCACGGCCTGCATACCGATACCGACCATGCCGAAGCCGACAAGCGCGCCCACAATGGTGTGAGTCGTCGATACGGGCCAGCCGAAATAGCTGGCAATCAGCAGCCAGGTTCCAGCCGCCAGCAGAGCCGAGAGCATGCCGAAGATCAGAACCTCAGGTGATGGTACGGACTCGACATTGATGATCCCCTTCCGTATGGTGCTGGTAACATGCCCGCCCGCCAGCACGGCTCCAGCGAACTCGAAGATGCCGGCGATCAGAATCGCCTTCTTGATGGTAATGGCCCCCGAGCCGACAGAGGTTCCCATGGCATTGGCCACATCGTTGGCACCTACTCCCCAAGTCATGAACAGAGCGAAGCCGATCGCAAGAAGGAGAAACGTAAAACCTAACTCCATCCAACCTCCTAGCGAGCCATCAGAAGTCGGAGACGGTCTCCCACATCCTGCGAGTAATCGGCTACATCACCCAGTCTCCAGACCAATTCCCACCAGATGAGGAGGTCTCCTGCCTTCAGGCCCTCATCGCAGACCAGTGCTCTGTTCAGCTCGATCTCCTGCCCATCCGTTTCCGATTCGATACAGGAAAGCTCCGCCAAGATCTCTTCGACGCGATCCACTTGCCGCCCCTTGAAGCCCAGTTCTAGGAGCTCGTCAAGCTGGTCGATGGCACGCTTGCACTGATGTGCCGCATCCACATTCCGTGCCGCATAGGCGGGCATCAGCTCCTTCATGTAGTCCGGTATCTCGAGCTCCTTTAGAATCAGCAGTCCGGCAACGTCCTGGACCGAGTCTGCAATGGAATCCTGGGCGTTGAGGAGATCCAGCAAATCACGTCGGTCGACGGGCATGAACAAGCTCTTGGGAAGGTGAGCTCGGATTTCATTCTTCACCTTGTCCGCTTCGTGTTCGAGATCGAAGATCCTCTCCTTGGTCTCCAGGAGCCGGCGTTTGTCTCCTGCTGCCAGAGCCTCAAACAGTGACGGAGCCTCGCCGGCGCAGGCGTCAACCAGTCTCATGTGCTCCTGAATAGGTTTGAATGGCGAGCGGCCAAAAATACCCTGGACCGGACTGCGAGCCCACATGTGATCGTCCTCCGTCTATGCCTTCAAGGCAACGATATCTGGTCCCGGATTCTACACCCGAGAGGGACGGCAGTACATGGCTAGCCCGCATTTCTCATCGCTGGTCTACTGCGTCGAAGCAATCATCCGTCCTGGCTGCGTTGCGCTCCGTCGGCCTCCTCGGCGTACTGCACAAGTACGACTGCGGGGGCCTCGGTCAGCAAGCCTTGCCAGGACGGCCCTTGCGGCGCCTCGCTTCGACAAGCGATGAGAAATGCGGGCTAGGGGGCAGGGTAACAGATCTCAGCTTCGATTGCCGCCGGAGAGCTTCGGGGATGAGAACCGGCGCAGTCGTATTCGTGCAGGCCGTCAAGGAGACCGACCGAGTGTAGCGCAGCCAGGGCGGATAATGGCGCCGCCGCAGTAGAAAATTTATGAATAATGCGGGCGAGATTGCAACGGGAACTTCTTCGGCCTGTTCTCGTTTTGGTACGGGGTCAATCCTGAGCGGCGGTCAGCGAGAACCCCCAGGACCTGCAGTGCGAAGGGAGGACGTCGCCCTGGAAATGGGTACCGGGGCTATCCCCTGTTGCCTCCGTAAGTCGACTTCAGCATGGCGTCTTCATCGAACCTGGAGGCCCGTAAGTCTGTGATGTCCATCGTCTGAGTCTCGCCCTCCGCGATGAACTCTGCAAGCGTTAGGCCGATCGCTGGGCCGAGCTTGAAGGAGTGACCGCTGCCACCTACTGCGAGGTACATGCCCTCGATGCCAGGGGCCTTGTCTACAATTATACTCCAGTCGGGAGTGATGGAATAGAGACCAGCCCAGCTGGCAACGACCCTCGCGTCGGCCATCTCCGGAAACCTCTGAGCCAGACGCTGGCCGACGTCTTCGATAAAGTCAGGCGTCGCGGTCCGGCTGTAGTCGTCGGGGTCGGCCAGTTCGTTCTCCTTGGGGTGGCCGACGCCCATGAGTATCTTCCCGCCCTTCGCGGGCTGGATGTAAAACCGATCGACCATGTTCGATACGGACCTCTGAAGCGGGTGAGCACCGTCAGGAGGTTCAATCAGTACCTCTTGCAGTACCTCTTTTGTTCGCGGGAAGTCTCGATGGGAAGGTCCAAGCCGACTCACTCGCCCACTCTGGGCGCCCAGGGACCGGCGGCGTTGACGACAACCGGGGTCGATATCTCACCGTCTGCCATCTCGACGGCCATGACCTTATCTCCGTCGAGCCTGATGTCCGTAGCTGGCCTGTTCTCGTACGCCTCGGCCCCGTTGGCCCTGGCCTTTTCGATCAGGGAGTTGGTTGCTGCGTGGGGATCCGCGTAGCCCGATTCTGGCTCAAATGCGACACGTCCAAGCCCGTCCGTGTTCAATCCAGGCAGGTGCTCCCTGGCTTCCTCCACGGGAATCTGCCAGGTGTTCACCCCGAAGTCTTTAAGCTGAGTGAGGTTCTCGTCGAACATTGATGCGGCGTCATTTAGCGAACATACGATCGAGACGTCGGGCAATTCGGATACCGTGATGACGCTGTCGGGACCGGACAATCCGTCGAATCAATTGGCGGAGAACGACGACGGCGGCGGGTTGAGCAGCCGGATCTCAATGAATCTTTCGGCGGACAATTACACCGCGCGAGTACGACTGTACAACGAATCGATGACAGGAAACTATTCGATTGGGGTGACTGCGGCTCCTGCCGGTCCCGTAATCCCGAGGTTGATCGTGAACGGTCCGGTAGTGGATGCTTCCATCTCGGCGGACAGTGAAAGTGATCTGTATCGCTTCCAGGCACAGAGTCAGGGGACCTATGTGATCGAGACGAGCGGGCCAACGGACACGTTCTTGAGCCTATTCGGACCGGGGTCGCAGACGAACCTGATTGCGCAGAACGACGATGGCGGGTTCAGATTGAATTCGTTGATTTCTCGGTCGCTGGCTGGCGGCGAGTATTTCGTGAGAGTAAGGCACTTTTCGCCGCAGGGCACGGGGCCGTACCAGGTAAGCGTGCGCAGGATTTGAGCGTGAACTGGGGCGAGGGCGTTCTCAGGGTTGCAGGCTGAGTGCGGCCCGAAAGAGACTGGAGCATTTTCGCGCGGAACCTATCCTCCGGCTCTCCTCTTTCGGGATGGCGTGGGTCATGCCTGACAAGACATTCCAGATCAGCCCACGTCCGCTACTTCATTGGAAACTCAGGGAATACAGGTCCGCGTCCTTCATGACGAAGCGCAGACGAACGGTCTGACCTGCAATCCGGCTAAGATCACTGCCTCCCTGCCAGGAAACCACCCTTTCGATCTCATCCCCTATGATCTCTGGACAATCCGGAACCGCAAAGCCAGGGACCACACCACCTTCACCGTCCTGAATCTCTACCTGTACGCTTCCGGCAGCTGAGGTGGAATAGTTGATCGTCAATTTCCTGCCTGAGAAGCGGAAGGGCCTGGTCACCATTTCACCGCCCTCGTAGGGCGCATTGAGCGAGGAGAAGCCGTCCAGCCGCAGGGTCTGTCGCTCGATGTGCCAGGACTTCTGGGCGTAGTTCCGGTTCACATAGAAAGACATCTCGGCCGGACCGGTCTGGAAGACTCCCTGCAGGGAATAGTTGGTGCGGGAGACCCAGTTTTCCGTCCCCATACCGGGTGTCACAAAACCCTCCATGAAGGTGCGGTTGTAGCGGGTCGTTCCTGGCCGGGTCGTCATGAAGACTGTTTCGGAGCAGTCGTTGTAGTAGATATGTCCTTCGTAGCCAACCACCGCCATGCGAGAAAGCTGCTCATCGGTCACGACTCTCCGCTGGTACATGAAACGAGCCGGCAGCGCCACGTAGATATGAGGGGCTCGGAAATAGGGAATCGTCCGGTTGACGTAGAGGTGTTCCCGAGTAGTGTCTCCGTAGCTCATGACCTTCAGGGGTGTCCAAAAAATCAAGTCCTTGGAAGTGCTGCGGAGGACACTGCGCCACGGGTCCATGAAGCGAAAGTAGGCCACATAGGAATCCTCCACTTCCGACCAGAAGGTGGCGAAATCGCCGTCGAAGCAGTTGTCCATCGTACAGGTCAACTCGGGCTGTCGCGGCATGCGGGTAAAACGGACTCCATCAGCGGAGGTGTATCCGATGACATGAGGCGTGTGTCCCGGTCCCCGACGGTCATCCTGCACGATTCCCTTGAACCTCTCGTTCTCCGGTATCCCAGGCCGGGTGTCGAGAAAAACGTTAGGGGAGATAGGCTGCCCCTTCTCATCGACAATCACGTTGTTGTGTCGGGAGCCCTGGAACTCGAAGTGTCCCAGGTTGGGCTTCTCCCAGGAAATGCCGTCCTTGCTGGTGGCGTAGCAGAGGAATGACTTCGCCACCTCCGTGTCCAAGCCCCGGTAATAAAGACGGTAGAGACCTTCATGGAGGATCACATTGTTCCCGAAGTTGAAAGCCCCCTCCCAGGGACGGTCCGCCTTCAATATTACTTCTGCTGGCAAAGGACGACCCAGACGTAGTGCCGCGCCCTTGATTGAGTCGATAAGATAGTCGTCCACGAACAGCTCCCGCCTCGAGCCAATGTCCAGGGCTTTGGCGGAGAGGGGCTGTGCTGTTAGCGGGGTCGCCACGAGCGAGGAAAACACTAGCGTAGCCACCGTCAGTTCCAATATTTTCGTCGTCATTGTCGCTCCTCTTAGCCCGCATTTCTCATCACTTGTCGTAGCGAGGCGCCGCAAGGGCCATCCTGGCAAGGCTTGCGACCGAGACCACTCGTGGCGAGCCCCCGCAGTCGTACTCGTGCAGTACGTCGAGGAGGCCGACAGAGCGTAACAAAGCCAGGACGGATGTTTGCGGCGACGCAGTAGACCAGCGATGAGAAATGCGGGTTAGGTACTTGGAGGCCGTCGCCCATTAAATTTTCAGGCCAAGCTTGAGGAACTCGCCATACCCACGCTGATCAGTCAACGCTTGAAGCGCTCCTTTTTGAGCTTGCGGAAAAGTTTGTGACAGCCACCACAGGTTTTGCTCATTGCTTTCACTTGTGCCCCCAGGGCCGCCTCATCGCCCGCGTTCGCCACGGCGGAGAGCTTGCCACTTTCCTCAGTCAGTCTCTTTGCCGCCGCGACAAACTTGTCCCAGTCCTTCCAAACATCCGGTTTGGAGTCCGTCTTGCCTTCCGTGATTTCTTTCTTGAAGGCGCCTTCGATCAGCTTACTGGCGTTGTAAATGGCCTCAGCATGGACACCAATATTCGCCTTAGAAGGTAAATTGGCTTTCAGGGAGACTCCGATCGCCCCCATATCTGCCCCAATCGAGGCCATCAACTTTTGTCGATAGGTCAGATAGTGCTGGTCCTTCGGCTGCGCAAGTGCGCCTGTCACCGAAACAACCAACCCCATCGTCACAAGAACCGACATCCTTAGCTCGAATCTTTTCATCGTCATCTCCTAGCCTGACTGCTCATGGTGTTTCTGAGAGGCGATGCAAACGGACTTCGCGCTCCACCCAACCCTGTGGCCTCAAGTGCTTGTTGCGCTGTTATTCTTATCACAATACAGGGACCAATGTCGTCGTCTTGGATCTCCCATCGTGTCGAGTAGCGACGCCGATTGGGGCCGCACGAGCACACGAAGATGCTGACTCGTCCCTGCTCACCTCTCTCACACATTGCTTGACTTTGGAGGAAGCCTCCTCCATCGAAATCGTAGTGGCTCCGGAGGTACAAGTCGCAGACGCCACCAACGTGACATTAGCCCGCATTTCTTATACCCGGTCGTAGCGAGAGGCCGAAAGCGCCGTCCTGACAAGGCTTGCGACCGAGGCCACCGCAGTCGTACTCGTGCAGTACGTCGAGGAGGCCGACAAAGCGTAACGCAGCCAGGACGGATGATTGCGGCGACGCAGCAAACCAGCGATGAGAAATGCGGGCTAGGCGTCTCAAGGCAGAATGAGCCGGATTCGGTGTAGATCTTACAACTCCACTCTCCACCTGTACTGGTATTAACGAAGTGCCGCGGAAAGCGGTTTCTGATGCTCCCTGAACTGGAAGGCATAGAGCTTGCACGATCTCATGGTGACGTGCAGGCGAATGGTACGGCCCTGTAGTTCGGCTATGGTCTTTCCTGAGTTCCAGCGTGCCGGAGCGGCCAGGCGGTTGCGGTCGATGGGAAGCGACTCATTAAACGTGTAGCCGGGGATGGGATCTCCGTCATCGTCCTGAATCTTCACAGCCAGATAGCCCAGGGCCGAGGCGTTGAGGTTGAACTCCAGCCGCGTGCCCGAGAATGCCAGCGGAGGCGTGGTGAACCATCCCCCCTGCGGGCCGGCGTCCGCCGATACAAACCCGTCCAGCCGCTGCACCAACCGATAGATGCCTCCCTGGCCTTCATAGGTCGGTGGGTCACCGTGGGTGCGGGCCTGACCGCAGTAGTACTCATAGATCTCATCGCCCCGACGGATCATTCCCTGCGTGGGCCATAGCACACCGCCCTCCGGTCCGCCAGCCGGTCCTAGGTCAACGTACGGACGCCGATCGGACCGGGACCAGTTGATGCCATCGCGACTAACCGCCAACTGCACATCCTGCACGCCGTCATTGATCCGAATCCCTCCCGGGAAGCCAAGATCCTTTGCCTTCTTTGAATCGCCAAAGTGCCGGTAGTTCACCCACATCGCCAGGTAGACATCCTGCGCATACGGATACCTGGTCACTGTGGCCATCTGGACATCGGTGTCCGGGGGTCCTTCTCGTCACATTCCATCACCGAGTCATAGGCATCGCCGTGTCCCCAGACTTCCTTGTGACCTGGCTGCGGTTCGAAGTACGGCCAGGGGGGTCTTGGTGGAATCGTCCAGTTCGATGCGCCCAACCGCCCGACTCTGACCGAAGTACTTCACTTCGCCGCTGGGATCAGCCTGGTACTGTCTGTTGACGTAGTCCCAGAACACAACGCTACGATCGAACCACCTCATCGACTCGTCGCGCGGGGCTGCCGGTCGCCCAGTCCGCAGGTACACCACGAATTTGCCGATACGGCCGTCGTACGTCAGCAGGTCCAGCGAATCGCGGAAGAAGGGCGAAGCCATGGGTCGGACCCTCTTCCAGTGGGCGCCGTCCGGACTGGTGAAGACGTGGATCCCACCGCCCGCCTTGTGCCAACCGGCGCCCTGGGCCCCTTCCCAGAGATCGTTGGCGAAGAAGATACCAAGGGCCTTGTGACGACTCTCCTGAGGCGCCTTGGGATCAATCATCACTGAGACCGAGCCGCCGGGCATGACGATGTTGTTCTCGCGATGCCCGAACCAGTCTTAGAGGTTGACCATTTCACGTTTCCAGTGGATGCCGTCGTCGCTGGTGGCATAGCAGAGGCTGCGCGGCGCAAAGCGGCATTTCTCTTCGACGAGCCCTACATAGGCGTCATACCACATCCGGTAGATGCCGTTGTCTTCCAGGACTGTGGTGTAGAGGCCCAACACCCGCTTCTCCCATGGCATCTCCGGTGACAGCACAAGCCCTGCCTTGACCGGCGGGTTGACCGTAAGCTCGATCCCCTTCTGCTCGGCAAAGAACCTCTCATCTATGAACAGTTGCTTCAGACCCGATTTCAGTCTCATGGCTTCTTCCCCATGAGCAACGCCCGGGCCAAAAAGCACGCACATCCCCAGCACAACCAACACACGCAACCATTGCCCAAACCCACACCGTCTCACTCGAAAATCCTCCTTTTTGAGAAGCCCACCCTGTCGCGCTGGGCTTGCCCCGTGGTGGTAGACAGTTCATCGTCTAGTGTTATCAGCCCCGCAAGGCGACAATGCGCCACGCTTCCGGGTCAACTCCAACTTCGACAGGATTGTTTTCGATACCTCGGGAGCTCTCATAGACGCCGTCGTACGGCCAGACGGCGTGGGTGATGATCTCCGAAGGAAATCGGCGTCCGTTCCAGTTGTACGTTCATGCTACATGTTTCACCCCTTGGCGGTGAAGACGTTTCCGCGGTCGGAGTACCCGGATCGCTCGAGGACATGAGTAGCGAGGGACTGAGAACTTAGAATGCTGGGAAGGAGAAGGTACTCGGCGTCCACCGAACGGCACTTGAACTGCTTCAGGAAGATAGGACTGGATTGCCAGTGGACAACCTGATCCGCCTGACGCGCTCAATCAACACACTCGCCCACCAGCCCTTTCGCTGCGCGGCGAATCCGGAGTAAGATCTGGCCCGCGACTGGGCGTCGCCGTACCTTGCCACTGGCTGCGCTGACACAGAGGCAGATCATGCAGACATCGAAAACTCTCCCGCTGTCTTCGTTCTTCACCCTGCTTGCTTTGTCCGTCATTGGATGTGGCGACGATACACAGCCCGAGACGAAGGCCGATCCAGTACCTAACGTCAATTCCGCCGACGTCACTGATCCCGTGGCCAGCGGCACCCTCCCGAACCCCATCTCTGAGGTCGTCAAGGGCTGGGGACCCCTGCCAGACAGGCGGAGCTGGGGCTCGACGGCAGGCGTCGACATCGACCCCAAAGACGGCCACATCTGGGCCTATGACCGGTGTGGCGCCTACGCCCTCGACGGGGGGTGCGAGGTGTCTGACGTAGACCCGGTTCTCAAGTTTGACCGTAACACCGGCGAGGTGCTGGCCACCTTCGGCAGCGGCTTGTTCGTGCTACCTCACGGGATACATGTGGACGCGGAAGGCAGCGTCTGGATAACGGATTCGATGGGGAACCAGTCAGGGACCAAAGGACATCAGGCAATCAAGTTCAGCCCTCAGGGCGAGGTCTTGTTGACACTGGGGAAGGCTGGCGTGGCGGGGAGCGGGCCCAGTCTCCTTAACGAGCCCTGCGACGTGATCACCGCCCCCAACGGCGACATCTTCGTGTCGGATGGCCACAGCGGTCAGATGGCCAATCCCCCTGCTGGCACGACCGGCCGTATCATCAAGTACAACAAAGCCGGAGAGTACATCACGGAATGGGGCCAGATGGGTTCAGGACCCGGCGAATTCCGGACTCCCCACGCCCTGGCGTTCGACTCGCAAGGGCGACTGTTCGTGGCCGACCGGGGGAATAACCGCATCCAGATCTACGATCAGGACGGCAACTACATCGATTCGTACTACCAGTTCGGCCGGATCAGTGGCCTGTTCATCGACGGCGACGACACACTGTACGCCATTGACTCCGAGTCGAGGCCGGCGCAGCATGGAGACTGGTCAACCGGTATCCGGATCGGTCATGCGTCCCGTGACGAGGTCACAGCGTTCGTGCCTCCCCACGAGTCGGACATCCCCCAGGGTGCCGCAGGTGAAGGGGTGGCTGTGGACGCCGATCGCGACATCTACGCCGCCGAGGGCCCCTACTCTCGGGAAACGGCCGAGGGTGGGCTCACAAAGTACATTCGGCGCTAGCCCGGATTTCTCATCGCTTGTCGTAGCGAGGCGCCGCAAGGGCCGTCCTGGCAAGACTTGTGACCGAGACCCCCGCAGTCGTACTCGTGCAGTACGTCGAGGAGGCCGACAGAGCGTAACGCAGCCTGGACGGATGTTTGCGGCGACGCAGTAGACCAGCGATGAGAAATCCGGGCTAGTCGTTGCGACCGAGACCTTCCCCCAGCTATTTCCTTTTTCACAGAGGAGCCTGAGGCCCTGATGCTGCGGCTTCCGTATTGGTCTCCGCTTCGTAGACCGGGTCGCCGCGGTGGAGTCGTAGGGCTACCCGAAGCGTCTGTTGCATGGCCCGCTGGGTTGGGGAATGGGCGGCCAGGTAACGGGCTGCTCCAACCATTACCAGGGTCTTCTCAGAGAAATCGTCCAGTTCCTGATACTGGCGCACCGCGGCTTCCAACATCTGGAAGCTGTGGAACTCCGCATCTTCCCGAAGCAGGCCCTCGGAGAGGGTACGAAGCAGCACCTGGCCGTCGCCGCCCGCTCCCAGGTAGCTATAGACCATCTGGCCAGCGTCGTCGGTCTGCTGCTGAAGGTTCATCAAGTCGAGTAGCCTCGGCTGAATCGGTTCGATCTCTTCGCGCCTCTCCTTTCTGGTGGGCAGCCGTGCCGATGGGATATTGAAAAAGCGATCGAGATGAACCTGCATGGCTCCGTGGAAGACCCCTCGCAGGAGTTCGGGGGATTGGGCCCGCTTCAGCAACTGGTGGAGCGCATTGGCATAGGTGAAGCTGTGGAGGACGGCAATCCAATCGGCAAACTCGTTCTGCACGTGAAAACGGACGATACGCAGGGCAGCAGCATAGGCGACAACCTGGGCCAGCTGTACCGTCTTGGCACCCTGGCGAATCGCCTCCTTTAGAGCTTCGATCGGGGTAGCGGGATCATCGCCGAAGAGGGCCTCGGTAAGCGCTTCCGATCTGGTCCAGCTCTTATCCCGGCCTTCTTCGACCAGGGCGGGCAGCAGATCGAAGGCTTCCTTCAGCAGAGGTACTAGATCGATGGGATGTCTCCAGGCGTTACGTTCCTCGCTGCGCGCTGCCGTGCAGAGCGGTCGGATCAAGGATGGAAGGATCTGGCTGGCCTGTTGCCAACCGATCCGGTCGAGCAATTCGAATGCCTTGTTGATGAAGTCGACGACATGACCGTCATCCAGGTAGAAATGGTCGGTGGCAGCGGTAACGATCAGGTCGGCAAGCTGAGCATCCGACATTCCCTTGTGTATCGCTGTCAGGAGGCAGCGCTCGGCCCCTTCGGTGCTGCGGACCTCGACGAAGTAGCGAAACCAGCGCTTGAGGTGTTCCTGGGGGATGTCCTGATTATGCAGCGGCTGGATAGCAAACTTGGGTGTCTGACCGGCACAGTCCCGGGCTACGTGCACCAGAGCGTGGTATAGCGGGGCAATCTGCTCTTCACCCTCCAAGTGGTCGCAGAGGTTTGCCATGGCGCTGAGGATGGTGAGACCGGAGCTCCAATCCTCGCGCAGCCGGACTCCGTACAGGGCACCCTGCCGCGTGATCTCATTGGGAGTCACCCCACTGGAGTGCAGTCCCACGACCGACTTGCCAACAATCAGGCCTAGGTTCTGTTCCATACCCTCCTGTAATCGTCGGGTCCAGCGCTTGACCGGATCGGTCCGCGGCGGTCTGATGTCTAGAAAAACCTCCCCATCCCTGACTTCCATGGCGTAGGAATCGACATCGTCGGCGAACAGATTGAAGGTGCAGCCACTGACCAGATCGAATCGAGCGTGGTGCCAGTAGCAGGTCAGGATGCCGTCTTCGACCGTCCCTCGATGCAGGGGAAAACCCATGTGTGGGCAGCGGTTGTCGACGGCATGGAGGGCATCCCCGTAGCGGAACAGGACAATGGGGACGGATCCCCGGGATACCACCAAGGGACTCCTGGCCTGAACCTCTTCCAAAGAACCAACGTGGATGAATTCGTCGCTCCGGTCCATGGCGCCAACCTCCTTGACCTTGACCCGAACTTCTCAGCACCAGTCTACTTCGGAGAAACCATTATCAGCCACGGCCCACTATTTAGGGAAGACACTCCTGGAGTGCGTGGGAGACAACCTCGATAGAGTGCCATTCCCGGAGCCGTCCTTGCCATCCAGCCGAAGCCAATGGTGTCGCAAGTGGGGTAGACTGGCAATATTACGAGGCCAAGTCGGGTAGAGCCGCGAACGACTTGAGTCGTTAGCAAGCTGAGCCCAGGTTCCGAGGAGAGAGCCGGACAACTCTTCCCCACGCAGTGACGCACAACCTTGCCAGTAGCCCAGAGTTTCTTTCTCGAATGGGGCCAGGGCTTCCTGGGGGCGGACTAAGGGCTCTGTCAAGAACAACTTCACATTCTAGCATCTCATCTTCACACCACCTTCGGCCGCTCCTCACGCGAAGGGGACGGACCCAGACCAGCGCTCCGGGCTGACTTGGCCCAGTAGACCGGATCCACGGCCTCCCACATCCGGTGCAGCGGTTCGTGAGCGATCTGCCAGATCCAGGGTGTGAACCCGTGTCGAGGGTTCCTCCACCCCGGCCAGGACTCCTACACCCTGCATGTTGGACTGCCCCGCCAGGATCCAGAGATCTCCCACCAGAACATCCAGAATGCTGGCCCCCAGGACTCCGGTCCCTGTTCCAGAGTCGATCCAGAAATCGATCCGATAAGGGCCTCCTACCGGAAGATTCTCTAGCTCCGCCTCCCATGTTCCCCTCCCTGCCCTCCCGACGGGAAGCTCTTGAAAGCCCTGCAAAGACACTCCAAGATCACTCACCGACACGTAGACGGGTGCCTCCAGCTCGGAGGGCGTGCGCCCGCCGACTAGCAGATCCACCGAGTTGGTCTGGTCCCTCTGGAGGACCTGGTGATGGACGATCCCCCGAGTGATCGAAAAGCCTGGCTGAGCCTGAGGCGCAGCCGATGATCCCTGGACCCAGACCGACGTGAGAAGCGCCATCAGTCTAAAGCGCCCCATCTTGTCTCTCCCTTGAAAGAAAGCGTTTCTGGCTCGGGACAAATCCGCGAGCGAACTGCGGCAAGCAGGTCCGAACCCCTCAGCTCGCGGTCAGATAGACCACGTACAGACGCGGGCTCTGCTGGCCAGTTCCCAAGAAGCGGACTTGAAGCAGAAGTCTCTGGCCCTCGACTCCCTCCACCACTTCGTGCTTCAGCCACGTGACGGGCTGCCTCAGTCCGTCTTTTTCCAAAGGTCGGCTGTCGGCAACCGAGTAACCCGCGATCGGTCGATAGGTTTCGTCCAGCAAAGCGAAACGCAGCTGACTCTTCGATCCCAGACCCTCCGCATTGACGAAGACACGGACCTTGCCCCGGATCTCGAGTGGGCTGCTGGTCAGGGCCCCTTCCGACTGGGGAAGTTTGGAAGAGAGATACCCGAAGCGGTCCCTGTCCAGCGTAGCAAGACCGATCTGGTGGGTCGCCATCAAGGTGGACCCTCCGCCCTCACCCCCTCCGTAGTACAGGTAGGTCTTCTCGCCCCGGTTCAGGGGAGACTCCCCAGAGAGAGGCTCCATCCCAGGAGCCCGGCTCACCCCTGGGCAGGAGACTGAAATCGGCAATCGGCTCCCGAAAATAGAGGCCGTCGTTACTGACCAGCAATCCCAGGTCCATGGAGCGGGCGTCGATCTCCGTCGAACCGTGCCACTGTCCATAGGCACTGAGCACCAGATTGCTTCGGCTCCAGGCCCCGTTGATGGTGTGGGCTTCCTCCACTGTCCCCTGGGGAGCCGAATGGTACCCGTGCCGGAGAAAGGACAGAGCCGGCCCTTCGCTCCAATGGACCAGATCGGGCGACTTGTAGGTAAGCAGCGTTCGACCCAGCCGATCGCCGTTCAAGAGGAAGGCCGTTGTGGGAGCCCACTTTGTAATGGCGTGTCCCTGTACGAAATAGTGTCCACCGAATCTGAAGAAGTTCGTCCCTTCCAGATTTCGGTGCAGCAGAGGGTTGTGGTCGGCCAGTTGCCAGTGCAACCCATCGGCGCTGTAGGCATAAAGGGGAGAGACCGTGACATCCACATCCTCGTCCAGGATGGCCTTCTGCCACTGGGGAAACCGGTCCAGGTAGCCCTTTTCATCCGGGGCCCGCCGTACCCCTTTCAGATCATCTTGTAGCGACGCTCAGGGCCGGGCTCGTCCGGTTCGTAGAGAAGGCTGGGCCAGACGACGGGAGCCTCCAGACCGACCAGATTGTTGTCGCGGCTGCCACGGTATTCCACCAACCCCAGAGAGGGCTTCTCCCAGTGCACTCCGTCCTGGCTTTCGGCGTAGGCCACCCGCGGAGTCTCGCCTCCCGGCCCGTAGTGCCCCTCCAGACCCTCCCAGTCCCAGGCGACGTACCACATCCGGAACTTTCCCTCGATGTAGAGGACCGTGCCGTGAAACTAGGCTCTTGCGACATCGGGACTGCCCTCAGCTCCGGTGTGGACGATGGGATTGAGGGGGTGCGGTACAGCCGGGACCAGGGTCAGGAACAGATTGTGGCGGTAGGGAAACGAGCGATCATCAAACGAAAAGAGTGCCACTTCCTCATGGTGCCGCCGGGTACCGGATGCGGGGCTGACGACGCCCGATGAATAATTGCGGTTCTCCAAATCGGAGATGCATCCCGCTGCCAGTCGGCACCCAGCAAGACCGGACGCCAGGAAAAGCCTCTTTCGCGCAGGCCCCTGATGTATGAGGGTGATGCGGAAGATTCGCAGCATCAATCGATGGCAAAGCAGTAGAACAGTCCGTCCCCTCCAGTGGCCTGCAAGTTCTCCTGACTGCAGCCTTTGGAGCCATGTGCCGAGTTCCACGAAGTGGGGTTCTGCCCGCCGCCGGTGCGGTCGTGATGACCGACCTGGGCACTGCCCTCACCGTGGCTCGTCCAATTTTGGCAGGTGGTGTCCTCGCTGCCTGAAGAGGCTGTTCCGTCCAACTGTGAACCGGTCAGGATATCGTGCCGGTTCGGACTGTCCCCGCGGCCGTTGTTCGTCCGGCCCAGCTCGTTCAACTGTGTTTCCTTGGTAAGATTGTTGTTATCTGAGTGCAGATCGTCGACATTTCGAGCTATTTGGACTCCCTTGGAGTTGTACCAGGGTCCACTACCGATTCGGTCACGGGCGTTGACGGCCGACCGTCCACCCGAGACGGTGGTGCTCAGATAAGCGCGCCAGGTGCGGCTACCTGTCCCCACGGCGCGGGCCAGCATCTGACAGCGCCGGTCGGCTCCCGCCAGCCCACCCAGATCGGCTCCATTCCCGGCTCCGGAGCTGACAATGAAAAAGCTCATTTTCGGATCCGCTTTCTGGGCAGATACCGAGAGCACACCCAGGACACAAAACATGATCGCAGCAGAAAAATATAGTTGCATCTTGTTCATTCTGATTCTCCTCCAGTCTGATCTTTCCATGAAGGGTAACACTTTGCGGCGCCCAGGACTTGCCTGGGAGTCAGCGGCCTTGTACTCAAGATCATCCGGAATTCATACTACCCTCCCTGCCCTCCTGGCGGAAAGGTCTTGAAACCCTGTGAAGACACTCCGCAGTCACTCACTGACAGGTAGACGGTGGCCCCCAGGTTACCGAATTGGGGAGCCGTACCGTCTTGTGTTAGACTCTCGGGCCAACGCTTCATGGATCGCTGTTATCTAACCTCGAAGGAACGTCATCTGAGTCTGGAGGAAATATCACGCGTCGACTGGGTGTTCGGCATCTCTTGACAAGAATCGGGTTGTTGTCGATGGGCTTGTTCCTGGGCTGCGCGGGTTCCGTTCCCTCTGAGCCAGCGGAGGATCCGGTGACCCGGATCCTCCAGAAATACACGGTCGTAGATTCGGCTGTGACGACCCGCTTTTTTCGTTTTCCCGGTGAGCCGCAAGAGCCCTTCCATGCGGATGAGCTGATGAAGGGGGGGATCGACGTGGCGGGACTGGGAATCGGCTCCCTTACGGAAATTCTCATCACGGGAGATTTCGGCCCTTATCTCTACCAATCTCCAGAGCCAGGAAATGTACTGAGTCGATCTGTCTTCGAAGGCGCCGCAGCCACCAAAAGGTTCCTCTGGGAGCTGGATGCCATCTACCAGGCGGTGGCCCAACAGCCCCAGCAGGTAGCGGTGGCCCTCACGGCAGAGGATATCGATCGCTTCCGGTCCGAGGGAAAATTGTCTCTCCTGATTGGGCTGGATAGTGGCGTCGCCATCGAGGACCTGGCCACCCTGCGGCTCTATCACCGTCTGGGCCTCAGGAAGCTGGAGCTGGTCCACAGCTTCCCCTTCCAGTGGGCGGATTCCAGCGTGGGAAGCATGAACGACGACGATCCCGGTCTGGAGGACTTCGGACTCGAGGTGGTTCGAGAGTGCAACCGGCTGGGGATCCTGGTAGACATTTCCCACGGCTCGGATCAGACCATGTGGGATGCCTTGGAGACATCGACAAAGCCCATGATAGCCTCCCACTCTGGAGCCCGCGCGGTGGTGGATGCCCACCGAAACCTGACGGACGAGATGCTTCTCGCTTTGGCAAAAGCGGGTGGGATGATCGGAGTCGGCGCCTACTATGATCCGGAGCTGCTGGAGCCCATTCGGGCCACCGGGGCCTGGACTGCAACCTCCCAGATCCACAACCATCTAGCGGGAATGTACCCCGATCCCTTCGATCTAGCGGCTGCCCTGCGCAGTCCCGTTGCGCAGAAACAGGCTCGAAATGCTTTGGGCCTGGGACCTCCGTCCCCCCTCGCTAGCCCCGTACCCCGATCCGGTGTGCTCACCGAGGGATCCAATGTGCAAGGGACACTGGACCACATCGATCACATCGTCAAGCTGATCGGCATCGACCACGTGGGAATTGGCACAGACATCAACATGGGCAGAGAGGACTACATCTGGCTCTATCGGCAGTTGGTCCAGGGCCTTCTCGACCGCGATTACAAGGACGAGCAGATCGGCAAGATCTTGGGAGGAAACTTTCTGCGCGTCCTTCGGGCCAATGCGCCGGCCGGCGTCGGAGGCAACTGACGGCAGCCGCGAACCGACATGCCCCGGAAGAAGGTCAGTACGACCGCGGGCTCCCTGCACTGGAATTTAATTGACTTCGTCGCCCATGAAGTTTTTCCTCAGACCTGCCCTCAGCGGTGGTGGCCCCATTCGACGTGTTTCTGCGGGTACTCCGTGTTTGGAAGTCGTAGGACGGGCACTCTTTCCCGTCTGTATTCCCGACGGGAAAGAGTGCCCGTCCTACACCCAATCAACGCCTTCGTGATAAGTCGTCACCACAATCGGGAAGGCCGTACGTACCGTCAGGGTTTTTGGTCCGCGATCAGATCGGTGAGATAGATAGCGTTGGTTTGTCTGCTGATGACGAAAAGACGGCCCCTTTCGTCTACGCCAAAACGGGCATCACCCCGGTCCTCACCAATTAGGTCCCTAAAATTCCCCGCAGGACCGCCGTCGAGACTCACCTTCAGCACCCGCATCGGCGCCTGGGTATTGGCTGCATCGGCTGCCAACAAAGCACTGAAGTCGGCGTGGAAAAATGCACCGCGCGCCAGATCGCCAAAGACCACCTGGTTCTGAAAATCCGGATCTCCAGGATCTGCGACGACGAACCCCCCAGTGATCGCACCGGGACCCTTTATGGGGGTCGCGCCGGGAAGGTTGGGAATGTTGTGGTCATACACGGTGGCAGGAGATTCGAGCGTGGAACCCTCCGGCAGGTTTAGTGTCGTGTTCTTGTTTCCCTTTATTGGACCATCGCGGTGCGACCAGCCGTGATTGTCGCCTAGGTCTACGATATTCAACTCTTCAAAGTCAGAGGCACCAATGTCAAAGACGATCAAACGGTGCTCACCCCTAGGATCCTTGGCGAAGCTGAAATTCTGGGGATAGCGCAGTCCCCAAGCGAAAATCTCTTCGACGTTGTCGTCTTTGTCCAGTAGCGAACCATCGTCATGAAAGGGATTGTCCGCAGGGACGGAATACGGGTCGCTGCCATTCTGAAGCGGGTTGATGCGCAACAATTTTCCGAACGGATTGTCCGAGTCTTGCACGTGTTGCCAGTTCTTTACAGCACCTCCGGCAAAGGCGTCGCCCAATGCGAGATAAAGGTTCCCATAGTCGTCCTGACCCGGTACCGAGAACGGGTTGAAGCTGATCTCTCCGACCGAATGTACGGTCTCGCCTGGACCACTGAATTCAAACCTGATCACCTCGCGCCGCGATGTTGTGTCGATTCGGTTGGGGTTCGTCGCATCGACAGCCCATTCGACGACGACGTACTGGCTGATCACGTCTCCTGGCCTCGTTGCAAGCCTAGCTCCGGTGTAGTCGGGCTCGCGCACTCCCGGTATGAGACTCGTATAGAGGGTGTAAACCTTACCGTCTCCGGGAGCTCCGGCCTTACTGTAATCCGGATGGAAGGCTATGTACGACAGCCCATTCGTTGTGAAACCGAGAGTCTTATTAAAATCCGGGACTGCAGCTGTGTTGAAATCCAGGAAACTTCCCAGAGAGGTTCCACTAGACGAAAAGGCATGGATCCTACCTTCGTTGGTGCTCACAAAGATTCGTCCCGATCCGTCCTTGGGATGTGTCAGATCGATCGCGCTTTCGTGCAGAGAGGCTGACGAGTGTGTGGCGAAGGTCTTCAGTTTCAGCACCTTCGACGAATCCAAGGGGTCGGCAGCCTGACCGAAGACGGCAGCTGTTCCGTGCAATGCGCCAACAGCTAGCGCCGCACTCAAGACGAGTCTAAGGGGGAATGGAGAGGGCGCTTCGCCAGTCCAATCACAAACATGCATCCTTGTGTTTCCTTTATGAGTTTATGCAAGTTTATAAGTTTAAATCACCAGCCCCCGTTGAGAAAGTGGAAAGCGGCGACGGCGAGATCATGCTCGGGAAGGCTTCCACACGTGCTCAGCCTTGCGCAGCGTCTAAACTCCGCTGGGCAGAAGCAGCCCTGAGAGTGTATTCTAGCTCGGAGTCGCCTGGCCAAGATGAACTCGACAATGCTTTTCTGCTAGCTTTCTGAACAGATCTTGATAGAGTTCGTATGCCCATGACGAGACAGATTCTGTCGTTGTCCCCGGCCCTGCAGTTCCGTGGCACCGCTCTGCGTCCTCGGCGTTCCAATCGAATCGCGTTGGTGGCAATCTTTCTTCTCTGTGGCAGGACCGCCTCCAGTCAATCAGATGTGGCAGGCGTGCAGTTTTTCGAGCAGAAGATCCGCCCGGTCCTGGTTGACCGTTGCTACAAGTGTCACTCGACTGGGGCAAAGAAGGTCCAAGCAGGTCTGTTCCTGGATACTCGTAAGGCAGTACGCGCCGGGGGTGAGAGGGGTCCAGCAGTAGTCCCCGGCAACGTGGCAGACAGCCTGCTGATCACAGCGATTCGGCATGAGTCCCTTCAAATGCCCCCCGATGGCAAGTTGCCTGATTCAGCAATCGCAGATTTCGTCCGCTGGGTAGAAATCGGTGCGCCGGATCCTCGAGACGGTGTTACCACACCGAGTGCCGCGGACAACGATACCAGCCAGCAGTTTTGGTCATTTCTGCCTTTGGGCAACTACCAACCTCCTGAGGCTCCGGAGACCGAGTGGGCACTTACTCCCATTGATCGCTTCATTCTGGCGCGTCAGCAAGCCAGTGGAGTTGAAGCCAGTCCAATTGCTGACCGCCGCACTCTTTTGCGACGCGCGTACTTTGGGCTGACTGGTCTTCCGCCTTCACCGGACGAAACCGACGCCTTCGTGTCCGAAGCGTCGTCACAGGCGTATGAACGACTGATCGATAAACTGCTGCGAAGTCAACACTATGGCGAGCGTTGGGCCCGCTTCTGGCTCGACGTGGTCAGATTTGCCGAGAGCAACGGATTTGAACAAGACGAAGACCGGCCCGAGGCCTATTACTATCGAGACTTCGTGATTCGAGCTCTCAATGAGGATATGCCCTACGATCAGTTCGTGCGCTGGCAGATCGCGGGCGACCTGCTCGCACCGGATTCACAATTGGCCCGGGCGGCCACTGGCTTTCTCGTGGCCGGGGTTGAAAATGTGATTCAGACAGAGAAAGAGTTCGAGCGCGATCGCTACGACAAACTGGATGACATAGCGTCCACCATTGGTACGGCCCTGCTGGGACTGACGATCGGTTGTGCCCGCTGTCACGACCACAAGTTCGATCCCATATCGCAGCGTGACTACTACCGTTTCCTCTCGACGTTTGGCAAGACGATGAGCGCGGAGCTGCCACTGGGTGAGAAGGGAAAATCCCCGGTTGCGTATGTTGCCGTCGATGTCGCTTCGGAAATAACCGTCAGCGACAGGGAGGAGTTTCGATTCGGCACGAAAAAAGAAAACTTCGTGATGAAATCCGACGTCTACTTCTTGTCTCGCGGCGACGTCAAACGCAAGCAGGACATCGTCACCCAGAGTTTTCCGAAAGTACTCATGCGAGCCGATCGGCAGGAGACGTATTGGCAAGAGGACGGCGCTCGAAAACGGGCGCCCCGTGTCGCTTTGGCCAACTGGATTACCGACCTTGAACAAGGCGCCGGCCATCTGTTGGCTCGCGTCATCGTGAATCGTCTGTGGCAGCACCACATGGGGAAGGGTCTGGTCAACACACCCAGCGATTTTGGCGCCCAGGGGGAGCGACCCACTCACCCTGAGCTGCTGGATTGGTTGGCCAACGAATTGATCAAAGCCGACTGGCGTCTCAAGCCGATTCACCAGTTGATCATGACTAGCGCCGTCTACCGGCAGAGCCATCGGCACAATGCCAAAAATGAGCGCGTCGATCCTCAGAATCGTCTGCTCTGGCGCCGTACGCTCAGACGGCTCGACGCGGAGGCCATTCGTGACGCGATGCTTTCAGTCAGCGGTCAGCTGGACCGCACAACGTTCGGCCCGGGAACGCTCGACGAAAGCATTAGGCGACGCAGCATCTACTTGACCGTCAAGCGCAATCAGAAGATCCCAATGCTGCGATCGTTCGACACGCCGGACGCCCTACAAGGGCTCGGGCGTCGGCCGACAACGACGGTCGCCCCGCAGGCGCTGTTGATGATGAATAACCCACATGTTCACGCCTATGCTCAAGCTCTCGCCCGTCGCATTCACCGCGGCAGCGATCAGGAGACGGACGACCTGATCCACGCCGGCTTCGCAGCCGAGGTGGATCAGCCCATTGCCGCGCTGTTGACGGACCTCAAGAATCAGGGCCTGCTCGATTCGACGCTGATCGTCTGCGGCGGCGAGTTCGGCCGCACCTCAGATTCACAGGGTTCCGACGGCCGTGACCATAATCCAAACGCGTTTACGACTTGGTTCGCCGGAGGTGGTATCCGCGGCGGAGTGCATTACGGCGCGACGGATGAATTCGGCTACAAAGCAGTCCATAATCGCGTTGGCGTGCACGACCTACACGCGACGATCCTGCACCTGATGGGCATTGATCACGAGCGCTTGACCTATCGCTTCAATGGTCGTGACTACCGCTTGACCGACGTTTACGGCAACGTCATCCAGCCGATTCTCTCCTGAGTATATCTACGTCGATTCTCCACCTCGGAAGCGTCTCGGGCATAGATGAGCATATTACTGTCTCCGAAAATGGGATCGATCCTCTAAAATACTCAGTCTTGGAGCAAGATGTGAGCGCCCGCGCGCTGGATCAGACCGAAGTGAGCATCGTACGTTAGCACCGTCGCTCCGGCCCGGGAGGAAATTGCAGCAATCCAGATGTCATTGGACGGAAGAGGTGTCCCTGCCCTGCGAAGAGAGACAACGATGTCCGCATAGATCCGGCTCACCTCGGAATCTACCACCAGTTCCTCAACTGCGACATTGGAGAGAAACATCCGCAGTTCTTCCCGGTTCTTCGCAAGGCGATCCGGATTGCCCAGGAGGAATCCAATCTCAATCTCCCCCAGAACTACTGACGGCATTCCCAGCCAGTCCGCACCGTCCATAATATCTACGACTTGCCGATCACCCCTCTTGAAGTTGCTGTAGGCAGAAATGTCGAGGCAGTATCGACTCAACGCCACAGCTCCTCGTCGATCTGTTCGGTAACGACGATTGCTGCTTCGAAGCGACGCTGCTCTTCTTCAGTCCAGGTGCCGGCCAGTTGGGCCAAGCCATTGCTTCGGCGGATCGAGCCCAAGCCCAGACTTTGACTCAAAAGCTCGATCACCGTCTGATTCAAGGACAACGATCTACGACGCTTCTCTTCGATCAGGGCCAAGCTAAGTTGGCGGGGTAGGTTGCGTACCGTAAGGTGTTGCGGAGTCTGTTTTTCTGCATTCATACAACACATTCTATAAATGCAGGACATCGACGTCAACGGAGATACGCTCGTTCGCAGCTCTGGTCGGCTCCGGAATCTAGTACGTTGCAACATAGATTATTTCGGGTTTTCCGGTGAGGCTTGTGAGGCGAGATCAAGGCAGGAGGAGGAAGTCGATGTTTGGCCATCTTCGACGACGACCAACGCAGAGATCGTCCACAAGCCCCATCGTAAAATCCGTCATAATCTATGTTACAACGTACTAGGTTGCTGAAGACTCCTTGAGCCATTCCAGATTGAAGCGGGCGATGCTGATTTTCTCACACCAGCGACGCCTGCTGGTAGCGTAGTCATAACCGGTAAGACTGTCGTACCAGGCGGCGAGCTTGTCTTCAGGCCAGTCCAGGCTGTCTTCGTGCACACAGAGAATCGTCTTGTCGGCAGTCACAGCAAGATCGGAATACCCAGACGGTCCATCATCGATCCGCTTCGCTAGCGGCCAGGTCCTGCCATCGTCATAGCTGGCACGAACCGTCACCCGGCTTCTCCTTGGACCTGCTGGATGGGAGAACAGGAGCGTGTTCCCTGCCCCATTCTTCCCACTTGCATACCGGACCAGTCCCCCGTGGCAACGGGGAGTGGGGAGATCCTTGGGTTGACTGTCTTGCTGGGAGAAATTTTCCCCACCATCATTGCTCCAGGCATGAAAGCGCCAGGCGTTGTTGTAGGGCTTGTTCTTGCGATAGTTGGCGTAAACGCCTCCGCTGGATGTCTCCGCCAGCGTGACTTCATCCGACCCTGCCGGCAGGAACCCTCCCACCTCCCAGGAAGAACCGTGGTCGTCACTGAACAAGACGCCTCCACGGACTCCGGGGATCTGTCCTTCCTCCCCTTCCTTATAGAGGAAGCCGGGGATCAGCAGCCTTCCCTTGTGCGGGCCTGTGGTCAACTGGATACCGTGCACCGAGTTGTTTGACCAACCGACCCAACCAGCGGGATTCGGGCGGGCCTTGACCGGGATGGCCTCGGCCCAGGTGCGGCCCTGGTCGGTGCTCTTGACCAACCAGAAACGTCCGTCGGTCTTGGCATAGGTGGGAAAGTACTTCAGATCATGTGGCGCCGTCGTCGGCAACTTCCAAAAGGCGACGAAAACTGTTTTGGTGACACGATCCTCGACGATCGGGCCGGTTAGACAAAAAGTCCCTTTCTCACTGAAAAGTGGCTTCTGCTGGCCCCAGGTCCGGCCATCGTCCACACTCCGCTGCACCAGAATGTCGGTGTCGTGACCATAATCGATCATGGCGCCCTTACGCCTTTGACAGACAGCGAGCACGGGCCCGCCGCTTGTTACCAACAGACCGGGCAGGCGGACTCCGAAACCCTGGTCGGGAAGGAAGACCGAGGTCTTTTCGAAAAATGGGCTACCTGCCGTCTGGCCCTTTTCGCTAAACAACTGGCGCGAGAAGAGTCGATCGAGGCCGACCGCAGTGGCGGCCATGCTCACCCCGAGCGGCTTTAAAAATTCACGGCGACGCATCATTTATTTTATCTCCCTTTGGCTTCGATATCTGCAGCTTGACGATACTAACATCAATCTCTCTCCCCGTGGAAAGCGTACCCGTTTCTCCGACGGCCAGAGTACCGTGTTGCTCCTGAGGCATGATCTTCGTGAACCAGCTTCTGCGGCGAATGATAAAGTGAAAACACCATCTTCGATGTTCGACGATCACGATAAAAAGAGAGAAGCATGTCAAGCAAACGAAGGAGTGTAGTCACCGATTTCCTGTGCCTGATCGGCTCTGCGTTGGTGGCCAATGCTCAGAATTCCGAGCTGGAAAAAGAGGCCATACGCTACGACCAGATCGATGGCGCCTCGATCTACGACCATGATCCTTCGACCAAACTCGGAGATGACGTCTTCGGAACGATTATTGCCGATCTCAAGAACGACGCTCCCGGGCGATGTTCGCACGGAGGGCCGGTGTGTCTGGAATATCCGAACGGCCACATTCTGGCCTTCTATGCCAACACCGCCGACCATAACTCCTATGGTTGGAGCGAGTACGCGCTAAGCAAGGATGGAGGTAGGACCTGGAAGAAGTACAACAAGCTCAAGTACTCCTATGAGACATACAAGAAGGATCCAACGAGACCTGTATGGGTTGAAGAGGGACTGGTTACACAGAACGGAACCGTCGTGCTGATTCTCACACACGTCAGCACCAGCGGCAAAAAGAAAAGCGGTATCATCAGGAGCCGCGATAACGGTTCTACCTGGACAGACTACGCATCCATCGATGGCGATTTCGTGGGTTACCCGTGCGCGATGGCGGTGGCAGGCGATACCAACTACGTTCTGTTCGATCTCACTAGCGGCGGCCCCCATGTCTTGTATGTCAGCACCGATGACGGGCGTAGCTGGAGCAAGAGAAGTACGCTGCCGCTGGACGGCGACACCTGGTACGGAGCAATGACCATTATGGCAAATGGCCGTCTGCTGGCCGGTGCCTACACCGAGAAGGACGAACACCACTTCTACTATTGCATCAGCACGGATCAGGGCCAGACTTGGAGTGAACAAGAGCGTTCTTATGTGGACAAGATGATTCGTGATCCCGAACTAGCCTATCTTCAGGGTAAGTACTATCTGCACGGGAGGTCAGGGCAGTATGGGGAAGGCCGTGACCGTTTCGTTCTCTATCAGTCTGACGACGGCATCACCTGGCAAAGCGGGATCATAGTGAGCGGGGATCCAAGCCACCCTGACGGATACAGTCACAACTGCATCATCAACCAGTACGACGACGATGTCCCCAACGAGCTGATGGTCGAATACAGCATCATCTACAGTGGTTACGATACCGATGAGTACGTGTTTTTCATTAAACCTGCACCGGGGGCGGTGAAGAAATAAGTTCATTGGTTAAAAGATTCCACCTTTGCCTGCAATATGAAGCTTTGTCGACAATACGAAACGAACAGAGCCGCACACGACTTGAGCCGTTAGCAAACTGAGGCCAAGTTCCGAGGAGAGAGCGGACAACAGCACGATTCTCCCTGATCGTTGGATTCCGACGTCCCCACGCCCCTTCATACTAGTCGTTGTCCGCAACGCCTTCAGGGTTGAAATCCGGGGGGTAGGTTCCGGTCACCCAGGGTTCGGAAACCCTGGGCTGGAATCCGCAATCCCGTTGGGATTGACCTCAATTAGTCGGACGAAGACCAGTAGATGGCTTCTGCGTTTCCACCCATGATAGCCGCCATCTCGACCGAGCTCAGATAGGTGTAGAAGCGCTCCTGGACGGCCAGGACGCTGGCGTAGCTGCTCTTGAGGATGACGTGGGGAAAGTCGCTTCCCCAGATCAGACGCCTGGCCCCGTAGGCGTCATAGAGGGCCTTGAAGATGGGGTGGCAGTCCCGATAGGGCCACCCCTGGTCGGAATGATAATAATAACCGCTGACCTTGACCGAGACCTGGGAAGAGCGGCTGAGCTTCAAGAGGTCCTTGAAACCGGGGCTACCGGTTCCGGCACTAACGTCCGGAGAGGCCATGTGATCAATCAAGATAGGTACCTGGGGAAATCGCTCCGCCAGATCCGCCAGGGCGGGGACGTGTTCCATCCGCATGAGCAAATTAATGGCAATACCCAATTCCTGGGCCGTTTCCCAGACGGGATATGAAGTGACCTGGCCGAAGCTTGCATCCTCGCCGGATACGCTCGGACGGATTCTCAATCCCCTACATCCCCGCTCCCTTACCCAGTAGCGCAGACTCTGGTCGGCTCCTTCACGCCGAGGATCAACATAACAGACGGCTGCCAGGTGGGTGGGATCTGCAGCGGCACAGTCGGCGACGTAGGAATTGTCTTCACCCGGGTAGAGCGGCTGAACCAGCACCGCTTTGTCTACCTGGTGCTCAGCCATGTACTGCCTGAGTAACTCCACCGGAACGTCCGAGCAGGGGCTGACAATCGTGGCCGAGGGTTGGGGATGGTCGGGAACCGAGCGCCAGACATGAAGGTGTGCGTCCACAACCATGGGGCTCCAATGGTACTCCAAGTCTTCCACTCGCGTCTCCCCATCAGTGGGAAACGGGCGAGCAAAGCATCGCTGGCGGCCCCTTCCTTGCCGTCTTCGTTGAACCCTGATATACCCTCCCGGACATCGACAAGAAAATGATCTTCCCCTAAACCGGAGAGCCACCACAGACCATGCGCCTCGTCAGCTGGAACGTCAACGGGCTACGCGCCTGCGTGAGAAAGGGTTTCCACGAGTTTCTCGATCGCTGCAATGCTGACCTCATCGCGCTGCAGGAAGTGCGTGCCTTCCCCCACCAACTCGAGCGGAGAACCCGATCGCCCGAGGGGTGGCACGCCCATTTTTCCCCGGCCGAACGCCCCGGCTACAGTGGCGTGGCAATATTTTCACGCGAGGCCCCCAGCCGTATCGAAACCGCACTCGGTGAAGACAGCTTCGACACGGAAGGCCGGCTGCTCATCGCTCACTTCGGTAGGATGGCGGTAGCCAGTGTCTATTTCCCCAAGGGCAGCGGTGCCACCCGAAACAACAGCCGTGTGCCCTACAAACTTGATTTTCACGCTGCCGCGTTCGACCGTCTCGAACACCTCAGGCGCCGCGGCCCTGTCTTCGTGGTGGGTGACTTCAACACCGCCCATGAGGACATCGATCTGGCTCGCCCGCAGAGCAATCACAAGACCAGCGGCTTCCTCCCTGAGGAGCGCCAGGAGATGACCCGTTGGATTGATGCAGGCTGGGTGGATACGCTTCGGGCCCAATATCCGGGTGAGAGCGGCCACTACAGCTGGTGGCGACAATGGGGCGGTGCCCGGGAAAAGAACGTCGGCTGGCGCATCGACTACGTCTTAGCGTCCGCTTCGGCAGCAAGGCGCGTACAGGATGCGTTCATCTGGGCCGATGTCACGGGTTCGGATCACTGCCCGGTAGGCGTGGACACCGACTGCAGCGGTCTGCCAAACGCGGGTCGTCCACGGTAGATGTCAAAACCTGTAACCTTCAACCGAATACAACAGTTTCAGCCCAGGGTTGCGATGCGAAGCGAGCTACCCTGGGTTTAAGGCCGCCCTGCCTCTTCTACGCTGAAAGCGTTAGTCGTCCCCCTAGAGAAGCCCTGGCCCCATTCGAGAAAGAAACTTGGAGTGCCTCTGCCATGATCTTCGCTAGCAACCCTGACAGAGCCATGACCGTGAGGGAGTGGGATCCGGTGCTCCAACTCAAGGGACACACCCTGATTGAAATCTGTATGCACCCTTCAACCTAGAAGCGCCTGGGGAATATGGTCCCTGTCGGGCCCGCTCCCTGACAGTCACGGCTCTGTCATCTGGCGAAGGCTGCTTCGCTTCCTCGTGGTTGGAGTTTCAGCTTAGGATTTGGTCAAGAATAAGTTCGCAGAGTTCGTGCTCAGATTTGCACCAGATTTGGTCGCGAACGATTGAGCGAAAGCGCAGGCGTAGCCAGGTCTACGTTGAGGATTTCGCGATTGAGGAGCGGCCAAATCTGGTGGTAACAATGAGCGCCAGAATGTGAATTTATTCTTGACCGAACCCTTAGGCTACCGTTAAGTTCGGGGTCAGTTGATCATGCTTTGCCCAGGGGGCGGCAGATCGTCGGGAAGGACGTTCCGGTTGATGGCTTGATCTAGATTGATGACGTAGGTGTCGGGCGATTCCAGGAGCACCGGGGAGTGGGTTGCCGTTATGATGCGCATGTTCTTCTGATCCACTAGCTCCATCAACATCTTGAGAATCCGACGTTGATTCGACTGGGAAAGAGCCATCTCGGGCTCATCCAGAAGAAGAACGCTGCCATCGGGAAGCTTGGGGAAGGACTGGCTAAACAGCGAAAGCATGACCTGGCCGTGGCTGGCCACCTGAAGAAACTCCGTCATCTCCGGTTGGTCTTCAAAGAGATGAAGTTGGTTACGAGGGTTGTGTTGCTCCGCGTCGAAGAGGTGAACCTGCTCGATTTTCACCTCTTTGGGGTCGAGCCGGTAGACAAAGTTCTCCACCGTCTCCCCCCTGAGAGCATAGTAGATGGAGTGGAGCAGCGTCGACTTCCCCGACCCGTTCTCCCCTTCCAGCATGATCAGAGGATGCTGTAGGTCGATGACCATGGGCATGTGAAAATTGAGGTTTATGAATACGGGATGAGAGAGGATCTTAAGAAACATGGCCTCCAGCTTTCTTGACTCACTGTTCAGTTCACGGGCAAAGACGCTAGAGTATCATGAGTTGGGTCACGATCTCTCTTCCTTTACGCTCGTTGTACCAGGCGATTCCCAGGACCTGCTGAATATGCCAGTGTTGGCTCCAGCCTTAACAAATGTCGAGGGATGTCTATACTCTGGTGAAGAATGCGAACGACCTCAACACGAGCCCCTGCTAGTCGGTAAAAAATCACATGATGCTCCCGCCAAAGGCTGCGGTAGCCCTTTCGAATGTCGTCGCGGTTGGGTCCCATATCCGGCGCTGCAACCAACATTTCTATAGTGCGCCCCAGATCGCTCAGGTAGTGCTCTGCCTGGGCTCTCCCCCATCGGTCTTCAGTATAGTCCAGATGGACTTCAAATCGGACTTCGCTGCTGGTGGACGACTTCCTGATCGAGCACACCACATTGGCGCGTACCTTTCAGCAGGCACAATACCACCCGTCCAGCCCAGTCCTGCAGCCAGACCAGAAATGGGAGACGGGCGCCATGCCTTTCAGCGGTGGAATCTGGAACGACCCCCGCGATGGGTTGTCCAAGGTCTGGTATCAGGGAGTGCGAAAGAAGGCTATCGCCTATGCGACTTCCCGTGATGGCCTTCACTGGGAGAAGCCCGTCCCCGGCATCGAACCAGGCACCAACATTGTCCACCGGTTCGATCACGATACGGCCACCATCTGGCTGGACCTGGAGGAGCGAGATCCCCAGAAGCGCTTCAAGATGACACTGACGCCCTACCTTCGGGACGTTCACCGAACCATATCGGGGATGCGTCTGTTCTTCTCACCTGACGGCATCCATTGGAGTGATTCCGACGCCGGTGTGGGCTGGTGTCTGGATCGCTCCACTTTCTTTTTCAATCCCTTCCGAAAGGTCTGGGGCTACAGCATCAAATGGAACCTCTACGGTTTCGACTTCGAGGCGGTCGAAGAGTCTCTACCTGAATCATCCAACACCGGTACTCGTCTGCTAGCCAATCCTGGCGATTCGGTCTGCTTCGATGTAGTACTTCACCCTTACCTCTCCGGAACCCCGAAAGGGGTATCGGTCCTTTCCCAGGTACTTTGACGCCATCTTATCGATGTGGTCATCGGCTCCGTCTTCGGTGATCTCGACGACCCTACCCCGGATCATCACCCCCTGGTAGGGGTTTTCTGGATTGATCACCGACAGGGCGACCCTGGGATCGGTTCTCATGTTCCGGTCCTTCAATCGCCCTTTGGCACTGTTGACCAGAATACGGCCACCATCGACATCCACCCAGACCGGACTCACCTGCGGACTGCCGTCATCCATGCAAGTCGCCAGGTGAGCGAAGGTCCTCTGCGTCAACAAAGCGACCAACTCATTGGATAATTCCTCTGCCATTCTTTTCCTCGCTTTCTAGATGGGCTCTGAGACCTAATTAAAACTGTCCGTAGAAACCTGCTGAGAATCGCCCTCTCCGGCGAAGATGGCTCGAACGGTAGCGGGCTCGACGACCAGAGCGACCACCGCATACCCTACCGCAACCGCAGCCAGGACGCCCGCCGTAATATCACCGAGATCGGAGACCGCTACAGAAGCGACCAGCAGGAGTAGAACAAAAATCACATCGATTCGAAGCATCCATTTTCTGGCTCGCTGCAGTTCTGTTCGCATCGCACTGCGGTTGAACCTGGAGGTAAACAACAGATGTGTCCGGAGCGTTCCGTTGGCGACGGGCAACCCAACACGCCGAAAAAGAGGATCGGACTCCAGCTTGTCGGGATCCCCTCCTTGACCTTCCATGCGGTCTAGACCATCCGGCTATAGACCAACATCACGATAACCTGGTGCACTGCCCACCAGAAACTGCGCAGGGGCGGATCCGAAGGCTGGGCGATTCTTCCCCCCGGATCGACTGAGACTTCCCCATCCGTCGGCCTCCCCTGGCCAACCCGGACTCGTCCCAGATCCGCCGCTAATTCTTCTGCCGATTGGTATCGTTTCTGCGGGTCTTTCTGAAGCCATCTTCCGATGATTCGGTCCAGGTCGGGGGCCTGCTCCTGGAGTCCCGGATTCGACTCCGGATCGGCTGATAGAATCTTGGCAATCGAGGCCATGGGCGTCTTGCCGCTGAAGGGATTGGATCCAGTGGCGAGCTCGTAGAGTACGACCCCGAAGGCGAAAATGTCACAGCGCGAATCAACGGCCTCACCAGTCAGCTGCTCGGGGGCCATGTAGGACGGCGTTCCCAGAAGAGCTCCAACCTCGGTCAGGCGTTCCTGGGCAGGTTGGGGTTCCAGGAGAAGGGCCAGTCCGAAGTCGAGAAGCTTCCGACTGCCGTCATCGGCCAGCATCACATTTTCAGGCTTGCGGTCTCGATGAATGACTCCTCTGTCATGTGCTGCTGCCAGCGCTTCGGAAATCTGGGAAGCCACGTCGAGCAGACCCTCTAGCGGCAAAGGACCGTCTTCCACCAGCGTGCGAAGCGTCTTCCCACGCACATATTCGCTGGCGATATAGAACCGGCCTCGACTTCTTCCAGGGCGTAGATGGTGGTGATTCCGGGATGAGAAAGAGCTGCGGCTGCCTGGGCTTCCCGTCGAAATCGCTTTTGCTGCTTGGGATCAACGACGAAGGCCTCGGCCAGCACCTTGAGTGCGACTGTCCTCTGGAGCCGGGTGTCTTCCGCCAGATAGACGGCGCCCATTCCTCCTCGACCGATCTCCTCTTCTATGCGATAGGGACCCACCAGTTCTCCTGGTTTCAGATATCCAATTTGCGCGCTCAGGGTGACCGTCTCCTCCAGCTCAGACTCTCTATCGTGAGCAAACAGTAGGGACTCGAGCTCGGATCTGAGCTCCTCATCACCTTGGCAGACTTTACGGATGAAGCTCTCTCGCCCCTCTCTGCTCTGATCCAGAGCCCTCTGAAACAGTTCCTGGAGTCGGGAAAACTCTTCCCGATTCATACTTCCATCTCGCGTCGGAGCCAGGCCCTGGCGAAGGTCCAGCGGCGCTTTACGGTGGCGGGGAAGATCCCCATGACCTCCGCCACCTCCTCCACGGTCAAGCCTCCGAAAAAACGCAGCTCCACCAGCTTGGACTGCTCTGGATCGAGTTGGGCCAGCTGCTCCAGGGCCGCCTCCAGTGCCAGCGGGATCGATCGATCGATCCCGCTGGCCGATGAGCTCATCGTTCAGGGTAATTGGATGTTGAGCTCCTCCGTGCTTCTGCGCCTTGCGGGCCCTTGCTCGCTCGATCAAAATCTGACGCATCGAGCGCGCTGCGATTCCAAGGAAATGGGCTCGATCCTTCCACTGAAGTTTCTCGTCTCCAAGCAGGCGAAGATAGGCTTCGTGGACCAGCATCGTTGCTTGCAGAGTTGGTGCCTGGTGTTCCCGACGAAGGTATCGGGCAGCCAATCTGCGCAGCTCTTCTTAGACCAACGGAACCAGACTCGACAAGGCCGACTGGTCTCCCGCACTGACCCTTGCAAGCATCTCGGAAACGGACGGTTTGGGAGTGGACACCCGAGCTTCTTATTTCCTAATCTCCTAATCTTATAGCCCTCTGCAGGGACAGCCAACCTGGAAGAGCTTCCTCTTGACCAAATCTACGCTTACCCGTACTCTCCATCCAAGAAAAAGGGAAGGCATCTATGCAAAGAGTGGCGATCCTAGGTGCGACGATTCTCTTTCTACTCCCTCTATTTGCAGAGACGAAAGCCCAGCAACCGAACCCGGAGCAGACCCTCGACATCGGTTCCCGACTGGAACTGTTCGTTGACCACTTCCTGATCGACCGTCTGGTTGGTGCCCGTCTCGAACTGCATCATCCCCAGCCTGCCGAGGTGGCCATTCGGGTGGATCGCCCCTGGGAGGGCGGCGACAACCTCGGAATCAGCGTCCTCTACCACAACGGAATCTATCGCATGTACTACCGGGGCATGGCCAACGATGATATCAAGGGCCGCTGCCTGGCCGAGAGCCGGGACGGTATCACCTGGACCAAGCCCAACCTGGGACTCATCGAAGTTGCGGGGACGCGGGACAACAACGCCATCGTCGAGGGCAAGGACATCTGGTCCTACTTCATGATCCCCTTCATCGACCAGAGGCCCGGAGTCCCCGTGAATCAGCGAATCAAGGGGATTACCCCCGGATTCAGCCGTCGGGGAAACTTCGAGAGACGAGAGCTCTTCCTGCACCTCTCCACCGATGGCGTCCGCTGGAATAAGGCACAGGAAGATCCCATCCTGGTAACCACCTTCCCCAACGCCTTCGACTCACTGGTCTGCCTCTTCTGGTCGACGTGCGAGGAGAAATACGTGCTGTACTCTCGGTACATGGTCGACACCCGGGGGCGCCCCAGGCGAAAGGGCGGACTCCGATCAGTCTTCCGGTCGACCTCACCTGACCTGCTTCACTGGAGCGAGCCCACTCCCATGACCTTCACCGGCACCGGCGTGGTCCCTTCGGCCCAACTCTACACCAGCATGACCGAACCCTATTTCCGCGCCCCTCATATCTATGTCTCCTTTCCGATGCGCTTCATGGAGGATCGCAAGACGGTGTCGGATCCCGAGGCTGAGCGGATCGGCCTGAAGCCGGGACGCAACGCCGATTCATCGGACGGCGTCTTCATGAGCAGCCGGGCTGGAAGCACTCACTTTGACTGGATCTTCCAGGAGGCCTTTCTGCGTCCAGGTCCAGGCTGGGAGAACTGGGGAACGCGCTCCAATATTGCCCTTTGGGGACTTCTTCCCACCGGACTGGAGGAGATGTCCCTGTGGGTGAATCGTCACTACGGCACCCCTTCTTTTCACATTCGCCGCTACCGTCTGCGTACCGATGGATTCGTCTCGGTTCGAGCTCCCTACGAAGGGGGGGAAATGCTGACGAAACCCTTCCGTTTCCAGGGAAAGCAGTTGGAGATCAACTACTCCACTTCGGCAGCCGGCTCGATACGTGTCGGGATCCAGGACACTGCAGGAAAGCCCCTCCCCGGCTTGGGAGTGGAGCGGTGCCAAGAGATCATCGGCGACGAGATCACTCGGGTGGTTTCCTGGAAAGGTGGAAGTGACGTGGGTACTCTGGCGGGTCAAACGGTACGCCTGCGTTTCAGCCTGAGGGACGCAGACCTTTACTCCGTCCGATTCCGGTAGAGTCGAAATCACTCCGGCCCCCAGAAATGAACCGGTTCCCAGCACTACAGCGCATCGTGTCCCTAAGCTGAAACTTCAAGAATACGTCGCACGTCGAAACGTCTGAACGTCGCACGTCTCCTGTCCTCCGAAGGTCCCGCTCAACGGGTGAACTACCAGCGCTACGAAGCCAAGTCCGTCAGAGCCGCAAACGACTCGACCCGTTAGCAATCGAGCCGTTAGCAAAATGAGCCCAGGTTCCGAGGAGAGAGCCGGACAACTCTTCCCCACGCAGTGACGCACAAATCCCCAGTAGCCGGAAGTTTCTTTCTCGAATGGGGCAGCGTAGCAGGGGCGGGACTGTCCTGAAACTTCGGAAAACTTGGGAGGAAAGCACGAATTTTTTTTGACAGGATCTACGCCGAAGTTTATGCGTTACTGCATGTAGCCCAGGGTTGCAATGCGAATCGAGCTACTCTGGGTCTAGGTCCGTACCCCCCAGAGAGCCTACCCTGTAGCTCCCGATTCATAGGCAACAATTTCTCCCGGGCACATAGGTTACACTTTTGGAGTCTTGGAGTTTCATTCTTCGGTGGGTGTATCTCGTCGTAGAAGCGGTGGGAAACTCCGTCCGGAGGAGTTTTCCAAGCGTTGTGGGAACGGTGGAAAAACTCGACGCCAAGAGTCGTCTGCTTGATGTCTCCGTTTTCCCTCGGTTTCCACAGCGCGCCAGTTTCCACGGCTTTGCGGGTCATTTCTCTTTAGAGCTCCTCAGATCGTGTGACAGGCTTTTGTTTCAATCGTTTGGCAGGGAGCACCCTTCCCAGCCGTTCATCGAACAGACCGAGCTCCAGGTGCTCAAAGTAAACAGCCCATTGTCCCTCTGTCACGGGCTTTAAGCCAATCTGCTG
>CAUZIZ010000044.1:0-36087 GCA_963579905.1 Acidobacteria bacterium UBA6911 | reverse complement strand
GCGAGAGCTGGGGTGAGGTGTGTCTAAAAACGTCGACAGAGGGGGTAGAATAGCTCCTCATAAGCGATCGGCATAAGCGATCGGCGGGCAGTACCGCAACAGCCGAGCCGAGTTCTGAGTGGCTTGGGGCATAAACTTAGAATGCGGGCCCCCAAAATGACTCCTAGGAGTCGGGAAACGGTCCTGTTTTTGAAATTGCGCTTATTTTGGGGCGATACTTCTGAGTCTTGTAAAACTCTCGATTTCATGCGCAGTAATCGATTTACCCCACCAACCTTCATTGGTTACAGCTGCCAGAAACTCGACGCCATTGCGAGCCGACGTTGCCGTAGTTGAACCATAAATCAGGTCCCAGCAAATGATCGGTCCGACCCGGACCCGGTCGCCATTTGATGACGCAAACAGCATCGTTCCAGCACTTTGACCGGCGCTCCAGTTGGTGCCTCCGCCAAAGTCCAGCGGGAGCCTCGAAAGAAACGGGTATTTCTCGGCATAAGGCACGGCTTCGGTGAATGCCATCAGGTTCTTTTTCCGACAAGTCTTGATCTTGAGCGATGAAAAACCAGGCTGCCGGCTTCTCCAGGCGAGTTGCGGTGTCACCATGACGCCGGAATTGCAGATCTCATAATTGCGATCCAGGTATCTGGGCAGTGGTGGTGTCTTGGCGACATCTTCATAGACATCCATGTCCACTGTCCCGGCCAGAAGGGGCGTATTCCAATCCAGTACGGCGACGAACACAAAACCCCGGACATCGTCATGATGGAGGATTGGATAGGGCGCCGCGCTTTCCGGCCAGACGATCAGGTCGGGTGTGGAGGCTGAGATGAGCGAATCCGTCCATTTCGTTTGCGGATCGATATTCGGCTGAACCAGTCTGACTGTGATTTCCTTCTGGGCGTAAGCGTGGAATGACGAAAAAACATCGGCCGAATACAGGAGGGGAGGGCAAGAACATCGCGAGAGTAATGACAGACAGCCTCCTCAGTAGGAATGGGGCTTGATACTTCTGGCTCCAGGAAAGACCTTGTGGGCTTCGGCCCGCTTCGAGATTTGTCTTGGCAGTGCGCCAGTCTTCAATCGCCCTGGCAATCAACACATTGAGCAGGAGCAACCAGAAAGAGATGGCGCTGCTTCCGAGTACATCTACAAACTGCACCAACCAGGCAAGAGGCGCCTGGGTGACATGAAAAGTTAGGAATGAAACGGAGAACCGCGATTGCAGGAAAGACCATTCCCCTGCCGGCCACAAGAATGGCAGAACCCAGAGGCTTTTCCTCCAGCCAAGGTGTTTGCGGGAAAAGTGCAGGATGACAAAAGGGAAAGAGAAGTGTAGGGATCCGACGAACAGGACAAGAGTGCCGCCAAGGAAAGAGGCGGAAAGAAAGGAATAGATTGCCAAGAGCGAGTAGACGAAGAATATGAGATATGCATAACCCGCGACTTTTCAGAAACTTGAGACCGATCTCAGCGCAAGCAGAAGCGGCACAAATGCTACCCATGCCAGGAATTCAAGGGGGACATCGGGAATGAACCCGGTAGATAGGCCTAGCAGGAGAGCGCTTAGAATAGTAGCTAAGCTCGGCCTAACAGAAACTGAATCTCCCTCATAACCACTCCGGTTCAGCTTAGGTAATCCCTTGAATAGACAGGAAATCGCTTTTCCTCTGCGCAGGCAGAATACCCAAGAAAGTGGAGCAATCCAAATAATCCGAGTACGGCGGGAATGGAAGGAGAATGGTGGGTACTGGTAGGTGTATGAAGAACCTCCCCGGCCGCAGTCTGCGTATTCCGGTGAAACCGGCTCGGGTTGGAGCGAAGAAAGAGGCGCCCGATACGACCTATATCTGTTGATGAATCTCAGAATTCCTGACATTCATTCGACTTTTCCGCAGACGATCTGAATGGCCGCTTTTAGGTGAAAGCGGCCGGTCAGGGACAATGTACTCCGGCATTGTTTGTACGGTCAGATCTGGGGTATTCAACAGATATAAATTAGGTATATAAAGATGTATATAGGGCTAACAGCACCTACTTGCGGAACTCTAGAGCGAGACTCCCACCGGATGTTTCTCTTGGACAGACTATGAGAGAGTTCATGGAAAACACGACGATGTTGAGTTTCAGCGCCAAGCGCTCATCCCTTTTGGAGGAGACATTCGGTTCGGTAAAAACACCGCAGGATTCTAATCGGTTTCAATCAAGGGCACAACGCGCCCCATGAATTGCTCCAACTGTTCCAGCTCGTCACTCAGAGGCCAAAGGAGAACTCTTTGCGCTCCTGCCTTGGCGTAAGCAGTGAGTTTGCTCCGCACGCAGCTCTGGGGATCCGATGGGTAGCTGCTCCTGGAGTTCCTCTGCGGGACGATTCAAGGTTGGGCTGAGTCTTTGTGCCAGTACCTGATCTGCTTTTCTTCGGTCTCCCGTAACCTACACCCACATAGTGGCAATCGCGTTTTGGAAGGATCCCGGTGCCTTTCCGACCGAGGCTGGTGGGTGCAGAGGTTGTGCGGCGCAAATAGTGCGTGCGAGCCTCGAGTCATTTGGATTCTTGGGGCCGATGGATGGGGCTGCCTTTTCGGAGTCGGACATTTCCTTCGTAAGTTGAATTGGTCGCAAGGTTCGTTGCCAATACCCTGTCCAGACCTCGGCGATGTGTGAGTATCGCCTCCAGTTTAGGTGCGCTTCGTCGGCCCGCCCCCCCCTTCTAAGCTCAGTACAGAGCGATGGCGCGGCCTGGACCGCCGTGGGCGTCCTTGATCTTCACGGCGGCAAATATGAAGTATGCCTTTTCGGGTACTTCGCCCAGATTGGTCAGGAACTCGACCCCAGCCATCCCCTTGTCTCCGAGTGCCCAATAGGTCATCAACGCCTTCCGAGGATCTACGCCGCCCAGGGACGGGCCATCAGTTGCTACACACCGGACTCCCTTGCCTGCAAGGTAGATAATGGCATCGGGACCGGGAGCTGGCCAACCCTCGCTCTTCCCACGAAGAGGATCGAGCATGCAGGCGTTACCTTCGTTGTGGGGAGTGAAGTATTTGGTGACGTGGCCGCTGTGGAATAGGACGATGTCGCCAGGCCTCAGATCCCCATTCCTTTTCTCGTATTCCTGTATGTTGCCCGGGGTGATTTCGGGTGAGCCTGGCCATTGAGTGCTGTCCATCGAGCCCACCAGGTGTCTGACGTCGATCACGCGCGCGGGTCCTGACGTCTGGGAGAGCGGCACCTTCTCGGTGGTGACCTCGCTGCTCAGTCGAGGTCCGTACTTCTTCTCGAATTCCCGCAACCAGGTTTGTACCTGTGGCGAATAGTCACTGTTATCGAATCCTTGGGGAGGTAGGGCATACGCAGGTGGCACCAGGTGCGTTCCGGCATGGCTGTCCAATATATGGGTGTGCTGATAGATGCCCAGTGTGGGTGCGTACCAGAAGTCTACCTTGTAATAGGGGTGTCGGTGGTTTCCAGCTTGGAATCCGGGCCAGGTCACCGGCAGCTCGGGGGCCAGGGTCACCGAGAGGTCGACCACCCGTTTCTTGCGTGCCGAGTTGATGAGCCTGGCAGCGAGCGGGTCACCGATCACCGCAAAGGCTCTTCCCTCGCCGTAGGGCCCACCTGCGTGCTTGGGGCCGATCATGCAGTAGAAGGATCCCGTCGGAGGCAGTTGTCCGAGACCGGTAGCTCCTTCGGTCCATATCATTCCATGCTTGAGACCGGCGAAGTGAGTGGGTTCGGCGAGGTCAGGGAGCGGACCCATGCTGGGGCTGTCGGTTGCCAGGTTTCTCACGCCTCGACTGGCCAGGTACTCCATACAGTCCGGGCTGGGATCAGGCCAGCCCGGAGTCTCCGCCTCGAGGGCCGAAGCAATGAATCGCCGGCCTTCCGGGTAAGGTTTATAGTAACGATCACTGTATCCGGAGTAGAACAAAACTACATCGCCCGGGCCGAGGGGACGATGCTCACGCTCCCAGGCCTGGATGTGTTCCTTTTCGATGAGTGCGCTGTAGCCGTTCGCGGCGGCGTCGCGAAGGGATCTCAGGTCGATGACGCAGGCTTCACCACCAAACCGCCAGGCAGGAACCTTGTCGGTGAACATATGGCCGAAATGACCGGAGTTGGGCAGCCCCAGCTCAGGGCGAGCAACCGAGTGCGGAGGAACATCGAGCTGCGTACCCGTGTTGCCATCAATCGTCAGGATGTCGATGTTATAGGGGCTCGATCGACCGATCCGTCGGTAGTGATTGATCTGGAAGTTAGAGAATCTGGGGTGGGGCCAGGTGCACGGCAGCTCCGCTGCGATGAGCAAAGACAAATCCACGACCTCAGCCTTCGTGGCTTCCTGGGCCATGCCCAGAAACAGCATAGGTAGCACCAGCAACTTCAGAACGGCGGTGCGGGAACCGCCGGCTCTGGAAAAAGATTCAGGTGATGCTTTCACGAGCCTCCTTCGTCGATTTTGGGATCAGTTTGCGGACTCCATTCTCATAGCGCACATCATACTCTGTCGCCGGAACTGGAACGCTGCGCATCGCTAGCTCTGCCGTACTGACCAGCGGTTCGGAGAGGGTCAGCAACTCGTCCAAGGACTGCTGAGGCGTTTTGGCGGTGGTGTCCAGGTCGATGAACTCTCGGCCCTGGGTGAGCAGGGATTTTTCGACCTCGCCGCTAAATCGCCGCTTGAGCTCGGCGATGTGTTCTTCCCGAATGACCTGATGCTTGTGTGGGTGATCCCGCATCCGCTGCTGGATCGTGTCATCTTCGGCAGTCACGTGAATCAGGACCAACCCTGGCAAATCCTCTTTGAGCAGCTGGGCCTCGTACTGGCGCTGGAACTGATACCAGTAACCCGGGTAGTAGTGGCTGGACGGGTCCGGCCCATATAGGGACGTATAGATCGACTCTTCAATATGCCATCCGGCCAGCAGGACGTGCTCGTAAAACTTGACGATATCGATGTGGTAATGGATCTGCATACGCTGAGTCCGCTCCTTGACGTCGTCGGGGAACTTCAGCGCCAGCTCCCGAGATTCCGGGCTCAGCTCGGAATCGGGAATGGTGAAGTGGTCGTCAATATGGGGATGCAGCTCCAATCTCTGGTAGTACGCGTCCAGAAGCTCGATCAGCGTGGATTTTCCAGCGTATTCGATTCCGACAAAAATAGCTCGCATGAACTTCGCCTCCTGGGCCCAATCCTACGCTCCCGGAGCGATCCAGGGATAGGCTAGAATCAGCCCTCCCCACACCACCAGCGGAACCAGACAGAGCGCGGTCTTTGCCAGGATTCGATTCGTCGAGTCCGCGCTCTTGATGAACCGGCAGGCCAGGGTTCCTGCTATCAGGTTCGCACACAAGGCCAGCGGACTGATCCACTGAAAGCTCAGAGCGGTAGTTTCGATCGCAGCCTCAGCGCCAAGAATCTCGTAGAAGCTGCCCGAAAAGGCAATCAGGATTGCCGTCACGATGCCGTAGATAGCACCGATGGCGACTCCGGCGGGCTTCGCGAAGCGGACGAACATAGCGAAGAAGAACAGAGCAAACAGGGGCGTCACCAGAAGATTGGTAGTTCTCTGGGTCATGGCCATGAAGTTTCCCGGTACCTGCCCTATGAAGGAGCTGCCCACTACCACAATGGCACCGACCGCAAGAGCCAGGAGTTGGGCAGAGCGAACATGCCCCTTTTCACTCTTGGGCTTCAAGCCAAACCGGCCCAGAAAGTCGGTCATGACGACAGCGGTGATCGAGTTCACGCCCGAATCGATACTGGACATGGCGGCGGCAAACATGGCGGCGACCACCAGGCCGGTCACCCCTGCGGGCAGACGAAAGGAGACGAATCGGGGAAAGATCTGGTCCCCGTTGGCGGCCAGGCTCAGGTGGCTGGGAAGCTCATGTGGACGCTCTTGAAAGTATCCCATCAGGGCAAAGCCGACCAACACCAAGGTCGTTGCCACGATGGTGCCCGTGCACATTTGTGTCAAGTAGGCACGGCGCGCCGATGAGGCGTCGCGTGTGGACATAAAGCGCTGAATACTGACCTGATCCCCGCCGGCTGTACAAACCTGCCAGATGCTAGCGGACAGTACCGTTCCAAAGAGCGTTACCCTTACCCGGGGGTCGATGCTGAAAAGGGGCTGCGTGTCCCAGGTTGGCTGCCAGGAGGTCGGGAACCAACTCAAGCTTCCCAGGTCCCAGGTTATCAGCACGATCACCAACCAGGCTCCACCAAGCAGGAGGCTGGCTTGAAGAAAGTCGGTAATAACGACCGCACCCAGGCCTCCCAGGGAGGTATAGATTACCGAGACAAATCCCGTCGCCAACACCACGACAGGGATCCACTCATCGCCAACACCCAACATGATCGTCATGGCCTTGGCCGCAATGTAGACGAGCAGTGACATCCACACCAGCCGCATGGCGATGAACATGAAGGAGCCAAACAGGCGGATGCCCAGTCCCAGCCTCTCCTCCAAGAGCTCGTAAGCACTGGTTACCCGGTGTTTCATGTAGAGATGGAGGAAGAGGCGCGAGACGAATAGGTAGGCGATGGGATAGGCGCAGATCTGGGCAGCAGTCTGGATAGGGCCCTTGGCAATCGTCTCGCCAGGCATGGAAAGGTAGGAGATGGTGCTTAGCAGCGTGGCAAATAGAGAGACGCCTACCAGGAAAGGATTCATGGCGCCGCTGCCGACGAAGTACTCTTGGATATTCTGCTGCTTGCGGCTAAAAAACCAACCCAGCCCGATGGTGGATAGGGCGTAGACGACGACGATTACCCAATCAATTGCCCCCAGGCCACCTGATGTTCCCTCCATATTGAGCGCCGCACTGTAACACGATGGAACTGGCAGAGAAAAGGGTTTGAGCAGTGAGCAGTATTGGAAACAGCTGCCGGTATTGCCAAACCAAGTCAGTCAGCGCCGCGAACGACTTGAGCCGTTAGCAGAATGAGCTCAAGTTTCGAGGAGAGAGCCGGACAACAGCAGAATCTCCCCTATCTCCGACCCAGCGCGAATCTGCTATCCACGCAACTACGCCCGAGCCGGGGGCTCGGACGCGTAGGCTGTCGGATCCTTGACGCCGGCTTGGAGGAAGGCGTCTGTCCTCTCGTGGCACTTGCCGCAGACGCCGCAATGTCGACTTTCCTGCGGCCTGGCACAGCTGAGGGTGCGCTCCAGCGGAAGGTGGGAACCCAGACGAATAACGTCGGGCTTGGTCAATTCGGCAAAAGGACAGATGATTTCCAGGCCGAGATCCAGGCCCATGCTCAATGCCTTTCCCAGGGAAGCAAAAAATTCTGGAGTTGCGTCGCTGAATGGATTGCTGCCCAAGGTCCCCAGCCCGATCTGTCCCACGTCGTGAAGTTTGCACCAGACAGCGGTTTTGGAAATAAGGATCAGGTTCCGGCCCGGGATTTCCCACCTTTCATCCGCCTCATAGTAGCCTGGAATTCCGGTCCCAGTGGTCTGCCACTGCCCCGAGTAGATATCGTCCATGGGGAACTCCAGCGACCGAGGTTCCAGGATCCTAGGGTCTCCGACCGTACTCACGAAGTCGCGGAGAAATCTCAGTTCGGTTTCTTCCCAGAACAGGCCACAGCGGACGTAGATGGGATAAACGGGCCCGGAAAACTTGGCCAGTTCAACCAACATGACACAGCTGTCGAGTCCGCCGCTTGCCAACACAGCGATGCCCTGTGCCCTCTTGCCCGGGGGTCTCAAGCCTCCAAATCCGCGTTCAGCCCGCCTTCCCTGTACTCTGCGAAGGCGTCAGGGGTTTCCCACAGGCGCACTGCAGCTATTGGCAGCTCTCTGGCGTTGGCCTCTGAAAAGATCAGCTTTGAAATATTCTCGGCCGTCGGATTCACGTCCATGATGTAGGGGATCTCCCCCAACTGCTGGAGCGCCGGTACCAGAGGATCATCTTGTCGCAGAAGCATGCGATGGTCCAGCTCGGCATCAATGAACTCACCTAGCTGAGTCTTGACGTCAGTGAAGTCGAAGACCATTCCTCTGTGGTCGAGGGTCTGACTCCAGAGCTCGACCTCTATCACCCCGTTGTGGCCGTGCGGACGGGCACACTTGCCGTTGTAGTCGAGCAGCCGATGGCCGTAGCAGAAATGAAGTCGTTTGACGATTGTATGCATAGCGTGTTCTAGCCCCGATTATTCATAAGTTCTGGTAGCGAGGCGGTGAAAGCGCCTTCCTGGCAAGGCTTGCGACCGATTCAGGCTCGACTAACCACCGATCAATCCAACGCCTCCATCGGTAAGAATCGCCGAGCCCGTTTTGGATGTCGAGCGGATGAGATGAAGAACATCCGCCGCGATCTCCTCTGCTGAGGATTGGCGTCGCAAGGGAATCCTTCGGCGGATCCGCTCTACTTCTTCTGAATCGAAATCAGGGGGAGGAACTACCAAACCGGGAGCGACGCTGTTGACGGTAACCTCCGGTGCAAGCTCTCTAGCCAGGATCTGGGTGGTCCCGTACAAACCGTACTTGGTGGCCAGATAGAGCGCCCAATCCGGATAGGCCTGTCCGCGAACCGTCACTCGATCGGTCAGGTTGACAATCCGGCCCCAACCCCTCTCCTTCATCCTCAGGCCCAGGCGGATACCCAGATAGAGGGGAGCTGCCATGTGAAGGTGTGCGAAGTAGTCGAATCGGTTTTGAAATTCCTCGACATCCTGGACCAGTTCTCTAATCGGAGTCCTGCCGAAATCTGAGGCATTGTTAACCAGAATATCGATGCAGCCGAACTCCCTTTCAGCATCGGAAACCAATCGCCGACAGCCGGAACTTTCTGCGAGATCCGCCTGCAGAGCTAGGGCTCGCACCCCCTTGGATCGAAGCTCCTGGCTGGTTGTCTCGGCATCCTTGGCACTCCGCCGATAGGCAATCAGAATATCCACACCCTGATCGCCCAGCGCAAGACAAATGGCACGCCCCACACGCTTTGCGGCTCCCGTAACCAGCGCTTTCCTGCCCTCGAGGTTCTCCACCATAGAATGGTCCAAGGCGCCGTCTTCAGGAGGTGAGGACGACGTACCACTGTCGAGGGCCATGCACTCCTAGCACCAGTGTCTTTTCGATGTCAGCGGTGCGGCTGGGCCCTGTTACCAGAGTAAGCGCACTACCCAACTCGCCTAATTGCGTCCTATCCAAGAACTCGACCGAGTTCATCAACAAGTCCTTCTCGGACAGAAGGACCACGTGTGCCTCCGGTAGCACCGACAGTAGCCGCCCCGTTCCGGGTGTCACCGAGTGCACAATCGTACCAGTTTCGGCGATCCCGTAGGGCGCCCTGCTGACCGACACTGGAACAGCGGCTAGCGTCGCGCGATCGTAGGGCTTGAAGTTCAGGACGAGGGGGAACTCGACTTTACCCTTGAAGTGGTAGCTGAAAACCAGATGCTGACGGCTGAAGGCTTCCGGGTCGCGAAGCCGATAAGGTATAGCGCTCTTCTGGAAGACTTCTTCGCTTTCCCAGTAGAACTCTGTGGTGCCGGTCCTTTCCAGTATTTGGCTTAGGATCTCGGGTAGTTCGTCTGAACTCCTAGCATCGAAAAAGATCCCTCCGGTGGCTTCCAGCTCATCGCGAAATTTGGAAGCGGCATCTTCGTAGGAAGGAAATTCTGGCATCTCATCTGGCAGGCCCGCTGTGGCGCTGGCAGCACACGCTCGACGAATTTTCTCCAGAACGACTGCCCGGCTCAATTCCCTTTCTCCTCGGGCTTGAAGACTTCACGGAAACTCTTCTTCGGGATGGTGGGAAGGTCCCTGTGCCTGGTCCAGCCATTGAGCACCGGAAGCTCAATTCTCGAGCCCTTCTCTTTCAGGAACCATCCCTGGGCCGCACGCATCAGCCTCGCAAACCAAGCGAAACGACGAGAGGAGCTCATGCCCCAGCCCCAGATTTGCATGGACCATTTTTCCAGGGGGATATGGCTGGCCTTGTCATTCTTTTTTCGCTGAACCCGTTCTCGGAGTTTAAGCAGGATATGAGGGATCTCGATTTTCACCGGACAGGTTTCATAGCAGGCCCCGCAAAGCGAGGAGGCGTAAGGATGCTCGGGGGCTTCCTCCTCGGACAACAGCTGAGGCGTGAGAATTGCACCGATCGGTCCCGGATACGTAGAACCATAGGCGTGCCCACCAATTCTCTGGTAGACGGGACAAACGTTCAGACAGGCGCCACAGCGAATGCACGCCAGGGTCTGGCGCAGAAACGAATCGGCAAGAATTTTACTGCGGCCGTTGTCAATCAGCACCAGGTAGAACTCGGCAGGTCCATCCAGCTCCTCCGGCCTCCGCGGCCCGTTGATAAAATTGACGTAGCTGGTGATCTTTTGGCCGGTGGCGCTCCTGGTGAGAAGCTTCAGAAAGACAGAAAGGTCGGCGGCTCGCGGGATCACCTTTTCGATTCCCATCAGGGCAATGTGAACTTCCGGAACCGAGGCCGAGAGGCGAGCATTGCCCTCGTTCTCCACTACGACGAGGGTTCCGGTCTCAGCGACTCCGAAATTGACACCGGTGATTCCGAGCCGGGCTGTCAGGAAGTGGGCTCGCAGGATTCTTCGCGCCGTGGCTGTGATCTGCTGCACGTCATCAGTGGGTGGCATGTTCACCTTCTCTGTGAACAAGTCAGACACTTCCTGCCTCGATTTGTGCAGAGCCGGGGCAATTATATGGAAGGGAGTCTCCTTGGCCAGTTGGATGATGTACTCGCCTAGATCGGTCTCAACAGGCTCAATATGAGCCGCCTCCAGCCCTTTATTCAGGTGAATTTCTTCGCCCAGCATGGTCTTGCTCTTGACCACCTTGGTCATGTTTTTTTCATGAGCCAGCCGGGTGATGAAGCTGAGCGCCTCTTCACCGTTCTCGACCCATACCACCTTGCCGCCTTGCTCGACCACCCGTTCTTCCAGCTGCTCCAGGTAGGAGTCGAGCCGGGCCAGGGTGTGCTCCTTCACATCGTGAGCGTACTGCCGCAGAGTCTCCCAGTTCGCCACCTCCGCCACCGAGTTATCGCGGGAGTGGAGAGCGGTTCGGATGACCGCCGACATGTTCTTCTGGAGCTGCGGATTGTCGAGAGCGGAGGCAGCGCCCGAACGGATTCTAATCATCGAACTGCGCCAAGAGTTCGGCCAGGTGCATCGTCTCAATTGGCACTTGTGCCCGCTTCAATAGTCCGTCGATGTGCATGAGACAGCTGACATCGTTTGAGATGACGTACTTGGCCCCGGACTGGCGAATCCAGTCTATCTTATCTTCTCCGATGGCAGCCGAGACAGCGGAGAACTTTACCGAGAAGGTTCCCCCAAAACCGCAGCATCTATTGGGGTTGTCCATTTCGCGAAAGTCGATCCCTTCGACGCCTCCAATGAGCTGACGAGGCTCACTCTTGATCCCCAGCTCGCGAAGCAGGTGGCAGGAGTCATGGTAGGTAACCACTTCGGGAAACCGGGCGCCGGTGGTATCCTTTCCGAGGACGGACACCAGGAAATAGGAAAGCTCATAGGTCCGTTCCCCTATCTCTTCGGCTAATTGCCGTTCGGCTGACCCAAGTTCGAACAGGCCGGGTAGAAATACCTTGATCATGGTCGAGCAGGATCCGGAGGGGACCACGATCGGACCGGCATCCTTGTAGGTCTGGAGAAAGCTTCGTGCGACGCTCGCCGCCTCATCGACATAGCCGCTATTGAAAGCTGGCTGGCCGCAACAAGTCTGGGCGGGATCGAAGTCCACTTCTACCCCAAGCCTCTTCAAGATCTTGACGGCGCTGAGGCCTACCTGGGGGAAGAGCTGGTCTACCAGACACGTCACAAAAAGAGAAACTTTCATGCCCCTACCCTCTCGAGAAACTGGTGCTTCCGGTCACCTCAATACTCTAGATTCTTCCTTCCGTTTTGTAAATGCGGTCTCCCGGCAGCATCCCCAGCGGCCTGCGAAAGTCAGTATTTGAACTGAAAAGGCCACGAAACGGTCTAATTGGGGAATAAAAGCGACGTAAGAGAGCATCCAGAGAGTGGATAAAGTCCCCAAATAAACATTTTGGACGTGAATAGTTTTGGATACTGTCGGATTGACCAAGTTTCTGTCGACCGGTTCGCACCCGATGAGGAGGGACAAGGAGATGAATTCGTTGCAACAGACCGATAGCAGTGCCTTTGAGAAACTGGTCGACCGGTACGGGAAAAGCCTCTACCCAGCGAGCTTTCAGATCTTGAGGAATTCACAGGACGCCGAAGATGCCGTACAGGAGACTTTTCTCAAGGCGTTCCAGGCCATAGACGGGTTCCGTGGGGACTCGTCTCTTTGCACCTGGCTCTACCGAATAGCCCAGAATCAATCCCTGATGAAACTCCGGAAGCGAAGCCGGGCCGTCACGGTATCACTTGATGCCTGGACGGCGGCCTCTGGAGGTGAGCAGGGAAGCCTTCCCCCAGCCCGCTGGCTTCGATGCAAGAATCCGGACCCCGGTCTGTCTCTTCACACTCGCCAGCTGTCGGAGTTCATCAGAGATTGTATTCAGGAGCTGCCCGATAACTACCGACAGGCCTGTCTATTGAAGGAGGGCAAGAGCCTCTCCGAGGAGCAGGTGTGCCGAAGGCTAGGAATCTCGAAGCCCAGCATGAAGAGTCGGGTGCACCGCGCGCGAGTCCGAGACCATTTTTCAAACCAAGTGTCAACTGAAGCGATCGTCTGAAGCGATCGCCCGGGACAGAGATGGGACTGCAAAGGAGCGGTCCCAATGGGCCACCGTCCGTTTGGTCTATTATTTCCGGCATCCCTATACCGGAACCGCTCCCGGTCCCACCTCTGGCATTGGCGGTTCTTGGGTGACCTCCTAGCCAATGAAGTTTCAGGTCAGCCTCGCCGCCGCTACGCTGCCCATTCGCGAAAGAAACTTCGAAGGATCCAGAATAGCGGGTGTCGCAGAAGCCCTTGGAGATTGGAAGGGTTAGGATCCCGCCTCGCTGTTGCTTCGGCGTGCATACATCGCCGTGACCGTGAGGGAGCGGGCCCTGATCACGGATCGGGGCATGGCGAGTCCATAAGAAGAGGGTCCTTGGGTCACTGTCTGCCGGGCCCGTTGTTTGCCGGCATCGGTATGCCGGTACCGCTCCTTCGCAGTCCCGGCTCTGTCAAACGGCTGCTCCTGCATGATTTCCCATCCGATGAAGTATCAGGTCAGCCCCCCCAGCGGTGCTGCCCCATTCGAGAAGGAAACTTCCGGCTACTGGGGATTTGTGCTGTTCTCCGGCTCTCTCCTCGGAACTTGGCCTCATGTTGCTAACGGTTCAAGTCGTTCGCGGCTCTGACGGACTTGGCTTTGTCATACTGGTAGTGCACTCTCAGGTCGTGACAAGAGTCTGGGGAGTCTAGTCTTGGTGAAGTAGGTTGATGCTGCCGGCTAACAGGTCCCGTTCGACGCGCTGTCCGGGGGACTAGAGACGTGCGACGTGGGACGATCCGACAAATCTCAGGTTAGCTGAAGCCACCCAGGGCGAGCAGTAGCTGTGATGAGCCAGACCGGATATCATTGTCGACTCAGAAAGGTGGCGGCGATGCGATTGGTTAGCCTTGCACTCATACTCGGATTCTGGACCGGCGATCTAAATCTCCTGGCAGACGACTGGCCTCAATGGCGAGGGCCCAAGCGCGACGGAGTCTGGCGCGAGACAGGAGTCGTCAAGCAACTGCCCTCGAAACTGTCGTTTATGTGGCGAACCGCGATTGGTCAGGGTTATACCGGTCCGGCCGTCGTCGGGAATCGTGTCTATGTGACGGATCTGGTCCGGGGGGATGAATCGTCCAAGGCAAAGGCCACGGAACGCGTTCTCTGCCTTGACTCCGAGAGCGGAAAGATCGTCTGGAAATATGAGTACGCCACCGCCTACACTCTCTCCTACCCAGAGGGTCCAAGGGCCACACCCACGGTCCACTCGGGCAAGGTCTACTCGCTGGGCGCCATGGGGGACTTATTCTGCCTGGATGCTGCTACCGGAAAGCACCTCTGGTCCAAATCCTATCCGAAGGACTACGGCGCGGAGGTCCCGGTATGGGGTTTTAGCTCGCCAGCTCTGGTAGACGGCCGCAAGCTGATCCTGATAGCCGGAGGATCCGACGATCGCTGCGTACTGGCTCTAGACAAGGACACGGGCGAGACCCTCTGGCACGCCCTGACTGCCGAAGAACCAGGCTACTCTGCACCGATGATTATCCAGGCCGGCGGCAAGCGCCAGCTTATCATCTGGAACCCGAGCGGCCTCTACGGGCTGGACCCAGAGACGGGCAAACGCTATTGGGAACAAGAATTCCCGATAAGAAACGGGCTCTGTCTGGCCACTCCGATATTCGACTTGAATCGCCAGCTCCTGTTTGTGAGCGCCTTCTACGACGGCCCTCTTATGATGCGACCCGATGCGCACCAACCTTCGGTCAGTCTGCTGTGGAGGGGTAAGAGCAAGAGCGAGATTGAAACAGACGGCCTCCATTCCCTAATGTCCACGCCGGTGTTTCAGGACGATCACATCTACGGGATCGACAGCTACGGAGAACTTCGCTGTCTGAATGCCAAGACGGGCGAGAGAGTCTGGACGACGCTCGAAGCCACCGGGAAAGATCGCTGGTGGAATGCTTTTCTGATCAAACACGAGGACCGGTTCTTCATCTGCAACGAGCAGGGAGAGCTGATCACCGCCCAGCTATCCCCAAAAGGTTATCGTGAAACCAGCCGGGCTTTCCTGATCGAACCTACGAATCCGATAAGGCGAAGGATGGTGGTCTGGTCCCATCCGGCCTTCGCCCAGAGATCCGTCTTCGCTCGCAATTCGAAGGAAATTGTCCGAGTCGACCTGGCGGCCGGCCGGTAGCCCGCTAGGCTTACTGCTCTGCGGATAGGGCGTGCCGCTGCAGGTAGCGAAGACTCTGCCTCACATCGCTCTCGGGTATCTCCAGACCTTGTTCGGCGATGTACCCCATCATCTTTCTGGTAACGCCCGGCCAGGCCTCCCGGGAATAGGTTTGAAGGTTCGGCAGTAGGTGGCAGGCCCCACAGGCCCGCTTGAAGGCCAGAGCGTCGGGAGAATTATCTGTCTCCAAGGCGGTAGGCAAGGTGCTTCTCAGGAGGACAGTCGAGGTACCCTTTCTACCCTCGGAGAACTTGATTCGGCGATAGTCGATCAAGGACAGAGTCAACAGGTAGGTGTTGGCGCCATCCAAGGTTCCCACTTTGATCCCACTAGTAGGAGGCTTCGTCAGTCCCCACAGCTGCATGGCTCGTGGAAGCCTCCAGAGACCTCCCTCATCCTGGGATTTAACGTATCCGTTGATCGACGCGTCCAGCTCCGGAAAACGATACCCCGCAATCAACAAGGCGCGCACCGCTAGACTGCGAAAGGCAGGGACCTCCACCAGTGGAAAGTTCGACCTCCAGCCATCCTTTACCAACTGCTCCATATGCTGCAGGCAGCGCTCGTAGGCAGCGTCCTGATCGAGCCCGAACTTGTGGATCGCGAAAATGTACCAGGCCAGGCCAATGAAGTCCCCTGCCCGGCGTGGATGAAAACTGAGAATCCGGTCCACGAGTCCTCGTCGCAGGTCGCCCACACGAACATCAGTGATGGGTACTCCCGCTTTAAGGAGCGCGTAGAGAAACTTGGCACTGTTCTCGACATCGGGAACCGGACCTCCATGCTCCCATCCATGCTTGCCAGTGAGAGACAGCTTTGCATCGCCCACCGATTGGATAATGTTGCCCGACTGTCTCATTGTGAATATGCGATCTTCTACTGGAAGAGAGGGAGGAGGGGAAAAGGGCAGGGAGAGATTTCTGAGGGCCCATCCGTAACCCTTCTCGACCAGATCCCTGTGCCCGAAATTCGCCAGAGCGTACATGCCTTTGGCGTGCAGACATCCTTCGTGAGACCAGAGCCATTTGCCTTCGTCCTTGTCGAATTGGCCCATGAACCAATCGTGTATCTGGTTGAGCAGGGGATCGCAGCGCGGGATACCCAGGTCCTCGAAGTACATCAAGTAGTGGGTCAACAAATAGAGCTGGAAAGCAACATACGCCTTTGGTCCGTAACGCTTCTCTTTGCTTTGCGAGTCCGTGTAATCGACGTACCCTGTGGAGACAACGTCGTAGGAAGTCTGGACAAACTCCCGGATGAACCCCTGGGTACCTTTCTGAATCGCGATATCGAGTTCGGCCTTTGTCGGAGTCCCTGCAACCGGCGGGGAAGGAATTCCCCCTTGAGAACCGGTGCCGGATCCGGCACCGACGATCGGAAGGAGCCCTCCGAGAAGTAGGCAAATCAGCAGACTAGTGAGCGATCTCTGCATAAAGAAGCCAGCTTAGCTGAAAACTTCGGATCGGGACAAGTTTCGTTGGCGGGCGTAGCTTTGGCCTCCAGGCCGAAGTATTCTTCTGCTTCGAGCCTTTGGCTCGTTGCACGGCGGCCCGGAGACCACCGCGAAAGGAGGGTGCTATGAACAGAAGAACGTTTCTTGCGTCAACATTGGCAGCGTCGAGCACGCTGAATCTGAACCCATCTCTGAAAGGGGCTTCGCTGGAGAGCCATCCGCCTGGCGGTGGCAAAGGACTCCATCTCGGAACGGTCACCTACAATCTGGGACGCTCCTGGGACATCGAAACCATTATCAAGAACTGTACGGAGACCAAGTTTGAGGGGGTAGAGCTCCGCAGCACCCACGCTCATGGGGTCGAGATTGATACCCCAGCAGCAAGACGCAAAGAGGTGCGCAAGCGATTCGAAGACTCCCCGGTGCAGGTGGTTCAAATCGGTAGCGCCTGTGAGTTTCACTCCCCCGATCAGGCTGTGGTCAGAAGCAACATCGAGGAAACCAAGGCTTTCGTGAAGCTAGCCAGTGATTTGGGAGCCCAGGGTGTAAAGGTACGCCCCAATGGACTTCCGGCTGGGGTGCCGGAAGAGAAAACGTTAGAGCAGATCGGCCGATCCCTCTCCGAATGTGCGGGCGTTGCCGCCGACTATGACGTCCAGATTCGACTCGAGGTCCACGGAAGGGAAACCTCCCGGCTGCCCAGGATCCGGAAGATCATGGATCACGCCAATCACCCGAACGCTCGAATCTGCTGGAACTCGAATCCGGCCGATCTATTGGATGCTGGCGTTGAGAAGAATTTCAACAGTGTCAGCTCCCATATAAGCTTGGTCCACATGCGCGATCTATTTGTCGAGGAGTACCCGTGGAGACAGCTGTTCGGTCTATTGGAGAAGATTGATTACAACGGCTTCTGCCTGGCCGAGATCCCTGAAAGCACAGATCCAATCAGGGTCATGAAGTACTACCGGGCCCTGTTTCGTGCCTATCAGGGACTTTTGTGAGTGCGGGCCACCAGCAGAAAGGGTCGTGGCACTTTAGATCGTCCATCGGGTATGGAAAAATTCACCTCTACCCCGATCAATGCGCTCGGAGGTATGGGCACCGAAGTAGTCTCGCTGTGCCTGGATCAGATTACCCGGGAGTCTCTCCTGACGGTACCCATCGTAATAAGCCAGCGCACTGAACATGGCTGGTACTGGGATTCCTGTCTCGACCGCCCTGGCTACCACCCTCCGCCACGCCGACTGAGCAGATTTCATCTCACCCCTGAAGTAGGGATCGAGTAACAGGTTCCTGAGGTCTGGATCGCGGTTGAAGGCATCCTTGATCTCGCCCAGGAAGACCGATCGGAGGATGCATCCGGCTCGCCACATGAGGGCGATACCTCCATAGTTGAGATTCCAGCCGTATTCCTTGGCCGCTGCCCGCATCAGGTCGTACCCCTGGGTGTAGGAGACGATCTTGGAGGCGTAGAGTGCCTGTTGAATATCCTCGATGAGTTCTTCCCGCTTCCCTTCGAGCCGGGGAACTGCCTCCCCCCCAGAATCTTGGCGGCAGCCACCCGCTCTTCCTTGTGTACCGACAGTGCTCGGGCCAGGACGGCTTCCGCAATCAGGGTCAGGGCTACTCCCATATTGAGACTGGAGATCACGGTCCACCTACCGGTGCCCTTCTGAACCGCCGCGTCCAGGATCTTGGGCAAGAGCGGTGTCCCATCCTCGTCCTTGAAGGCGAGGATGTCGCGTGTGATCTGGATCAGATAGGAGTCCAGCTTTCCCTCGTTCCAATCGCCGAAGACGCGACTCATCTCGTCAGCGCTCATGGCCAGACCCTCTCTCATCAGGTGGTAGCTTTCGGCAATGAGCTGCATGTCTCCGTACTCGATCCCGTTGTGGAGCATCTTGACGAAGTGTCCGGCGCCGTTCTCGCCGAGCCAATCACAGCAGGGGGTACCATCCTCAACCTTGGCTGAGATCGCCTGGAAGATGGGTTTGACGTGGGCCCAGGCCCGGAGCGAGCCACCCGGCATGATCCGAGGGTCCACAACGAGCTCCCTCTTCTCCACCGGAAACACCGGTGCCGATATAGAGCAAGCCCTCGGATTCGATATAGGGGGTCCGTCGCACCGTATCTTCGTAGTTCGAGTTGCTTCCGTCGATGATGATGTCGCCTGGTTCCAGATGGGGGATCAGGAGTTCGATGAAGTCGTCCACGGCTGAACCCGCCTTGACCATCAGCATGACGCGGCGAGGGCGCTTGAGCGCACCCACCAACTCCTCGGTCGAGTGGACGCCAATGACGTTGGTCCCTTTGGCCCCGGCATTGAGAAAATCGTCAACCTTCGAAACGGTTCGGGTGAAGGCCTCCACCGTAAAGCCGTTGCCGTTCATGTCGAGGACGAGATTTTCTCCCATTACGGCCAGTCCGATGAGGCCGATGTCTGCCGTTGGTTCCATCTTTGTTTTCCTGTCTTTTTCCGGATATTCGCCTCGCCACAATGGGCTGGACGATGGCAGATGTCAATCAGAGAGGGAATCCCGGTCGCCCTCGCTCTTGCCCTATCAGGAGATGGTAGAGGTGTTGGTGGTGTGTCAAGGTAGCCCGATACCGCTCGTGTCTGCGCGGATCGGGATCGGAGCTGCGGCCCCGAGCAGAAGCTATCGTGTTGATATCGTCGACGGTGCCCAGACTCTCCAAAGTAAGCAGAGCCAGGCCCCTGCCCGTGGTCTCTTGCTCGGCCGCCGCGGTAATCGGCAAGCCGAAGACGTCAGCCAGGATTTGCAGCCATACCGGTGACGCCATCAGTCCCGCCCCGCCCGCATGGATCTGGTAGTCTTCGGAAAGGTGGGGCCGTAGCAGTTCGTGAATCAGCGCCAGCCGGTAGGCCACGCCTTCTAGCGCTGCCCGCAACATCTCCACTGGCTGAGTCGCTAGCGTCAGTCCCACGAAGCTCGCACGAGCATCATCTCGCCAACCAGGGATTCGTTCGCCGGAAAGGAAGGGCAAGAAGGCGAGACCCGGTGTTGCCGGCTCGACCCCAGCCAATGCTTCCTCCAGTTCGGTCGTATCAGGCAGCTTCAGTGTTTTGCCAATCCAGTCAAAGACACTGCCCCCATCACTGGTGGCCCCTCCCAACAGACTACGATGCCGGTCCAGGCAATAGCTCCAGAGCCCAAGGGGCACCGAATCCACCTGACCCTTGAGAACCGTCCGTACTGCAGCAGTCGTTCCGATGGTGATGGCGAGGTGATCCGGCCCCGAGCAGCCACTGCCGAGGTTGGCTGCCACCCCATCTCCCACCGCCGGGAACCAGGGAAGGTGTGCTAACGAAGGCCAACGTCTGGCCCACAGGTGCACCAATCCCACCAATGGCTGGTTGATGTCGACGAGGTCCGAGAATCGGGAGGCGTCGATTGGAAGCCGTGAGATACACTCTTCGTCCCAGTTCAGCGTGTGACGGTTGAGCAGGCCACTCAGGAGGCAACCGAATGGCTGACGCCATAGCTTCGGAAAAAGTGCCAATAGAGGTATTCGCCAATCGAGATCCAACGGGCTACCTTGCTCAGAAGATCGGGTTGGGTTCGATGCAACCACCGAAAGCGAGAAGGCAGGTAGCTGCTATGCAGCAGACAATCCGTGCGATCGTGAACATCTTGGCCATCGACCTCACGGCGCAGTTCTTCCGTATCGCCACGACTCCGAGTATCGGCATAGGTGTAGACCGGGGTAAGCGGACATCCCTGGGAGTCCACGCCGAGAGCGTTGGACACCAGCGTGGCCACAGCAACTCCCCCTAACTGCTGGGTGAGGCTGCCCGCCCGCTCCAGGACCTGATCAACGGCTAAGGCTACCCCGGTGAGGATCTGGTCGGCATCCAGGGTTGCCCTTCCGTCCGAACTCCGCAAGACTTGGTGAGGCACTCGGATATCCAAGTCAGGGATAGCGCTTGCCTGGCCGTCGCGAATCTGGGCTCGCAAGGACGAGGTCCCTATGTCCAAGACCAGAACCAGGGGATTTCTAGCGTCACCGAAACTCATCCGCATGCGCAACAATCACTTCAAACTTCTCGACATTCTCATCTTCACACCATCTTTGACATCGTACAACTAGTGAACTGTAACACCTGGATCGACAGCGCTTGAGCGACCTTCGGGCCTGATCTGTGCGGTGCTTCCTCGCTATAGTTCCGGCGATACTTGTGTCGGAGCGCCTTGATCTCGGCCCGAATGGCTCGCTCATTCACTGCTGCTTCAAGTGTTACAGTCCACCAGGCGAGTTTGCTGCCCCCGATGCGCCCACGCTACAATGAGGATCTGAATGACGTCAATGGTGCTGCTCTTCCTTTCGGTGTTGGGCTTCTTTATCTCCCTCTATTTCACTGCCGTCGCCTACCGATGGATCCGTCCTGACGTCCCTTGGATTCCTACCTTCTGCCAGCTGGGAGAGAAGACCTGTGCCACTATCGTCTTCACTCCAAGGGCCCGGGTGTTTGGTCTGCCTAATTCTGTCCTGGGCCAGATCTTCTATGTCTCGCTGATGGCTGGAGTGGCAGGGGGATTCCTCTACTCCCCCCCCGCCTACTATGCCTATCTGATGGCGAGCCTGGGAACGGTTGGCCTGGGGATTTTCTTGACCTATTCTTTACTGTTCGTGACCCGCGTAATCTGCGTCTTGTGCTTCACTTCACACGGGATCAACTTCATAATCTTCTTGATCCTGGTTTTGGGCAGCCCCGGGTCGATGGCATCCATCGCGGGATCCGGCTGAAGGAAAAGCCTATTGACCCGATAGAAGCAGTGAGCAGTGGGATAGTGACGGTTTTCAGCCCTCGGTCCGAAATCACCATTAGGACTGTTCACAGCTGACTGCTCACTGACGTACTGCTTGCCCGATAACACTGTTCTGAATTTGTGATCGTGCCTAATTCCTCTGTAGTCTCCCCTAGCAGCAACCTGGACCACAACCTGCGGGACTCTTTCCCTCTTTTGAGCGGATTTTCCTCAACCAGGGAGTTGGAAGCCTCACCGATCTATGCAGAACTTCGAACCGAAATCGACCGGGTCCTGGGCGGAACCGTGCACGAAAGTCTGCGGGAAGGATCCGGCAGCGCTCATCCCTACCTTCGAGCGACCGCCTGGAATCTCGAGCGCGGCCTCCGCCTCGCGGGGATTGTTAGGGTCCTACAAGAGCACCCAGAGCTTAGTCAGAGCGACCTCATCTTCGCTACCGAGCTGGATTACGGGATGACCCGAACCCAGAACCGTTTCGTGGCGAGGGAACTTTCCGCCGCGCTGGAGATGGAGTATGCCTTTGCTCCCTGCTACATGAATTTGAACAAGGGAGCCGGTCTCGAAGCCAATAGTCCCGGTGAGAACACTCAGGCTCTTCACGGAAATGCCCTCTTCTCACGCTTCCCTATGCGCGAAGCGCACTCGTTGGCGCTGCCAAACGGAAAGGACAAGATGAAAGGCGGCGAAAAGCGTCTGGGCTGCCAACGAGCGGTTCTGGCCCTGGTCGACCATCCCCTGGGGACTCTTCGCGCCATCAGTGTCCACCTGGATGCACATTGTACGCAGGGACACCGGCAGCACCAGATGAAACTTATCCTTGAGCATCTGGAGGGCTGGAATCCTTCATTACCGACTTTGATCGGGGGGGACTGGAACACTTCGACCTATAACTCCAAGAACGCTGCGTACTCCATTCTCGGGTACGCTCGACGGGTCCTGATGGGAGTTCGACATGTTCTGGAGAACCACTACCCCTATCCGGACCGCTGGTTCGAGCGACACCTGTTCCGCGAGATCGAGCGCCGAGGCTACAGCTACCGTGACCTCAACGAGTCCGGCGTCTGCACTCTTCACTACGATGTAGAGGACCTCTCCACCAACGAGAACATGGGGGAATGGATACCTGACTGGTGTTTCTGGTTTATCGAGTGGGCTTTGAAGAAGCAGCAGGGCCGCTGTTCCATGAAGTTGGACTGGTTTGCGGGCAAGGACGTTATTCCCTATCCGGACCACCCCCCGAGGGTCGTCAATGGGCTGGTCGATTCGGAAGGCGCACTTTCTGACCATGATCCCATCGTCCTGGATTTTCTTGTCGATGGACAGCCCGGTGAGGGGTATTGACTGATCTCGGCGAGGCTTTTATCGGCCTTGCTCCAGCTGGGCGGCTAAGGTAAGCTCGGAAGCCACCAATGACTCGAATCAGAATCGCTTTCAGCTGTTTTTTCCTTGCCTCCTCATCACTCTCAGCAGCGGACGCCATTCTGACTGAAATCCAGCTCAAGCCCGACCCTGATACCGTCCGGGTACGACCCTTCGACAGCTTGTTCGTTCAAGTCTTTGCCTACGGTGAGCTCGAAGAGGACGGGGAGAAGAAGGTTCAGATTTCTGGTGGCGGTACCCAGTTCACTCTGCGCAGTAACAGCGGCAGTGGGCTTTCGAAGCCGTTCCGTTTTCGCGGGCGCAAAGCGGATTCCCTGGTTGCCTCGGGACTGCAAAGCTTCTTCGGTGCCAGTCGCCCGGATGACTTCGGTGTGGACGGCGTCCGCTACACCGCGCCCCAGCGAACTGGAAGCTATGAGATCGAGGCCCAGCTCAAGGATAAGAAGACGAAAAAAAAGATCGAGGTCCACTCTGGTGCCCGCCCCCTGCGCCAAGCTGAACAGACATCGTTTCCGGCCGAGCCACGTTCCGCGGATCCCTATCGTAAGTTGGTCGAGCATCACTCACCCTTTCTGGCACAGGAAACCTGGTTTCAACCCAAGGAGGACTATGTTTCCCGCTTTGATTTCGATGGTGATTCCCAGGGCGACAATAACTGGGATGCTGCTCCTACCGGCAGATCGCAGGCGTACGTCTACTATGCCGTCATGGAGACACGCACTCATTGGTTCCTGGTGTACGACATCCTCCACCCACGAGATTATTCGGATAACTGTATCGCCGGGACCTGCCATGAGAACGACAGCGAGGGGTTGATTTTGACGGCGCTGAAGGATGGGTCCCAATTCGGCCGACTGCAGACCATGGAGACCCTGGCCCACAACAACATCTACTCCTATCGGGCTGATCGGGAGGTCCGCAATAACGTTCACGGTATCGATGGAGATGTGGAGTTTTACCAATCGCACCCGGGCGTCTTCATCAAATCCGGCGGCCATGGTGTCTACGGCTCGAGCGATAAACACTCGCGTTACAAGGTAAAGCAGGGGCGTTTTGCCACAGGAACCGGTGTTACCTACGTCTACAAAGGCCAGGCCCAGCGTCCTCAACACGCCAACCACCAACTCGTGGGCTACGATATGCTTTCCGCCTGGGAGCACCTATGGGTGCCGGGCCACAGCAGTCGTCACGGCCAGAACAAGATGTACGATGACTACTCCGCCTACCAGCCCTACGGCAACCGTTCTGCGCCTCCTCACCCGGAGATCGCCGGGGCTTTTCTGGGGCGCAAGAGGGGAGCGAACAAGGCCAAGCTCTTTTGGGGATGGAAGGATCGGCGAACCGACAAGAAGAAGATCCTGTCTGCGGGGCAGTGGGGACTGGATCCGGCCTATGCTACCTCCCAGAACCTGAAGTTTCCCGGCTCCTTTTCCCTCGACTACGTGTTCAATCCTTTCCTGGGAATCGACGGGAACCGGGCCCCTGAGGTTAGGAGAGTCCAAACGTTGGAACAGCCATCTGCTCCGGAGCCCGAGGACTTCGTGCAGCAGGAGGGGTTCCAGCAAACGCTTCTAAAGACTACGACCCCAAATCCCGTGAGGGCCAGTTCGGCCTGAGGCTGCGAATTGATGAGGAAGTGGAAGTTCTGGTGCAAGGCGCCAGTATCCGTTACGAAGTGAGCAGGGGTCGTGAGCCCTCCGATGCCGGCTCCGAATATTCCCAGGAGATCCCTCGCACAATTTTCAAGCAGTGCGAAGTAGAGAAGAAGGATGGCCGCGGCAATATCCTGGTCGTGGGAAAGCCCTCGATCCAGAATGAGGTCAACTTGAAACTTCGCTTTATCGATCGCAAAGGGGGAGATGACCGCTACCACGCTCGAATCAAATGGAAACGAGAGAGGCTTCTTCCCCCAACCAGCCCGAAGCCGCAGACGGTACTGACAGCTGCTCCTGTTGTAGAGGACAGAGCGGTGCTGGCGGCGGCCCCTGCTCCTACACCACATGATCCGGCTGGGATCCAGGTTTACTCGAAGGACAATGCCCCCGGTTTGTGCAAGAGTTTGGAGTTGGAGAAGAAAGATGGTCGGGGTGAGGTGCTCCTGCAAGAGCGTCCCTGGGAGGGCAATGACCATACAGGCGTCATCCAGATCTCTGACCCCAAGGGTGGAGAGGATCGCTACCACTTCAAATCCAAGTGGAAGCGCTGACCCGGGTCCGCCTTCAGACGTGCGATGAATTCTTGAAGTTTCAGCTTAGCCCCGCCACCGACTGCACCGGATCGTACATGAAAGAAACTGGTGCCGCCAGGCCAGGCATTGCCGATTCATGGAAGCCTGAAGCGCAAGCGAGGGGTTGGGGAACACCACGAATCGTCTTGACTCCCCTGCTTCGCCAAGCTTCGAGCCCTTTGTCCGCGCATCTTGCTGCACCCCAACCCCTCGCTCGTGCTCCAGGATTCCATGACCTAACAATCACAGAGTCAATAGGTTACACCCTTGTGGCTAAGGAACAGTCAAATCAAGTTCCAGCTTAGTCCTAGAGCGGACCAGCCACACCAGAATCGTTACTAAGGAGAATTCAAATGGCAGCCAACAACCCGGCGCAGTTGGGACTTGCGTGGTTCTACTTCGCGCTGCTCACGGTAGTGGCGTGGGGACTCTACGGGAACTTCCTGCACACCGGCCAGATGGCCATGGCGGATCCCGAGAATGGGCGCTACAAGGCCTTTCTCTTCGTAGGAGTCGCCTACTTCATCACGGCAGTGCTAGCGCCCCTGTTGCTACTCAGGCTTCACGGATCTTCCTGGGAGTTCCCCGTTTCCGGGATGATGTGGTCCCTTTTTGCGGGTATCCTTGGTGCAATCGGAGCCTTCGCAGTTCTGCTTGCCTTCGGAGCCAAAGGCTCGCCCAGCGTCGTCATGGCAATCGTGTTCGCCGGTGCTCCGGTAGTCAACGCGATCGCCGCAATGCTGCTTCACCCGCCCGCAGGGGGAATATCGAGCATTCGCTGGCCTTTCGTCCTGGGAATTCTGCTGGCGGCTTCAGGGGGGTGCCTGGTGATGCTCTTCCGCCCGAAAGGCTGAAGCTTGGTTCCCGGCCACTTCGGCGTTCGCATGTTCGGTGTTCTGCGGTTTGTGATGTAGCCTTTCTTTCTTGCTCTGAAGACGGCAACCGGCAGAAATGCTGGATCGCAGAAGATCGAATTTCGAAGGGAAGACTCTGTGCCCCCCCTGTTCGTGCTAGCTCGAGGACCGACGGGACGAGAAGACCAACCCACCCAGGACGGCCAAGGATAGTAGGGACGAAACCGTGCCCCAGTAGAAGCTGTCTGGCCGATACCTGAAGCGCACAACGTGTTTTCCCTCGGGTACCCGAACGGCACGAAACAAGTAGTCTGCGCGAAAGATCTTGGCCTCACTCTGGTCGATCTGGGCCTCCCAACCCGGGTCGAAGGTATCCCGAAGGACGAGCCAGCCTTCTTGCTCCATCTCTACTTCGATTTCTATCTCGGTTGGCAGATCGGAAAGCCAAGAAGCCGTTCCCGCTCCGGCCGACAGCGGCTGATCCCCGACTAACTCGAGAATGAGGGCGTCAGACTCTCGGTTCATAAGCAACCGGAGTGCTTCCTCTCCATCCCTTGCCGGCAGGACAGATTCGGCAATCGAAGCGCGTGCGGCCCCATCTACGCCATAGATATAGGGCGCTTGGTCACGCAACAACGTTAGTCCTTCCAACTCTAGTCGGCGCGGCGCTACTACTAAGGCGCATCCTGCTCGACGCAGCAAGTCGAGGCGAGCGCGGTCCAGATCGCGAATTGGGTGATGGGGGTCTCGCGCTCCTGGTTGCAGTTCCGAATAGAATCGCACCCAGCGGTCGGAGAGGATAGGCTCATAGCCGCGTAGGTCACGGAGGCGCCAACTCATGCCAAAGTTCGGCAGGAGGGTACCCATGCCAATTCCAACGAGTCGGGCATGAGGAGCGCGGGCCAACTCATCGACGACCGCTGGGCGATGTTGGAGTAGCTGCTTGGGTGAGGCGGTGTTGAAGAAGAACCCAAATACAAATCCATTGATCAGGACCAGGAGCAGCAGCGCGGGCACCGGGTTTCTCTGTCGATAATATCGATAGAGAAGCGGGAGGATCAGGAGCGTCAGGAGCGTCCAGACTGCTCCGAGCGGATACTCGAAGACCTCCCCCATGAAGTAGAACGGCTTCTCTACTTCCGAGTCCAGCCAGCGCCTGACGGGACGCCAGGATGACCACAGCGCCAGCGCCAGGGCACCGCCAAACAACCAGCCGAAAGCGCGGGCGCTGAGGTGTCCGGACCGCCAAACGGAAGCACCCACTCCCGCTAGGACTGCGAACGATATCTGCAGGACTTGTCCGGCGTGAAAGTAGTTGGTTTGGCGAAGCAGCGGTAGCCCCGTCAGAACCTCGAACAAAATGGGTACGCCGAGCACCAGGATCAGAGACCACAGAGTCAGGATTCCCAGGGCCCATGTCGCTCTGGCCACGCGCTGTCCCCTCGATGCCAGACCGGCCAGGAAGCAAGAAAGGATGCCGACGTAGGCGAAGCTGACATAGCTCCATTTCGGCACTATCCGCTCCTCCGGACCCTCGCGGTAGTGTGGTTGGAGCAGCGCGGGCCACTCTTCCGGCATCAGGTGATAGGGATTGCTGACGAAACTCCCACGTTCGGTGAGTGTGTAACTCCCGAGCATGAGGTCCACGAAGGGAAGGGTGGCCACCCCAGCCAGCGCCAGGCCCAGAACGGTGGCCAAAGCGATGGCGTTCCAGCTGCGGATGGTTTGGCGTAGTTGGGATAGATCCCAACAGCGAGCGAACGCGTAGAGCAGGTAGGCCAGCTGCTGGAGGAAGGCGCACTGCATGTTTCCGCTCAGATAGGCTGCCGCCAGGATTGCAGCCAACCAAGCCAAATGGATGCGCCGTCGAGTCTGTGCGTAAGACTCGATCTGCAGCAGTCCCCAACCCAGCAAGGCCGAGATAAAAGCGTTGGGGAAAGTGAGAAAGAAAATGTTGTAGCCTGCGAATAGAAAACAAAGGCCAGCCAGCAAGGAACAATCCGAGGGCAATCCGATTCGCCGACAAAAGAAGAAGACTCCACCGCCAGCGAGCAACAGCTTCAGCAGAGCCGCATACTCGAAGTACAAGTAGATCGGCAAGCCAAGAAGCAGCCAGCGCAGCGGGGAGAATAGGGCCGATACCGAGTTCGCCGAAAAGGGGGTGCCGTTGAGGACGTAGGGGTTCCAAAGGGGGATGCGGCCCTCGAAAACTTCCGACCGATGAAAGTGATAATAGGGGTACAGCTGCTCCACTGAATCCATGAGCAGGATGTTGCTAGCTTCAGAGGTCGGCTGTTCCTCGCTCCAGGGAGAGAACGATGCCAGCAACCCTCCTGGCCAGAGGATCCTGGATGTCATCAGGGCAGGACTCAGGAAGATTACGACGGTGGCAACCAGGACCAGAAGGTAACGGGATTCTGTCGTACTGGGGGATCCCCTCAAGACGCATGATCTCCGGAAGCAGGCACCCAATTTTCGATCCCAAGCTCACACGCGGCTGCCACAAAGCCAACTTGTTCGGCTGTGGCACGGCCTTCTGGGCCGTGATTGTGGAGCTCTAGCCCGACGGTTCTCCATCACGGGCAGGGATGCCCGTGCCACTGCAGATGCCAGGTGAGAAACTTGTCGGGCCCCTATCAGGTTGAATTCTATTGTCAAAAGAGGACTAATCCAAGATAATCTGGTGCGCCATGAGAAAAAGAGACGCTTTAGAGCCGCTCCCGATCGATGACCGAGACTGGTCTTCTCTGGCGTTCAGTGACCAGCTCTACCACCTCGAAGTCGAAGGATTTCTGCTCATTCCGGACATGTTGTCGGCCGAGCATGTAGCTCAGCTCAAAGCCGAGACGGCGAGATTCGAGACGTCCCCGATGGATTACAGTGTCCATCAACGGGATCGACGGCTTCATCCAGGTCCCAACCCCTATCCCGGCTCGGCCTGGGAGCCGTACCGATTTGGCGATCAGGGCGGAGCAATCACGGAGCTCATAGCCTACGCTCCGACCGTACAGTTTCTGGAAAGAGTGTTTGGCGATGATGTGGTGTTCATGACCTACGAGTATGCTCGTTCGGAGCCGGGCCACCCCGGGATCAGCCTCCATACGGATGGCCAACCCTATGGGTCTTCGACGTTTGGCTATGAGTGCAGCTGTCCGGTGATGATCAAAGTGCTGTATTACCTCGACGACCTGACCCCAGACGTCTCTCCATTCTCGGTTCTTCCTCGCTCGCACCTATCCCTGCATGCCGATGGAAATCCCTACACACGGTATGAGACCCATCCAGATCTGGTGATGGTGACGGCTACCGCCGGATCGGCCCTGTTGCTTCACCCCAGGGTCTTCCACGGCACCTATCCCAATGTGGGAAGTCGTTCCAGGGAGATGGTCCAGATCGGCTATCGGCCGGCCTGGGCAGGACCCGTAAAGGAAGAGGTGCCTGAATGGGAGCCGCACGACCATGCCAAGCTCTCGGCCTCAGTCAAGCCGCTCTTCAGCGATCGAAACATCCGCAAGGCCTCTTTCGAGCAAGAGAACAAGCCGGGCGACATGACCCGTACGGCCCCCGGAATCAGTCCGCACCGTTGGAATCGAGACCAGGGATCCACCGACCAGTGAGCATATTCTCGGGAAGGAAGCAGCAGCCAACCCATGTCTGAACCAAGAGAGAGAGTGAGGACAGCTGCCGCTCCCCGCCTCGGTTTTCTCTATCCAAGCTACTCCGGCGAAGACGATTATCCACGCATGGGAGCGCTGATTCGTCCCGCGGTCCAAGTGGAGGTCGTGCATACCACGATCGGCGAAGATGCTCATCGGGAAGATGCTCTCCGGGACACCGGCGATTCGAGTAGGCTGCTGGAGGGAGCCAGAACCCTGAAGCGAAGCCAGGTGGACGTGGCCATGTGGGCCTGTACCAGTGGAAGCTTTGTTTTTGGTTGGTCCGGAGCCAATCAACAGGCACGGGAGATACAAGAAGTGCTGGGTGTTCTAGTGTCGAGTACTTCCCTCGCTTTTGTGGCGGCGTTGAAAGCGCTGGCGATCAGCAAGGTGGCAATCGCAGGAACGTACCCAGAGGACGTCGTCCAATTGTTTCGGGACTTCCTGGCCGAAACCAGGATACAGACCGTCCACATGGGTGGCCGCGGAATTATTACGGGAGTGGAAGTAGGAGAGCTCTCAAAGCAAGAAGTGATTGGACTGATTCAGCAGAACAATCATCCGGAGGCCCAAGCCATCCTGGTTCCCGATACGGCTCTACACACCGCCGGCTGGATCGAGGAACTGGAGTCGGCGGTCGACGGTAAGCGGGTGCTTACTGCCAACCAGGTGACCATGTGGCAGGCTCTTTCTCTATTGGATCAGTTCGAGTTTACGGTGAAGCCGGGGCTCGGTTCGCTTTTCAGGTAAGGGTTCGCTGCAACGACAACCTTCCAGAAAGGAAATCGCATGTCCATTCCTAAAGAGCCGGCGTTTGACGAGGCCGAGTATCGGTGCCGGCTTCAAAGAGTACAAACGTCGATGGCGGAGAAGGGGCTCGATGCCCTCCTGCTCTTCAGTCCGCACAACGTGTTCTACCTTTCCGGGATGGATTCGGAAAACCTGTTTGATTATCAATGTCTACTGGTGCTCCCAGACAGTGATCCGGTCCTGATCATCAGCCACTTCGAGAAAGCGTGTTCGGAAAACTCCTGCTGGCTGGAGAGCGTACGGGTCTACGGACCTTTCGAAGATCCAATCAACGCCACCATCGACTCTGTCCGCGAGGCGAAGCTCCAATCTGGAAGTCTTGGCCTCGAGCGTCGCAGCCGCGGGCTCTCGGTAGACTTCTACGAGAAGTTGCGAAGTGGTCTCGACGGTGCCACGCTCTCGGACGGATTCGGCCCGGTCGAGGAATCTCGCCTGGTCAAGTCCGAAGCCGAAATTGCCTACATGCGGAGAGCCGCTCAGCTCACCGATCTGGGAGTCAATGCAGGCTACGAGGCGATGGCGCAGGGAGTTCCAGACTACGAAATCGGCGCCGCTATCGTCGATGCCATGTACCGGGACGGGGGCGACACCGTCTGCTGGGGACCCATCGTGGCAGCCGGTTATCGGTCCGGCTGCGCTCACAGCACCTTCAACGGGCATCGTCTGAACGAGGGAGAAACGGTATTCCTGGAGGTTACCGGAGAGGTGACGCGGTATACGGCTCCCTTGATGAGGACTGCCATCCTGGGGGAGCCCACCTCGGAGATGCGTCAGGTCGAAGATGCAGTCATGACAGCCCTCGAAGTCATTTTGGAAAAGGCCCGTCCTGGGGCCATTCCCAGCGACGTCGCCGGAGCGGCCCGGAGCGCCCTCGATCCCATATTGAGAGACTACGTCTTCCACTACAATTTCGGATATCCGGTCGGCATCGGCTATCCTCCCAGCTGGATTGAGGAACTCGACTACTTCATCCGAGACGGTAACGTCCGACCGCTGGAGGCGGGGATGCTCTTTCATCTCCCCATGTCGATTCGAAAGTACGGAGAGCATGCGGTGAACCTCAGCCATACGATTCTGGTTGGAGAGGAGCGCACGACACCCATCACCAACAGCCCTGCCCGGCTTCACCGGGTTCTTTGATCTCCGGTCGTGCCCGATCTCGCTTCGTTTCCGCGTATCGTCCCGTATAATGGCGCGCTATGGATCACAAGCAGATGGATCTCGGCGCTCAGCTCGCGTACCTGACGAAGGGTACCGAGGAAGTCCTCGTCGAGAAGGAGCTTCGCGAAAAGCTGACGAAGGCTCAGAAGACGGGTCGTCCGTTGACCATCAAAGCGGGATTTGATCCAACGGCTCCCGACCTCCATCTCGGCCACACCGTCCTCCTGCGGAAGATGCGGCATTTTCAGGACCTGGGACATCGGGTAGTCTTCCTGGTTGGCGATTTCACGGGACTGATCGGAGACCCAACCGGCCGCAGCAAGACCCGCCCGCCCTTGACGCGCGGCCAGATCCTCGAGAATGCGGAGACCTACAAGAAGCAGGTTTTCAAGATTCTCGATCCGGAGACCACGGTAGTCGATTTCAACAGTCGTTGGTTGGAAACGCTTTCCTCCCAGGAGTGGATTCGCCTTTGTGCCAAGTATACGGTGGCGCGAATGTTGGAGAGGGACGATTTTTCGAAACGACTTCAAGCAGGCCAGCCGATTTCCATACACGAGCTACTCTATCCTTTGCTCCAGGCCTACGACAGCGTCTTCCTCGATGCCGATATCGAGCTGGGGGGCACCGATCAGCGATTCAACCTACTGGTGGGTCGAGACATCCAAAGAGAATATGGACAGTCCCCGCAGGTTCTTCTCATGACGCCCATTCTGGAAGGACTGGATGGGAAGGACAAGATGAGCAAGTCCCTGGGGAATTACATCGGCATCCAGGAACCTGCCGAGGACATGTACGGGAAGTTGATGTCCGTCAGCGACGAGTTGATGTGGCGCTATTTCGGGCTGCTTACCGACCTTTCCTATGACCAGATCGCTCAACTCAAGTCGGAGGTGGCGAAGGGCAAGCAACACGCGATGGCGGTGAAAGAGGATTTGGCCTCACGGATCACCCGTGATTTCCATACTGAAGAGGACCTGAAACTCGCCCGCGACCATTTTGATCGCGTTTTTCGACAGAGGGAGGAACCGGAGAAGGTCCCCAGTTTCAGCATCCCTGATCCGGGCAGTTCTATTAAGCTTGCTGACCTGATTGTCCAGGCCTCTCTTGCTCCATCGAAATCCGAAGCCCGCCGGCTGATTCAGCAGGGGGGCGTGTCTATCGATGGAGAAAAGGTCAGCAAGCACGTCCTCCCGATGGACAGCGGTTTGAAGCAAGGTTTCCTGCTGCGCGTCGGCAAACTTAAATTCGCCCGAATTTCCCTGGATGTCGAGTAGCTATCTGGCCTCTGTGCGGCCGACTATAATGCCCCTATGACTTTAGACACTCCCTCTCTTTTCATAACCGGGGGCGGGGTCGGCATGGGCCGGAAGATTGCCTTGACCTTTGCCAACCAGGGTTATCGTGTGGCCGTCACCGGAATCGAGGGGCAGGAAGAAACCGCCCAGGAGATCCGGGATGTGGGCAGCGACGCACTCGCTATCACGCTCGACCTGACCGCCCCTCCGCAAGTGGACATCGCAGTTGGTCGGGTCATGGAGGAGTGGGGTCGAATCGACGTCCTGGTAAACAACTCAGGCATCGAAGGACCTACCGCCCCACTGGTAGAGGTGTCCCCGGAGGAATGGCATCACACTCTGGCTGTCAATCTGACAGGTGCTTTCCTCTGCGATCGGGCCATTGCTCCGCATATGATGGAGAGAAGATCGGGCTGCATTCTTCACATCTCATCGCTTGCCGGGCTCATAGCACTCTCCCTACGCGCGCCCTACGTAGTATCCAAGGCCGCCATGGTAGCACTCACTCCAACCCTGGCGGCGGAGCTGGGTCCCTACAATATTCGAGTAAATGCGATCTGTCCCGGGCCCGTGGAGGGAGACCGCATCAGAAACGTCATCAAACATCGAGCGGAATCAACGGGGCGAAGCCTGGAAGACCTGGAAAGGGAGTATATTGAAACCTCCGTTTTGAGTCGGATGGTTCAACCTGAAGACATCGCCAATATGGCGGTGTTTCTGGCTTCACCTGAAGCCAAGAACATCACCGGGCAGAGTATTCGTGTATGTGGCGGGCAACTTTGACTCGTGAACGGTAGGCAGTACCGAAAACAGTGGCCGCCACAGGTGTTGAACCGGATGAAGGATCTGCGCATCTAAAGGATGATCGCTAGGAGTCTGCGCGGTAGAAATGAGCATAGCGAGAAAGTGGTGACCCGAGACCAGATTTTCTCGCTTTCGAGGCGCATAGTTATTCTATTCTTCGAAAAATCGGGGAAATATGGACCGATTTTACCGCTTTCGCAGTAGATCAATTTCTACCGCGCAGGCTCCTAGACCATGTCACGTGTGACATCAGGGAGAAAACCCATGTCCCTCCGCCTTCTTTTTTGTTTTTTGGCGGCCAGCCTCAGCTTTGGCCAGACGATCGACGAGACCGTTGTGCCCCGGAAGTCAGAGATCTTCATTCGGCTGCAGAGGAGCCTGAACACCAAGACGGCACAGACCGGGGACAAGTTCTCAAGCGTGGTCGAGGTGCCGGTTACCGTGGATGATCGAATTGTCATCCCGGTGGGAAGCTACATTATTGGATATGTCGAAAAGAGCAAGAAGCCGGGACGCCTTCGCGGAAAGGCGGAAATGACGCTCAGATTCGACACTGTGATTCTGCCCACCGGGACCACTCGCTATATGCGGGCCGCAGTGCAATCGGTCGAGGGCTACGAAAGCGATTCCCAGAACGAGGACGGTGAGATCCGAGGCGCCGGCAGCCAGGCTGGGCAGACCGTTTCTGAGGCCGTTCGCGGCGCGATAACCGGCGCGGTTATCGGAACGGCAACGGGGGCGTACAGGGGGGGCGCAGGCAGGGGAGCTGTTATTGGCACCGCTCTGGGCGCCGCTGGATCTGGTCTGATGGCCCTTCTGAAGAAGGGACAGGAGGTGGCGCTACCCAAGGGGACCTCACTCACCATTCAACTTCAGGATGACCTGTGTTTCGAGAAGCCGACATCTCATCGAACTGGGAAACGCCTCGATGGAAGCGGTGATCCTTCCTAGGTCCGCCCTCGACCTTCGAAGCGGTAGGCTGAGAGGAGGAACCAGACAATGAGGGCGAAGACCAGAAGGCAAATACCCTTTACGATCCAGGGGGTGCCGAAAAAGGTATAAATCGCGCCGGCACCGCCGGACGCGAACTCTTCCCACAACCGGAACGGACTCGAATTCATTAGCAGCTGCTCCTAGTCATTTGCCAGGGACAGCTCCCCGGCAGGCACCACTCCCTCGATGCCGAGCTCGGCGATATCGAGACCTTTCAGTTCGTCCTCGCAGGATACGCGCAATCGATTGGTCAGCTTCAGAATCAGGCTCAGAAGATAGCCCGGGACGAAACCGAGAGCGACCATGATCAGCATGCCCAGGAGCTGCCCACCTAGGGAGGTCTTGAGATCGTGCTGGGGATACCCGCTGGCGAACAGACCCATTGCCAACATAGACCACAGTCCAGCACCGCCGTGGACGGCGATCGCCCCAACCGCGTCGTCGATTCCCCTGCGCTCCAGAAAATTCCCGAAACGTACCGCGATCATTCCGCCGGCGAAGCCGATCAGGTAGCCCAGTCCAGGATGGTAGACGTCCAACCCCGAGGCGATCGAAATCATGCCAGCCAGGCCACCGCTAATGGTCCAATAGGGCTCACCTCGAGACGCAATGAATGCGCCCATTGCACCCCCTGAGAATCCCATCGTTACCGTGAAAGCGAGAGAACTGAGCGTCATGGGCGTCAGATAGATGCTCATCCAGGGACCCGTGGTCTGAAAGACGGCGCAGGCCGCGTAGAACGCATAGAAACCGGTGAAGATCAGCATCAGGCCGAGCATCGTCAAAGGAAGATTGTGGGGAAGGATGACTTGGGGATCCCCTCGATCATTGTATTTCCCTATTCGAGCTCCTAGATTGAGGAGCACGCCGAAGGTGAAAGCTGCGGCAACGGTGTGAACACAACCTCCGGCTCCCCAATCATGAAATCCGAACTTCGTATAGAGCCAGGCAGTGTCGCTCCAGCCCCAGGCTGCAGCCAGGATCCAAACCACGGAACCAAGCACCATCGCCAGAAACAGATAGGCGCCTAATTGAATGCGCTCTATAACAGCCCCTGACATGATCGAAGCGGTGGTGAAGGAAAAGAGCAGAAAAGCGAACCAGAAGACACCGGTTATGTTGTCCTGCAGGTTGGGCCCCATGTGGGCACTCCAGGGGAGAGCAGCAGCTGTGAGTGCATTGCTGATGGGCAGGATACCGTGAGGAAAGGCGTAGTAGATCCACCAACCGAAGAGAAAGAACGAGGGAGTCACCACGGCACAGGTGAGCAGGTTCTTCATCATGGTCATGAGCACGTTCTTACGCCGCGTGACACCGGCTTCGTAAACCATGAAGCCGGCGTGAATGAGCCACATGAGGACACCGGTCCAGAAGTAGAAGGTCTCGATTGTCTTCTTGGCAAACAGCTCTATGTCGTCTGGGGTCACCGAAAAAACTCTCCTTTTCCGGATCGGCACTGGGTCCCGAGGGCGAGCACAGGATAAGGCTGGCCAGCGGTTCTTTGCAAGCGGGGAAAATGGCACGGAAGTAGGGGTTGCAGGGCCCTCTTGGTCTGCGTGGATGTGAATTGACTTGCAGCCGGTCATCAGACCGCCCGTCTCTACTCGAACAGCACCTCTTGCCGTCCCCGACACCTGAACGCCGCAGAGGAAAGCTCGATCCGCTTCCGGCTCAGCCCAGCGCTTCGGCATGTCTTCTCGAATAGATCTTGGATGTGGGTGGCGTAGATTCCTTGTCCCTTCAT
>CAUZIZ010000043.1:0-36334 GCA_963579905.1 Acidobacteria bacterium UBA6911 | reverse complement strand
CTTGAGCAACGAGGCGACTCGATGGCAATGTGGCAGCAAATCCTCGCCGACTTCTGCCGCAGGGCGCACCACTTCGTGGGTGTACCCAAGGGAACTCAGTTTCCCATAGCCTTTCCACCCGTCGGTGTGAATCACCGCGCCTGGGAGCACGGTTTGCTGTACCGCCTTTTCCAGGCTTTGGGCAGAAACATCCGGCCCATGTGGGTACCCTCGATCTCTGTCGCGATCACGACCAAGCTCTTTCCCGACGCACCACGCCCTCGCTTACCAGGTTTCGCGCCGCCCACATAGGTCTCATCCACTTCCAGCGTGCCCGAAAGGCGATCTCGTCCCGGCCTGACCATGGCCCGCCTGAGCTTGTGGAGCCAAGTCCCGGCCGTGTGATAGCTGCCCAAACCGAGAACCTGTGGGAGGCCCAACGCGCTGACGCACGATATCGCCTATCCTCGACCGCAGTTTCGTTCTCGAATGGGGCAACGTAGTGGGGGTGGGACTAAGCTGAAACTTCATCGGCTAGAAGATCATGCAAGAGCCGCCATCTAACAGAGCGGTAATCTTTGTAGGACGGGCAGGAGTGCCCGTCCTACAATGGACAGAGTGCTATCGATGTTCGTGGTTCGAGACAACCCAAAGTTTCTTTCTCGAATGGGGCCAGCGCTTCCTGGGGCCGAGACTAACCTGAAACTTCATCGGATGGGGAATTATGCAGGAGCAGCCGTTTGACAGAGCCGTGACTGCGAAGGAGCGGTACCGGCATACGGATGCCGGAAACAAGGGACCCGGCAGACAGTGACCCGAGGACTCCTGTTGTGGACCTGCCACCTGTCCCGATCGTTGATCGGGGCCCGCTCCCTCACGGTCACGGCTCTGTATGCTCGCCGAAGCAACAGCGAGGCGGGATCTTAACCCTTCCAAATCTCCAAGGGCTTTTGCGACACCCTCTGTTCTGGATCATTCTAACCTGACCCAGGGTAGCGCACTTCGCATGCCGAGACATCCTTACGACCCTGGTGCTGGTAGCCTTGTGTATAATCCACTAGCGGGAACGAAAAGCCGAACTGAGTAGGGTAACAAGAGCTGAATCTGGATCTTAGCCAATGTGTGCGGACGCTGAAATTTCCTCATCCTGTGTTGCCGATGAAAGGGTTGTCGAGGACGAATTGAATTGCGGGTCCAATGTGCTTGCTGCAGGTCAGCAGCACCGGTGGCGACTGTTGGATGATTCGCTGTGGACCCTACGGCAGCATTCGGAAAAGGCGGATCCGGCTCTCGCTGTCTTGAGAACTCTCTTCGATCAGCCTCGGTGGGTCGATCCCAGTTACCTCTACGATGATCGAGGTTCTGACTTGTTCGAAGAGATCAGCCAGCTGCCCGAATACTACCTGACCCGGCTAGAGGATGGCATCCTGGAGCGGGAGGCAGCGAACATCGTGGCCACGGCCCCGGTGGAGTGTCTGGTCGAGCTTGGCGCAGGATTCTCGAAGAAGACGCGGCACCTGCTCAGAGAGCAGGTTAAGCAGCGTGGGCGAGGGATCTTTGCCCCAGTTGACGTCAGTCCTCTGGCCCTGAAGGGTTCGCGCGATCCTCAGCAGGAGGCTTTCCCCGAGATCCGGTTCGAGGGCCTGGTAGCACGCTACGAGGATGCGATCGCAAGCATCGACGTTGAGCTGCCCACCCTGTTCGTTTTCTTGGGCAGCACTGTGGGGAACTTCACCAGGGTGCAGTTCGGGCACTTCTTCCATCAACTGTCCAGTAACATGGGGCCCAACGACTTCTTGCTGCTTGGTGTGGATGAAGTCAAGGAAGCAGCGATTGTGGAGCGTGCCTACAACGATTCCAGGGGACTCACTGCGGACTTCGTTCTCAACGCCTTCGACCACATCAACCGACTCACTGGCAGTAATTTTGATCGAGCGAAGATGGAGTATTCCCCGTTCTACAACTCGCAGAAGAGACAGATGGAGATGTATGCACTGCCTACCTCTTCTCAAGAGATCCGTTTCCCGGACGTCCAGGCCTCGTTTCGGTGGGAAGAAGCTGAGCCGATCCTAGTGGAGATCAGCCGAAAGTTCGTGCTGTCCTCGCTCCTGAGCCAGCTCCAGTTCTTCGGATTGGAGTTGGTACAACGCCATAACGACAGGCAGCAGTGGTTCTCCGTCTTGCTGTTTCGCAGATCCCCCTGACTACCTCAGGGACACGGAAATCTTCAGGAGGCGAGTCTTGACCCGAGCCTCTCCGTTTCAAGCCTCTTGGGCTGCGATGGTCCTCGCTATTTCCCTCACCGCCGTCGCCTTCTCGGCTGCTGCTCGGGAGCTTCAGGTGTCGTCTCCCGCCTCACCTTCGGTTGCTATCCGGGGAGGGCGAATCATCGATGGAACCTCAGATTCGGCGTTTATTGGAGATATATACGTTCGCGATGGCCGAATCGCAAAGGTAGGGGACCTGGGCGAGCTGAAGGCCGACAGAACGATCGATGCGACTGGCCTCTATGTGATCCCAGGCTTTATCGATCTGCACAGCCATGCAGAGACCGGATTGTCCGACCCTCGGCTAGCGGCCGCCGTCAACAACCTTACCCAGGGGATAACGACCGTAGTGGTGGGACAGGACGGGCGCCACCCCTGGTCTGTGGGATCCAGCCTGACGTCACAGGTGGCCAAGTGGCAGAGTCACGGCCTCGGAAACAACATCATCCCCTTGGTAGGGCAGGGCAGCGTCCGCTTGGAGGTCATGGGCTGGAGCTCGGAGCCTGCCACTCCTTCCCAGACCGAGAGAGCCGCTGCCAAGGTCCGGGAATACCTGCAGCAGGGAGCCTGGGGGATCTCGACAGGACTCAGCTATACCCCGGGTTGTTTCTCTTCCACGGCAGAGGTAATAGCCAGCACTGGTCCGGTCAAGGAGGTCGACGGTTTCTACATTAGCCATCTTCGGGACCAGAGTGATTTTCTGCTGGAGGCTCTCGACGAGCTGGTCGAGATTGCCGAAGCCACCGGTGTGCGGGCTGTTGCGACCCACATCAAGTGTGCCGGTCCTCGCAATTGGGGAAAGGCCGGTGCGGTGGTAGCGCGCCTGAAGAAAGCCCGGCAGTCAGGTCTGGCCGTCTATGCCGATCTCTATCCCTATTCGACCTCAAGTGATGGAATCCTGGTTTGTCCCCGCTCGCTTGAGGAATTGACCCAGGACCTGGATCGGTCTGATTGGGAGTTCCTGCTGGAGCTCTCGATGAAGGAGCTGCTGCGAACGGCTTACCGATTGAATCCGGCTCTAACGGCACTCTACACCAACGAGTTCCTGATGCAGCAGCCCGCTTCCACGATCCAATTGGGACTGATTGATTCACTGCGAGAACATGTGCGTTCGGAAAGCGATTCCCTTCAGCGTCTTCGGCGGCTGATGGAGGATTCCCAGGAGCGCGAGCAGGCAGTTAGCCGCCTGGAACGGGAGATCCGACTTTCAGGAGGCGGTGACCAATTCCAGATCGCGAAGCACCCCGATCGAAGCCTGTTGGGCGTGAGCGTTTCCGAAGTGGCCCGGCGCAGGCAGCTCTCGGAGGCACAAGCTTCCCTGGACCTGGTTTTAGAGGGCGCTCTGTTCACGCAGTTTCACATGTCCGAAGAGGACGTAATCACCTTTATGAAGCAGCCCTTCGTCGCAGCTTGCACGGACGGAAAAATTCCTGCGAACGCCAGTGAAAAGATCCATCCCCGATCCTACGGCGCCTTTGCGCGGAGACTGCACCGCTACGTCAACACTCTGGGAATCATCGACATGCCCTTCGCCGTCCACACCGGGACGGGGCTGCCGGCGAAGATCATTGGACTTCAGGACAGGGGGCTCATCCGCAGCGGCTACTGGGCCGACATCGTAGCCTTCGACTCCAAGCGGATTCGGGACAAGGCCAGCTTCAAGGATCCCCACCGGCACAGCGAGGGGATCGAGTGGGTTCTGGTCAACGGTGAGATCGTCCTGGAGCGAGGCAGATCCAATCAGTCTCGGGCCGGTAGGGTTCTACTCAAGGCCGGCAGGGCCGCAGGATCGTAGGGGCCGATATGCTGGCCGACTTTGCCGTTTTTTCCGCCGTCTGGACTTTCTTCGTGACCTTGTTCCTGCTGCCCAGAGGTCTTGCGTACGCGCTCTGTGGAGCGATTGCTACACTGATCTATCTGGTCGATTGGAAGCATCGCCGAATCGGCCTCACCAATCTGGGAATTGCTTTTCCCAAAGAGGATGATTCCTGGCGTCGCAGGACCCTGCTCCGGAGCTACCGGCAGCTGGGAGATCTAGCCGTGGAGATGAGCCGGCTGGGGCGGCTCACATCGGCCGAGGTTCGTAAGCGCGTCCGCTATGAGGAGGGCCGTGGTCTGGAAAACTTTTTGACTGCCAAGCAGGGCTCCAAAGGCGTTCTGTTCCTGACCGCGCACATCAGCGTTTGGGAACTCCTGCCGGCCGCCCACGCCCTGCACGGTCATCCCCTGAGCTTCATTACCCGTCCTCTCGACAACCCTTTCCTGGAGCGCTGGGTCGTCCGACTGCGGTCCAGGTTTGGCAACCAGGTGGTACCCAAACAGGGTTCGCTGCGACGGATTCTGCGCCTCCTCCAGGAAGGGCGAGACGTAGGATTGCTGATCGACCAGAATACTCAGGTGCAAGACGGGGTCTACGTCCCGCTTTTTGGACGACCCGCTTCCACCAATTCGGCAGTGGCCGCGTTGGCCCTCAGAACTTCGGCCCCGGTAGTGCCGGGCTTCATTTACCCGGACCAGCGGCGCGGACACTACGTGATTCGCTTCTATCCCCCGGTTGAACTAACGCGCACCGGCGACGAAGATTCCGACATCCAGGTGAACACGTCCCGGTTCAATCGCTATATCGAAGAAGTGGTTCGGGAATATCCCCACTGCTGGCTGTGGGGGCATCGTAGATTTCACACGCATCCTGATGGAACAAAGGTCTATTGAAGACTATCAAAGTCAGCTAGAATGCATCCGGTTCACTGCTGGGTCTTGGTTTGGTTGAACATATTTGGATGTGAAGTTTTCCGTAGGAGGGGAAATGGGAGCGAAGATTGGGATCAATGGTTTTGGGCGCATCGGTCGGAATGTGCTCCGGGCAGCAGTCGCTAGTGGATCCGACCTCGAATTTGTTGGGATAAACGACATTACCCAACCTCAGACGCTGGCGCATTTACTCAAGTACGACTCTGTCTACGGTCAGATGCCTGGTGAAGTGGGTAGTGATGAGAACGGCCTGACTCTCGACGGTAGGAGCATCCGGGTTTTTTCGGAGCGGGATCCAGCCCAGATTCCCTGGAGTGAGGTCGGAGCCGACATCGTCATCGAGTCCACCGGGTTGTTTGCGAAGCGCGAGGATGCCTCCAAGCATCTCGGTGACTCCGTAAAGAAGGTCATCATAAGCCAGCCGGCCAAGAATCCTGACGTGACGATCTGTCTAGGTGTCAACAGCGAGATGTATCAACCCGACAGCCACTCCATCATTTCGAACGCAAGTTGCACCACGAACTGCCTGGCTCCGGTCGCCAAGGTCCTTCACCAGCAGTTTGGGTTGGCCAAGGGACTGATGACGACGATCCACAGTTATACCAACGACCAGAAGATTCTGGATCTTCCCCACAGCGATCTGCGCCGAGCCCGGGCGGCCGCACTTTCAATGATCCCCACGACCACCGGAGCGGCGGTTGCGGTAACCCTGGTGCTTCCCGAACTGAAGGGGCGCCTGGACGGAATTTCCATCCGAGTCCCAACCCCCGCGGTGTCCTTGATAGATCTGACAGCGACGCTGGAGAACGACGTAACAAAGCAGGATATAGCGCAGGCATTCCAGCAGGCCTCCAACAACGGCCTGAAGGGAATCCTGGTCTACACCGAAGAGGAGCTGGTTTCGTCCGATTTCATCAGGAATCCGGCCTCGGCAATCGTCGATGGTCCCTTCACCCAGGTTCTAGGCAGCAACATGGTCAAGATCCTAGCCTGGTACGACAACGAATGGGGTTACTCCAACCGGGTGCTAGAACTAGCAGAGCTAGTAGCGGCCGGCGGAGACTAGAATGAAACTCTGGGCAGTGAGCAGTGAACTGCCAGCATTCCAAAGCCAGGTCCGTCAGAGCCGCGAACGACTTGACCCGTTAGCAATATGAGGCCAAGTTCCGAGGAGAGAGCTGGACGGCAGCACAATCGAGCCCACCCTCACTCTGACCTTTAACCCTAGGTTGTCCCAACCAAGCCGCCCAGTAACATGGTGCCCAATGGAAAAGAGATCCATAAGAAATTTGGAGCTCAAGGGTCGATCCCTTTTCCTGCGCGTGGACTTCAACGTCCCCCTAAACCAGGGACGGATCGCGGACGACACCCGCATTCGCAGCGCGATCCCCACGCTCGATCTAGCGCTCGAAAGAGGGGCCAGGATCATCCTGGCCTCACACCTGGGCAGACCAAAGGGACAGTACTCAGAAGCCCTCTCTCTAGGCCCAGTCGCAGCCCATCTTTCGTCTCTCCTCGACAGACCTGTAGAGTTCGTAAAGCAGTCGGTCGGGCCGCAGGTCAAATCGGCAGTGGCATCCCTGAGCAACGGGCAGATCCTCCTGCTGGAGAATCTGAGATTTCACTCAGGGGAGACGGCCAACGACCCCGGCTTTGCCCAAGGCCTGGCTGATTTAGCCGAAGAATACGTCAACGATGCCTTCGGAACGGCCCATAGGGCGCACGCCTCGACGGTAGGAGTCCCCTCGATCCTGGGCAAGGGAGCCACCGGCCTCTTGCTGGAACGAGAACTGAAGTACCTTTCCCAGGTTGTGTCCTCTCCTGAACAGCCCGCACTAGCCATTTTCGGCGGAGCCAAGGTCTCCGACAAGATCGCGGTGATGCAGCATTTCCTCTCCTTCACCCAGACGCTTCTGGTCGGAGGTGGGATGGCCTTTACGTTCCTGAAGGCCCTGGGCAAGGAGGTAGGGCGATCCCTGGTGGAAGAGGGCGGATTGATCCTGGCAGAGGAGTTAATGGCCCAGGCCTCAGCCAATGGACTCCAGGTAAAGCTCCCTGTAGACGTGATAGTCGCACCTCGCTGCGAGTCTGGAACCAAGGTTCGTCTCCTCTCGGTTGACGCTATCCCTGCGGACTGGATGGGACTCGATATCGGGCCACAGACTCGAAAGGCGTTTGCGGAAGAGATCGGCAAGTCCAAGACCGTGATCTGGAACGGACCCATGGGGGTTTTCGAGATCGAGGAGTTCTCCCAGGGAACCCTTGAGGTCGCTCGTGCGGTCGCCTCCAGCGACGCCGTATCGGTCGTAGGTGGTGGGGACTCCGTAGCCGCCGTCAGCAAGGCAGGAGTCGAAGAACGCATCACCCATATCTCAACGGGTGGGGGTGCCTCTCTGGAGTTCCTGGCTGGCAGAACGCTCCCAGGAGTTGAAGTCTTGTCGAATAAAGGATAAGTTGGGCGGTCGGCTGGGCTTGGAATCAAAGAAATCTCGGCCCGATTCAGACGGTAAGGACACCTGGATGAGAAAGCCCATTGTGGCAGGCAACTGGAAGATGTTCAAGACTCGAGCCGAGGCCGAGGCGACGGCTCAAGAAGTCCTGTCGCTGCTTGACGGACAACCCTCACCGTCCCCGGTCGAGGTAGTCATATGTCCTCCTTTTACAGCGATTTCCGCTGTTTTCGATGTGCTCCAGGGGACCCAGATTCGGGTGGGTGCACAGAATGTCCACTGGGAGGATGAAGGGGCCTACACGGGTGAGGTGTCCACGGGGATGCTTCTGGGGTGTGGGTGTGATTACGTCATCCTTGGACACTCGGAACGAAGGCAGTACTTTGGAGAGTCCGATGAGTTGATTCAGCGCAAGCTCGGCAAGGTTCTGACTACCGAGCTCACTCCGATCCTGTGCGTTGGCGAGTCTCTGGAGGAGAGGGAGTCGGGCCGTGCTCAGACGGTGATTGTGGGGCAGATGGAGGGAGCGCTCCAGGGCCTGGGCGCCGATCTTCTTGCCCGGATTGTGGTGGCCTACGAACCGGTGTGGGCGATAGGAACGGGGAAGACGGCAACTTCGGAGATCGCCGATGAGGTCCACGGTATGATTCGACAGTGGTTGGCCCAGCAATTCGGAGCGGAGGCCGCCGAGGGCGTCCGCATTCTCTATGGTGGAAGCGTCAAGCCGGATAACGCTGGAGTGCTGCTGAGCCAGGAGCATATCGACGGTGCCCTGGTAGGCGGCGCTAGCCTGGACGCCGCGTCCTTTGCCCAGATTGTGAAATACGACCAAGGCGATCAGCGATAAGGACCGAGTCGGGTATAATAGGATTTTTCGAATCGCGTCAGATTGCCATCTATGAGCGTGTGCGAAGCTGACGCGATCAGAACGGCGGACTGAAAACGATGTTTACGCTACTTATAATTCTCCACATTGTGGCCTGCACGATCCTGGTCCTGATTGTTCTTCTGCAGTCGGGGAAGGCGGGTGATCTGGCCTCGGCCTTTGGTGGAAGCAGCAGCCAGACGGCTTTCGGAGTCCGCTCGGCAGCCACCATCCTGACCAAAGGCACCACCATTTGTGCCATCACCTTCATGGTTACTTCTCTGGGGCTGGGAATCCTGTTCACGAGGGGCACAACATCCAGCGTAATGGAGGAACTTCCGGCTGCCGAACAGGCTGCTCCGATTGCGGCTCCGGAAGAGTCCCCGCCCTCGGATACGGCGCCTGCGGCAGATCAGCCCCCCGCTCAAGAAGCCGCGCCTGCAGAGGCAAATCCCAAAGAATAACTCCGTGCCGGAGTGGTGGAACTGGCAGACACACCATCTTGAGGGGGTGGCGCTCGAAAGGGTGTGCGGGTTCGAATCCCGCCTCCGGCACCATTTCTTGTCTTTTGTTGAAAACAAAAGACTTGCAATCTAGATTCCCTCAAAAATTTAACGTATAGCTAAACAAAAAGCTTCAGCACACTCCTACTACGCCTGCTCATCTCGGTAGGACTCATCTATCTGAGCTCCGTGATTTCCTTACGGCTCCTCTGGTTTTCCAAACTGCGAAAGAAATCGCGAGGGCAGGATGATGTTGTTGCTGCGCGGTTGGTCCGGCTAGAATCCTCTGAGTTAGGTATTTCCGTTGCCTGGAGTCGGACTGCGCAACGCCATTAAAAAAAGAAAGTGAACAAGAGCTTGGATTCTCGCAAACACCGATGAGGCCTCTATCAATTGTAGTGCTATGGTTACTGAGTGCTGGAGCAACAGCACAGGACCCGGGCACTGTTGCCTCACCATCAGAGCCCATCCTCCGCTACGACATCCAGGCTCGCCTGGATCCGGGATCCAAGACCGTTGAGGGAGAGCAGATTCTCATTTGGCGGAATCCTTCCCAGGAATCGATCCAGGATTTCCATTTCCATCTCTATCTGAACGCCTTCAAGAACAACCGTGCTTCCCGCTCGGATTCCAGGCCGACCATGGCGCAATAGAGTATGAGCTCCTGAGAGAGGTCGAGAACTTTGGCCCTCAGACCAGGCTTCGTTTCGGCGACCTCTGCCGAATGGTTGACCGGGCAGCCTGCTTCGACTTGGATGTCGGTGATCTTGACTGCGCCGCAACTCTCGTTTTGAAGACACTCTCAGACAGTTGATCCAAGCGATTCTCCAGGCATGGCGGGCAATGCCATGTTCGCTGTACTACTTCCCACCAATCGCCCGGGGGGGCTGAGTGAGACGCCGGAGTTGAAGCCGGGGGGTGACCTAAGTTGACTTGACTAGTCAGGTCAGATTGGCTAGAGTCTCGATTCTATGAAGGATCTGTATTCCACCTACGAGGCCAAAGCCAAGCTGAGCGAGATTCTCCGACAGGTGCGGTCGGGTAGGACGATCCGGATTGCGCATCGTGGAGAGCCGATAGCCGAGATCCGTCCCATCGATCCGAACCCCGCAGGCTGGGAAGGGCGGGTCCGAGAACTCACGGAGCGGGGTGTGCTGGTACGCAACGCGCGCCCACAGACCAAGTTGCTTCCCATCCAACGCAAGCCCGGCGCGTTGAATCGTTTTCTGGCGGAGCGGGATAAATGAGCTCCGCATACGTGGATTCGTCCTGTGTCGTAGCGATTGCTTTTGAGGAACCAGGTTTCGCCGACCTGGTCCAATATCTCGAGAGTTACGACGAACTCTTTTCCTCAGCGCTCCTCGAGGCTGAGTTGCGTGCTGCCCTCGTCCGTGAAGGAGTGGCCAGCGACGCCCAAATGCTCCACGCTATTTCCTGGGTGCTGCCTCAGCGACTGCTCAGTACCGAAATCACGCGAGTCCTTGCCGCCGGCTACCTACGAGGGGCTGATTTGTGGCATCTAGCCTGCGCGCTCTTTCTGGCCCAGACGCCACGCGACCTCGATTTCGCCACCGTCGACCGGCGGCAGGAGAAAGTTGCCAGAGCGCTGGGATTCGGCATCGGACTCTGATGCGGATACTTGTATAGCGAGAACTGAGCAGGGACTGAAGGCAGCATTCCGTCGAGTATCACCACCGAGAGTCTTGCGGTACTGTAGAGCAGAGGGTGCTAGAAGTGGGGCATAAGGTGGGAGCCGCGACAGTGGGTAATACCCCAGAAGAAGGTCCGCGTTTAGAGCAGGTTCGGCTGGAGAATGAAAAGCTGAAGCTCGAGCTGGAAGAGCTCAGGCGGGTCAAGCCGTGGTACCACAAACTGAGCCAGATTGTCCCGATGCTCACCACAGTCTTCGCCGTTGCAGGTTTTTTGTGGGGGGTTATCCAGTATCAGGACCAGCAGACCAAGAATCGGGAGACACAGCAACGCGAATTCATGAAACCTTGGCTCGAGAGTCAGCGCGAGATCTATTCGCAAGCTCTATCAGCCGTGGCAACGATAGCGAATTCAGGTGAAATGCAGAACGTGAAGCAGGCTACGGAGTAGTTCTGGCAGCTCTATCAGGGAAAGATGATCCTGGTTGAAACCAAGAGTGTTTCTAATGCCATGGTTCACTTCGGGCGTTGTCTCAATGGGTCCGATACCTGTGGTCCAGATAAGATGAACCGTCGCTGCCAAGCCTTGGCGTCGGCGATGGCAGAGTCAATGGCCGCGACGGCAAGAATGACATTCAATCAATTCTCCGACAACCAGTTTCGGTATAGCTCTAGCCTTCAGGACGATTGAAGAAGCATCGCCTGGCCGGGCACAGGCCGTTGAGGACCTCAAGGAGTGGCTGACCCTTTGGCAGAGACATCATTCGGAACCCTCAATTATCTTGTCCTGGTAGGCTACTTCGTCGTAGTCTTCGGTTTGGCCCTGGCCCTTTCCGGTAAGCAGAAAGATACCTCCTCCTATTTCCTAGCCAACCGCAACATGCCCTGGCTGGCGGTTTCCTTGAGTGTGGTTGCCAGTCTCCTGAGTGCTCTGACCTATCTGGGGGCGCCGGCGGTAGCCTACCGGGAGAACGCCGCTCTGGTGTTGGGATTGCCGGCAGCGCTGTTGGCTGCTCCACTGGTCATTTGGCTCTTTTTCCCCATTTATCGACGGCTCAACTTGACAAGTATCTACGAATACGTGGGCGCACGTTTCGGGAGTCGTGCCCGCTACGTCGCCTCGTTTTTCCAGATCCTGCAGATCCAGGGATGGATGGGGATCGCACTCTATGCCCCAGCCCTGGCTCTTTCGACTGTCACCGGTCTCAACCTCTGGACCGCAATCGTCGTCATGGGGGTGGTAGCGACCGCCTACACTACCCTGGGTGGGATGGCCGCCGTGATCTGGACTGACGTACTTCAGTTTCTCATTCTGGCTCTGGGGGCGGTTCTGATCGCCTTGTCCCTCGCAGAGCGCGTGCCAGGCGGGACCGGGCAGATCCTGGAGATGGCTTCCGCCAACGACAAGCTGCCCTTGCTGGAGCCGAGCTTCAGCTTCACGGAGATCAACGGGCTGGCCGTGGTTCTTTGCTACTTCATCACCGCCTTCAATCAGTACGGAACCAGTCAGGTGCCAGTCCAGCGGCTGCTCTCCGTCAGGACTCTTTCAGGGATGGTCAAGGCGCTCATTCTGGATCACGTTTTGGAGATCATCATTATAGGGCTCCTCTATTTCATTGGCCTGGGCCTCTTTGCCTATTTCTCTCTGTTTCCCGAAAGGCTAGCTGACGGGATCGGCGGAGATCGGATTCTGCCCTTCTACATCCTACACGCCTTGCCGGCAGGACTTTCGGGGCTGATTATCGCTGCCATATTCGCTGCTGCCATGTCTACCGTCGATTCGGGGATTCACTCCATGAGTACGTTGATCCTGGTCGATTTCGTCACGCCGCTGAGGAAGGCAGCCCTGGAAGCCCGACGGAGTCTAGAAGTTGCCCGTGGACTAACCATCGCCCTGGGGCTGGTGGCGACTCTAGCGGGTCTGTTGGTCTCCCAGACCGAGGGGATCCTGAAGGCGATCAGCATCGTGGGCGGATATGTGGGCGCACCCGTGACCGCTCTATTTCTGCTTGGTATATTGACCCGTAGGGCTGACTTTTGGGGGTGGCTGATCGGTACCTGCCTGGTCACGATTCCGATGCAGTTCTACATCCAGAACCATACCGATACCCACTGGGTCTTCTTCGGACCCATCGCGATGGTCAGCTGCTTCGTCGTCTCGTACCCGTTCAGCCTGATTCTGGCAAAGTGGTGGCACCTCGAACCCGCCAGCAGGGAGTTTACTATTTGGCGAAGTTATTCTTGACAGAGCCCTAAGCGTCGTCCTAAAGGGAGAGGAAATGGGCATTGTCAAGAAACCAGCGAGGTCAATCCCGTTGAGATTGACGTCGCTGGTTTCTTGGCGACAGACATTTCCGCTAGGAGGATGTTATTCCTTCGTAATGGAGTCTGCGAGAGCTTCATCAAGGATTGCGACGGCCAGGTCGATTTCCTCGGTGCTGACCGTTAGAGGAGGCGCTATACGAAGAACGCCAAACATGCCTGGAAGGCGGACAATATTCACGTTTAGTCCAAGTTCCAAACAGCGCTTCGAGACGCGGGCTCCCAACTGCTCCGCAGGTTCCCGACGTTCCCGATCAGACACCAGCTCGAGACCCAATAAGAGGCCGCGACCTCTTACCTCGCCAATACACTCATGTGACCTCTGCAGTGACTCGAAGCTGGCTCGGAGATACACGCCCAACTCTGCTGCCTTGCGGGTCAGGGCTTCGCGTTGGACTACCTCCAGGACAGCGAGCCCCACATTAGCGGGCAAGGGGTCGGAGACGTGAGAAGTGTAGAAAAGAAATCCCTTTTCGTAACAGTCTTGTTCAATCTCAGAGCTGGTTATGGTTGCTGCCAGGGGTAGTCCAGCTCCGAGAGTCTTTGACAGCGTCAGGATGTCCGGCGTCACATTGTGTTGCTCGAAAGCGAAAGCTGTCCCTGTGCGGCCCAGCGCAGTCTGAGCCTCATCGACAATCAGCAGCATTTGTCTCTCGATTGCCTTGCTGCGGAGACGCTCCAGATATCCCGGCGGGAGCTCAACGATGCCACCTGAGCTGATGATGGGTTCCACGATGATTGCCGCATAGGCTCCTACGGACTGTCGGTCAAGTAGATCGAATCCAGCTTCGAGGCAAGTAAGGTCACATTTTTCACGACAGTGCTGAATCGGGCAGTGGTACGAATTTGGCGTGGGCAAGGCCATTGACCCCGGCATCGCCGGACCGTACCCCTTGTGGCCTGCGCAGTAAGTGCTGGATGCAGAGCCGGCGGTCATTCCGTGCCACGAAGTCGTGAATCCCACAACCTCGAAGCCACCCGTGTGCAATTTTGCCATTCGCAACGCCGCTTCGTTCGATTCGCTGCCCGTGGTCACCAACAGTGTCTTCTCGAGTGCAGGCGGCAGCATCTGGCTGAGCTCTGCACACAGCCTGATAACTGGAGTCGAGAGCATGGCGCTGAAAAGATGCAGGATGGTCTCCATCGATTCCCGCATTGCCGCCAGGATTGCTGGATGATTATGTCCGAGAATGGAACACATCTGCCCCGATGTGAAATCGAGGATCGGTCTGCCTACCTGGTCGTAGACGTAGGACCCTTTTCCCCGACTGACCAGGAAGGGGCAGAATTCTGCTCCGTATCGGATCAGGTAGTGGTCGACTAGCTCCGATAGATCGCTCGATACTTCAGGATTCGTTTCTTTTGACAACTCTGTTATCCCTCCGGAAAGACGATGGATGAGACGGCCACGCCCAGTCACCGTGAATCCTTCGAGTTGGGTAAGACTTCCTTGGGGACGAAGGTATCGCTGAGGATGGAAATCTCCAGCTCGTCTTCTTCGGCGGAGCAACCCCGAAGCTCCAGCGTCGCCGACCAGCGGCCCCGAGGAATGCGGTTCTGAAAGATGGGCTGACCGCACGAACGGATGGTCAGGTTGGTCCCCCGATGGCCCGCTCCGGGCCAAACGGATCGCAACCAATCGGGGTGTGTAACCCAGCTCCTTTTGAGAGACCTTTAGATTGGCGGCCTCATCGGTCCAGCGGACTAACCTGCTTGCCCAGCGCTCCTGCTGGTGGGAGCCCCCTTCTTCGCGGGCCCAAAGCGAACCCGGAGTCTTGACGGCGAAGTTCCTGGGAGGGGAGTAATCCGGGGTCTCGTAGGCCCGACTCAACACCTGCCCGGACGGCGCGGGGTGAATGGTGAAGACCTCGATCCGATTGCGGCCGTGCCGGAAGGAATTTTCGGGCAAGATGGCGGACCAGATCTGGGACGTCTGCTGGGCACTCCCCTCCAAGTGGAGGGTTGCCCGGATAGTGCCGTTGACGGCGATTGCGAGATCCGTTCCCGAAGTAGTCGGACGTCCCTTCTTGAGGGATCCCGAGATCTGCGCTGGGACGAAGTGGGAGACGGGGTCCACCCGCTCGTATAGAGCCGGAAGATCGAGTGTGAGCCGGTCCAGGGAAGGGCCTCGGACACCGATCTCCTGGGGAGTCCGCCCCAGGATCCAGAGCTTTTCTGGTGAGGCGACAGGTGCCGGATTCGAGCCGGATTCGAATAGGTCGACCTTTCTCTTCATTGCCTCTTGCACGGCGACTCGAACGGCCTCTTGCCCGTACTGGTGGCGTCCAGTGCCGAACGCCCATCCATTTCCCAGGGAACCCCGATCCCAGTAAGCTGGGCAATGGTGGGGAGGATGTCAATGGTCTCCAGATGGTCGTCCTGGTAAATGGGTGCTGTCTGACCAGCCGGCAGTTTGATCAGAAGCGGAACCGGAAGGATTTCTGAGAAGTTGGTTGCGGAGGGCGATTTGAAACGGTCTCCGGGGCGGAAGCTGGCTCCGTGATTCGAGGTCACCAGTATCAGCGACCGGCTGTACAGGTCGTTTTCTCGGAACCTCTCGAGAAGCGCTCCCAGCAGGGAGTCCACCATTCCGAGCTGGAGCAGGTGGCGTTGATAGGCCTCATGAGTAGGCTGTTTGTCGCTACTCCAGCGTTCTCCTTGCCCGAGACCTCTCAGGTCGGGCAGAGCCGCGTAGAGCTTTCCCGTGGGCAGGTAGAGATAGGGTTCGTGGGGCAGCAGGATATGGAAGAAGTAAAGGGGAGGCCGTTCTCCCTCCTGGGGACCGATGGAGGCGATCCTATCGAGAGCGGCACTGCGTCGGTCTCGATCTCTCCAGTGGACCCACAGTTCTCGCCAGGGCCTGGAGGCTCCCTCGGCCAGATCTCGCCAACTCTCGCTCGCGGGAGGAAGAGACTGACCCAGATCGCCGGGCAGCAGGAGGTGAAGGTAGAGGATTCCGAGATCCAACAGAAGCGCTTCTAGTCGGTCCTCTCGCGAGTCTTCCAATCGGTGGCAGGTCGGCTCCGGACAGAGCCGAGTGATGGGTTCGAAGGAGTAGACCCGGTGAGTTGCGGCGAAGAGCGTGAGAAGGTTTTCCGGATGATGTTCTTCGATCGGTAGGTCTTTCGGTTTAGGATATCTATCCGTCAAGAGGGCCGGAAGAGTCCAGCCGGTGCGGGCACTGACAGTCGTCGCCCACCGAAACCAGAGACTCTGCTGGGCCAGGGCAGCGGAATGAGGATACCGCCGGGAGTCGATCTCGCCGCTTGAATCCAGAAGGGAGACCAGGGGAAGCTGATCGAAGACGATGAAGATGATGGGGGTCTTCGACGTCCCTCTACCCTCCGCTTCCGGTGCCTTCCGGCTTTGTAGAAGCAGCTGGTTGGCAGGGCTGGCCAGGAGGAACCAGGCGGGGAAGATCAGCAATCCCGGGGACAGCCAGTTGACGAAGTGGCGCAGGCTGGGGAGGCGGTGGTATCCCAGGGAGAAGAGAAGACCTCCGGCGATGGCCGTGCAAACGAGCAGGAGCCCGGGACCCTCTCAGAGGCGCTTCAAGCCCTGAAGCATGAGAGCTTCTGCCAACACAGGGTCACCAGCAGGCCGTGTGTCCAGCGGTAGACTCGTACCCCGAAACTACGGGACAGTCCGGTCAGCAGAAGTAGGGGCAGGGGAAACAGCAGGATCAGAAAGGCCCCCAGCAGGAAGGTCTCCCAGGACGTCAACTTGTGGGCGACCAGAAACTGGACTTGCTTCGAGATCAGATCCAGCAGGGGTTGAGCGATGGCGAAGCTGGACAGGGTGAGTAGATGCAGGGCCGCAACCGGTAGGGGGATTGGGCTTGTCGTCTTGTGACTGGCCATGACTCATGGCCACTTTCGCATACTGGGAGTCTGGGCGGTAGGCCGGATTCTTCAGGTACCGTGGCAATCCCCGTTGGGTCACGCCTTCTTGCCGATATTCACGTAGGTGTGCACATGCGGCGATCCTCGGAAGTGCCACACCAGGGTCGGCGCCTCCAGTCGCCAGATCTCCCATTCCTGATCGTCGCCCAGATTGGCGCTCTGGTAGAAGGCCAGATGCAGCTTATCCAGACCGCCTCCGGCCTTCAGCAGCGACATCGTCTCCTTGACGTCCTCCTCCCGAAAGGGAGCCAGGAGGACCTGCATTGTTTCTTCGACCAGTTTCCGTTGATCCGGAGAGAGCTCACTGGCGGCAATGCCGGAAAAGCTGGCGCCGGGACCTTGGATCGGGACCTCTGTTTCCAGCGGCGCCTTGGCCAGGAGAGCTTTCTGGCGCTGCTTACCATCCAGGGCCTGGAAGACCTGATTGGCCTTTTCCAACTGGTAATAGTAGACGTTACCGGGCAGGCCAACCTGCGAATCACCAGCGCCGTGCCCGTAGACGATCGGGCCTCCGAAGGCGGTGTTGCTGAGGCTGTTACCGTCGGCACGAAGGGTGAGATGCCGCCCTGTCATCTCCCACAGGAACTTGTCTGAGCTAGGATCCCGGAAGATGGCCATGGCGTAGCGTCCGATCCCTCCCCAATCCTCTTTCATTTGACGGATCAGGCGTTCATAACCATCGGGACTCGTGACCGAGCGCAGGATCTGGTCGATCAGATGGCGCTGCTCGTTGGTATAGAAGTCGCTGCCGATCCCCGGTTCGGTAACCTTCCAGTTGGCGTTGATGCGAGTGCGTCTGCTGTCATTCCAGGGCAGAAGCACCACCGACTCCTGGGATTCCGTCAGGCTGTCATGGAGGGTCTGGACGATGCTTTCAGCCGCGCTTTTGGGGGTTGGTGCGGCCTCTGAGAAGCGAGAAAGTCCCGCTCCCACGGGTAAGGAGCTGGCCGCTACAGTGCTCACCTTTACCATAAAATCGCGGCGACTCAGGGGATTGTTTTCGCCAATCATATTCAAGTCCTCTCCAGCGCTGCTCTTTCTGCGGCCTTTCCGGTTGCTTCGATCAGTCCATCGACATGGATCTCCTGCATGGGCAGGGAGAGGCAGCACATGCTCAGGGTATGGCCTAGGAAGTAGCCTTGTTCCAGCAGTGCCAGAAATACACGATAGGCCATGGCCCCGTCGTTGCGGGCCAAGTCGCGTTCGTTCCTGATCTCTCCCTCGACGAAGTAGATGCTGAAGGTTGAGCCTACACCCACCGCCTGCGCGACGACACCCTGGTGGGATAAGAGGTCGTTGAGTCCGTTGCGGAGACGTTCGCCCAACCGGCTCAAGTGTTCGAATGCCTCGGGGGGCAGTTCTCGCAGCATCGCCAGGCCAGCCGTCATCGTCACCGGGTGGGCACTGAAGGTTCCACTCTGGGAGAACCCGGTGGGACCCTTGGAAGTGTCGAATAGGCCCATGATATCGGCTCTCCCACCGAACGCGCCCACCGGAAAACCGCCGCCGACGATTTTGCCAAAGCAGGTCAGGTCGGGGTCGATTCCGTAGAGGGCCTGCAGTCCACCGGTCCCGGTGCGAAAGCCTACGATCTCGTCGAAAATCAAGAGGACGCCGTTCTTGCGTGTAATCTCTCGCACTGCTCGAGCGAATTCGGGGCGCAGGGGAAGGGTCCCGGCCTTGGGATCAAAGATGACGCAGGCCAATTCGTCACGGTGCTCTTCCACCAGCTTTTCAACCGCGGCCTCGTCGTTGTAGGGCAGCACCACGACCTCTGATGTTACGTTCGGAGAGAGGCCTCCGGCGGTGGCTACTGAGTAAGGTGCGTCTGCCGGACCGGCCTTGTCTGGTGGAGGGGCAGAGCTGCTCACCTCCACGAGGTCGTGGCTGCCGTGGTACCCGCCCTCGAACTTTGCGATCTTGGGTTTTCCGCTGAATCCACGGGCCAGTCGGATGGAGTGAAGGGTGGCCTCGGTGCCCGAGTTGACGAAGCGGATCGCGTCTACTGAAGCCACCCGTCGACACATTTCCTCGGCGATCTCGGCCTCGACACCCATGGGGGCACCCACGGCCAGTCCTCTAAGCATCTGCGCCCGAATGGCCTCCATCACCTTGGGGTGATTGTGGCCTAGTATCTGCGCGGTGTGATGATTGGCGAAGTCTACGTATCGATGGCCGTCCAGGTCGTAGAGGTAGCATCCCTCTCCCCGCTCCATCCCAAGCGGATAGGGAGGGTAGAAATAGGCTCCCTTGATGGGACCAGAAGTGTAGTGGCTCGCTCTTTCGAACAACTCGCGTGAGCGAGACGTTCGTTCGACATAGGCTTCTTCCAACGATGCGAGTTTCTGGGTCATGATCTTCTCCTTGCGATCAGTTTGAACTCTAAGCTGTAGATCCTGTCACCATCGAGCCTTGAGTGCAATCCGAAATGAGGGCTGTCGTATTGCGTGATCTGGAAGTCGGCTCACGGGGAACAGGTTGCAGGTTGCGGAAGTCTGGGACTCCATGAAAGCAAGTCCGAGGCCATGTCTCACTAACCTGAAACTTTAATAGGCTCCGGTGGATCGAAGTGGGTGCGGTCTCCAGGCCGAACTATTCTTCTTTTCGAGCCTTTGGCTCGATACACGGCGGCCTGGAGACCGCCGCCACGGCCGTGACTGTCAGGGAGCAGGGCCCGACAGGGACCATATTTCCCAGGCGCTTCTAGGTTGAAGGGGTGCATACAAAGGGGTGCATACAGATGTCAATCAGGGTGTACCCTTTAAGTTGGAGCACCGGATCCCACTCCCTCACGGTCATGGCTCTGTCAGTGCTGCTAGCGATGCTCATGGCTGAGGCAATCCAAGTTTCTTTCTCGAATGATCCGGTGCAGCGGGTCGCGGGGCTAGGCTGAAACTTCATTTGCAAATGTAGCTTTGGCCTCCAGGCCGAAGTATTCTTTCGAGCCTTTGGCTCGGACGGCGGCCTGGAGCCCACCGCTACGACCTGATCTGCTCGATGGCCGAGTGTGCTAGCACCCGAATGGAGCATGGCTTATGATCGGAAACTTGAGGGCGCTATCCGACTCGGAGTGAAGGGGAATGGGGGAATAGATCGTGGCAGATAGCGAGGTTCGTTTGGAGAAGATGACCCGGCGGGAGTTCCGAGGGGCCCTGGAGGCCGGACACTTTGAAGCTTGTGTGATCCCCACCGGTGCCATCGAGCAGCACCTGGAGCACTGGGCTATGGAGCACGACATCCGGTCGTCGGAATGGGTCGCTGAGGAGGCCGCTCGGCGCCTCTATCCGCGCGTGGTGGTCACCCTGCCGATCCGGGTTGGGATTTCCGAGCACCACATGCTCCACAAGGGCTCTCTGACCGCAAAACCGGGGTAGTGGTTGGCCATTCTTTTCGATGCAATCGAGAGCATGGTGCGCCATGGCTGCCAGAACGTTCTGGTCCTCAACGGCCACGGAGGCAATGAGGCGCCTGTCTACGGTATCTTGCGACAGTGGCAGCTCTACTTTCAACTGGAGCATCCGGAAGCAAATATCCAGGTTCACTCCTACTGGAATTTGAGCCGCCAGGAGGCGGAGAAGATTTGTTCGACTGGGGTGCCGGGTCACGCGCAGGAATATGAAACGTCTGTCGCCCTGGCCCTGTTTCCCGAGAACGTGCGACTGGATGCGATGCATGATCAGGAGGACAAGCTTCCTCTAGAGGCGACCGCCGAGAAGGGACGTCAATTGGTGGAGGCCGCGGTGTTCAAGACGGTCGAGTTTCTGGAGGGAATGCTGGAAGGTCGCAACCGCGAGGTCCAGCCTCAATTGATGTCTGACCAACTCGATCCCAGGGTGGGCTGAAGGAAGCCGCCGCCTGGGTCGGGGAGCGATGAGCGACAATCTCGGAGCAAGTCTATTGGACTGGAAGGAACGGATCAGGGAAAAGCTCTCGCAGGCCGAGTTCGAGGTCCAGTCGAGGCAGTTCCGGGGCCGGGCCGCAGTTCTGATGTCGATCTTCGGGCGTCACGGAGAGCCGCATTTCCTGCTCACTCAGCGGACGCAGCAAGTCGCCACCCACAAGGGCCAGATTTGTTTTCCGGGAGGGTTGGAGGAAGAGGCCGATCGCTCTCTTTGGGAGACGGCTCTGCGAGAAACAGAGGAGGAGATAGGGGTCTCCCCAGGGGAAGTCGAGTTCCTTGGACGCTTCAAGGACTACACCTCGGTCACAGGTTACTCGGTAACACCTTTTGCGGGCTACATCCGGAAGGGCTTCACGACGGTCCCAAATCCCCGCGAAGTAGCCTCGTTTCTGGAGGTGCCCATCCGCTTTTTCCATGAGACCACGCCCCTGGTCCAGAGACGGTGGAGACATGACCGATGGATCACGGTCTGCTTCTATCATTATGAAGGGCAGATCATCTGGGGACTGACCGCCAGGATGATCAGGGATTTTCTCGACTATATTTAGAAGTGAAGAAACCTATTTCTTGGCCTTGACTCCTAGCAACACTCCGAACCGGGTACGCAAAGTCGCGCCTCTACCTCGCCCTCCGGTTCGAAGACGGTGAAGTAGCTGCTGTGGGGTTTGTTCTTCAACACGGTGGCCGTCTTTTCACACACCTCCATGGACACCCCTGCGGGAAAGACGTGGTCGGGATCCGGATCCAGGTGATAGGCCTTTGCGGGACCATCATACAGGGCGTAGTGACCCTTCCAATAACAGGGTCCATTGGGATCCAGGATCGGCTTGTAGGCGTCCACCGTGACGGAATAGAGTCGCACTGAGGTGATCGTCTCAAGCTCCTCGGGTTTGAGCGAAGTCGTGGGGAAATATCGTTCGACGATCTGAGTCCCCTTTTGCCACAGGTAGTCCGTTTTCAGCGTGACCCCCTGGAAACCGATCTCGCTCAGCAGCTGGTTCAGATCCTGAAAGCAAAGTGCACCAGCCACACAATCGGCCCAAGCGGTTTCGTTCACCCTCAGCTTCGCCGGGAGGGGTTCGTAGGAAACGATATCCGAAAAGGATAGTTTGCTGCCGGGGCGGAGGATTCTGAGCATTTCCTGATAGGCCATTTTCTTTTCCAGCGCGAGATTATTCACGCAGTTGGAGAAGATGACGTCGATGCTGGAATCCTCGAGCGGAATCTGGACATCGAATTGACCCTTTAGAAAGCGCAGGTTGTCGTATCCCAAGCGAGACACAACCGTTTGCTTGTAACGCTCGGCCTTTTGGAGCATCTCGTCACTCATGTCGAGGCCAAAGACTTGCCCTTCGGGTCCCACTTTTCGAGCTGCGATGAAGCAGTCTCGACCCAGGCCGGGACCCAGGTCCAGGACGCTCTTTCCGGGCTCTAGCCTTCTCAACTCAGGGGGGATCCCACAGCCGTAGTTGAACTCCAGGACTTCCTCAGGGATGTGTTGCAGCTCTTCCGGGGAAAACTCCTGCTGATAATCTACCGGACAACAAAGCCCCGGATCCCTCTCGGTTGCGGCTTTCGAATAGGTTTCAAGAATGGCTTCTCGGCTCATGTGCAGTCCTCCATCTTACCGGGTCTCGCACCTCACCTTTACGGTACAGGATCGTTTGGGATCAAGGCAAATTCCAGAGATACAAGAAACAAGATACAAACAAGCTCCAAGCACCAGATTGGAAAGAAGGGCCAGAAGGTCAGAGTGACTAAGCTGAAACTTCAAGAATACGTCGCACGTCCTGTCCTCCGAAGGTGCCGCCAACGGGTGAACTACCAGCGTTGCGAAGCCAAGTCCGACAGAGCCGCGAACGACTTGAGCCGTTAGCAAAATGAGCCCAGGTTCCGAGGAGAGAGCCGGACAACTCTTCCCCACGCAGTGACGCACAAATCCCCAGTAGCCGGAAGTTTCTTTCTCGAATGGGGCCAGCGCTTCCTGGGGGCGGGACTGAACTGAGCCAACGATTGGAGGAATCTAGCTCAGAACCCGTATGCGCTGAAAACCTCGTACCGTTTGGGTATTCGGCCCAGAAAGAAGCCGGCTGATACCAGGTGTCGGTCTTTTAGAGGGAGCGAAGATCGTTGGTAGCTGTCGAAGGCCTCCTGAAGGTACAGCAGGTCATTGCCTCCGCAGACATCTCCGTCGTTTTTCACAGCCTGGTTGGCCAAGGTCGAGAGTAGCTCAGTTCTGGGTTCGTCACCCATACCGAGGATGGCCTGTACCGCAGTGGCCGAGGCGTGAGGGTCAGAGTGGCTGATCACGCTCTTCAGGACATTGATGGGATCGGTTGGCAAGAAATGGCTTGCCACATCATCCAGTTCCCGGTTGGACTCTCCTTCACAGCTGTTTCGGGAGGCCTGGTTCAGTAGGGCCGCACTCATCATGAGAGCAAGGGTCTGACGGTGGGGGTCTACCAGTTCCTTCCAGTAACCGACCTGCTTGGCGAAGTGGAAGGCTCTCATGGGGGCGAGCCAGCTTCCCCGCTTAGAGTTGGCGAGGGCCTGAGACGCGGACAGTTGAAGCGTGTCCTCGACCGCTGCGAAACTGGCTCCGGCGCGAGCCAGTCGGCCGATGGCTGCAAGCGCACCCGAGACGGAGGGCTCGAAGAGCAAAGCCCGCTCGGTTTTCTCGTAGAGGTCGCTTGAAACCTCCCCTTCGTTCTTCAACAGGGAGGGCAGAGGGTTTTCACGCCAGAGGTCTTTCACCTCTCGGGAGAGCTCGCGATTTTCGGGGGCGACAACCAGAAAATGCAAAGGGGCGAAGAGGATCTCCTCCTGATGCTTCCACTCTAGTTGTTCGGCAAGCCTCCATGCTTGAACCAGGTATAGAAACTTGGATCCGCCCAGCGCCGTATCCTCCAAGGCGTAGGAGAGAGACTTTTCCCTGAAATGCTCCCGTCCTTCGAGACCGTTCATAAAACCTCGGGCCCAGCCGAACGCTCGTGAAAAGTCCTGGGCCTCGGCTGCTTCAACAAATTGCTGCCAGCGTGACCCAAGCTCGCCTTCTTCTTGAGGTTCGGCATCGGTCAGACTCCAGGGCGTGCGCTGGCGTTCGCGGGCTGCGCTCCAGGCCTGCTGAACGAAGGGCCGCCACTGTTCCTCTTCCGAGAAAAGGTCACGGGACTGCGCCGCGGCGATGAAGCCGAAAAAACTCTGGGGGACCGAATCACCGTAGTATTGCTCGTAGAGTCTGGTGGGTAGATAGGCAGCCACCGCTTCGAGGAAGTCGGCGGGAGCTGGGTAAAGCTCCTGAGCCTCCTTCATGGTTTTGGCAAAGTCCTTGGCGTTGGTTGGTTCGAAGAGCCGCTCCAACAGATCGCTCATCACGTGCCTCTCTTCATCTTAGTCCCACTCTAATCATCTTAGTCCCATTCCAAGGAGCGCTGGCCTCATTCGAGAACGAAACTTCACGAGCTATGGAAGCCTGAAGCGCAAGCGAGGGGTCGGGGGACACCCTGAATCCCGCCGGCTTGGCTGTTTGTCGTGCCTCAGGCCCCTTCGTCCCCCCATTGCGCTGCCCTCCAACCCCTCGCTCGCGCTTCAGGCTTCCTCACGTTTCGCATTATTGGGCGACCTGGAGGTGCGAGTTCCGAATGAAGTTTTAGCTTAGGTCTGACCGGGAAACTCCATCCCCCCTGTCAGATTCCAGCATCGACGTGTTTTTCAGAAGCACATCATAAGCAATCCACCCTTGAATCACAACCGACTCGGGGACCGGATCGGGGGCGGATTCTTGGCGCGATCGAATTTCATGTTGTAGAATTCAGGAAATGATGAGGTCCCGGAAAACGGTCGAAGTTGCCGTAGGACAGGTGGTGGTCGGGGGGGATCATCCGGTTGTGGTCCAGTCCATGACGAATACCGACACGGCTGATGTCGCGGCCACGGTGCGTCAAATTTGCGAGCTGGCCGAGGCCGGATCCGAACTGGTGCGCATCACCGTCAATACGGACAAGGCAGCCCAGGCCGTTCCCGAGATCGTCGAACGCCTGGAGCAGGAGGGGGTTGAAATACCGATCGTGGGGGATTTCCACTACAATGGACATCTTCTTCTGTCTCGCTACGGGGAGTGCGCTCGACGCCTGAGCAAGTACCGGATCAATCCGGGCAACGTGGGAATGGGCCGTCACCGCAACGATAACTTTCGAAGCATGATAGAAGTGGCGTTGGAGTACGACAAGCCGATCCGAATCGGCGTCAACTGGGGTTCGCTCGATCAGTCTCTGCTGGTCCGTATGATGGATGAGAACTCGCATTTGCCGGAGCCGAAGGAGGCACAGGTGGTCCTTAGAGAGGCTATTGTCCGGAGCGGATTGGAGTCGGCGACTCTAGCAGAGGAATACGGCCTAGCTCACGACCGAATCATTCTTAGTGCTAAGGTGTCGGCGGCACCCGATCTGATCGAGATCTATCGTCAGCTGGCCTCCTCTTGCGACTACCCCTTGCATCTAGGACTGACGGAAGCGGGAATGGGAAATCGGGGTATTGTTGCCAGTACCGCCGCACTCTCGATTCTTCTTCACGAGGGGATCGGCGAGACGATTCGGGTCAGCCTGACTCCCCGACCGGGTGCGGCTCGAACCGAGGAGGTGACGGTAGCCCAACAGGTGCTTCAGTCGCTGGCGCTTCGCAGTTTTACTCCCCAGGTCAGTGCCTGTCCCGGCTGCGGTCGGACGACCAGCACCTTCTTTCAGGAGCTGGCAGAGAAGATAGAGCAGCACCTGGCGCAGCAGATGACCGTATGGAAAGAGGTCCATCCTGGCGTAGAGGATCTGAAAGTTGCCGTCATGGGGTGTATCGTAAACGGGCCGGGCGAGTCCAAGCATGCAGACGTAGGGATTTCCCTGCCCGGCACGGGCGAAGATCCCAAAGCTCCCGTCTACGTGGATGGGCAGCATTTTACGACGCTCAAGGGTGGGCGGATCGCAGAGCAGTTTATCGAGATCTTGGAAGGATATGTTGCCGCACGCTACGGGAGGGAAGTCGCGTTGAACGAGGTTTCCTAGCAGAACGGCGTGCTGCTCGAGACGGGTGAGTGATTTTGCTGTAATGAGTCGGTGCGATCGCCAGGGGCGTCGCTGCCCCATGCCTGATTGCGCCATTCTGCGTCACAAGTTACGCAAGGAGTAGTAGATCGATGATCCAGGTAGAACATCTGACCAAGCGGTACGGCCTACTGACCGCGATTAAGGATGTGACCTTCGAAGTCAACAAGGGAGAGATTCTGGGATTTTTGGGGCCCAACGGCGCGGGAAAGACGACAACCATGCGTATCCTCTCGGGCTTCTTCCCGGCGACCGAGGGAAAGGCTTCAGTGGCTGGGTTCGATGTCTTTGAAGAGCCTCTCGAAGCCAAAAGACGAGTTGGTTACATGCCCGAAAATCCGCCGCTCTACACGGAAATGAGCGTGGACGCCTACCTGAAGTTTGTCGCCACCATCAAGGGAATCGAGCGAGGTGCGACGACGGCACGCCTGGAAGGGGTGAAGGAGCGTCTGGGGTTGCAGGGTCATGGCGAGCGGCTGATCAAACACCTTTCGAAGGGTTATCGGCAGCGTGTTGGTTTGGCTCAATCCCTGATTCATGATCCTGAAGTTCTGATCCTGGATGAGCCGACGATCGGACTGGATCCGAGACAGATCAACGAATTCAGGGAGCTGATTCGAAGTCTTCGGGGAGAGCGCACCCTGATCCTTTCGACCCACATCCTTCCTGAGGTGAGCATGACTTGCGACCGGGTCATCATCATCAATGGGGGGCAGATCGTGGCCATCGACACCCCCCAGAATCTGACCAGTCAGATGGGCAGAGGGGAAAGGATCAAGCTGGAGGTTGCCGGCTCCGTCGAGGGCCTGCCCTCCCTGCTGCACGAGATTCCGCAGGTACAGAATGTCCTGATATCGGAAGCGACGAACGGCCATCATCCGGTTACGGTGGAGGCCGACGGACAAGCAGAGATCCGCCATCTTGTTTCTCAGAAGGTGATTCAGGCAGGTCTCGAACTCTACCAGCTCAGGACAGAAGCGGTGAGTCTCGAGGATGTTTTCCTGAAGCTGACGACCGAGGAGGCAACTGAAGAAGCGGTCGAAGAAGTAGCTAAGGGCAGTGAAGGGGAGGCGGAATGAGAAATTACCTGGCAATCGTCAAGAAGGAAATGCATACGCTGTTTGTCAGCCCGATTGCGTATGTCGTCCTCGCCGTCTTCTTTGCCGTTTCAGGCTACTTTTTCTACATCATCACAAGTTCGATTATCCAAAGGGTGATGGAGATGGGCTTTCGCTCGCAGCAGTTCGGTTCGGCCCCGCCGCCCATCGATGTACCGGCGGTGATCCTGGGTAATTACTTCAGCGTCATCAGCACGATTCTGCTCTTCCTGGTGCCGATGATTACCATGGGTGTCTTCGCCGAGGAAAAGAAGCGAGGAACCATCGAGCTTTTGTTTACGTCTCCCCTGACCAACCTGCAACTGATCCTGGGGAAGTTCACGGGTATGATGCTGTTTTTGCTCATCATGCTCCTGCCGACGATCCTGAAGTCCTTCCTGCTCTATTTGTACAGTGAACCCAAGCCTCCTCTGGGTCCGATCTACACTGGCTTTCTGGGAGCACTCCTGCTGGGTGGAGCTCTTTTGACAATAGGCCTCTTCATCTCTTCCCTGACCGAGAATCAGATCGTTGCCGCCACACTCTGCTTCGGTGTCTTCATCATTCTTTGGGTCGTGGATGCGGTTGCTGGAGCTGGCACGACGGTGGGCAATGAGGCCTTACGCTACCTGTCCATCATGAACCACTACGAAGACTTCACCAAGGGAGTCCTGGACAGTCGACATGTAGTTTTCTACGTCTCGATGATCTTTCTGGGTCTCTTCTTGACTTCAGTTTCGCTGAATTCTGCGAAATGGAGGGCCTGACGTGTTGAAGACTTGGCTCGAACAAATCAAATCAGCGCTGGGGACGGTCGAGACGCTTGCTTACCTTGGTCTGGCGGCCGTGGTCGGCGGATATTTGTACTACAACGTGAACAGCGTATGGGACTGGAAGGTGCAGGTTCCCATTTACGGTGGGGCTGTACTGCTGGTCCTGTACGCTGTCTTGAACTTTTCCAAGATCCGGGCTGCTTTCTCCAGCCGAACCGGGCGTCATGGTACGGCCGCCGGTGCGACCCTGATACTGGTGATCGGTATCCTTGTTCTCCTCAACTTTCTTAACTTCCGCCATAGCAAACGCATCGATCTGACCGAGAATCAGCTTTATGCCCTGTCGAGTCAGAGCCTGAAGGTTGTCGAGAATCTGGACGCCGAAATTCAGATCATCGGTTTTTTCCAGGATGAAGCGACCACCCGCAGTTTCAAGGACCTGATGGAAGAGTACCGGCACGCATCCTCGCAGATCTCCTACGAGATTGTGGATCCGCAAATGGAACCGGAGAAGGTAGTGCAGCACGACGTCCAGAGGCAGGGCCAGGTCGTGGTTGTGGCTGGGGCCAGGACTGAGGTAGTGGACGAGTTCAGTGAAGAGAAGATCACCAACACCATCGTCAAGCTCACTCGGGAAGGTGAAAAGGTGATTTATCTGCTGGCCGGTCACGGCGAACGAGACCTGGAGGAGAGTGGGCCCGAAGGACTGTCCATGGCCAAGGAGATGATCGAGAAGCAAAACTACGTGGTCAAGCCCTACAATCTTGCTCAGGAGAACAAGCTTCCCGATGATGCCACGGTGGTACTGTCCGTAGGACCCCGCGTCAACTTCCTTCCCAATGAGGTCTCGCTGCTGAACGGGTATCTGAAGGCGGGAGGGAAGTTTCTGCTCCTGCTGGATCCGGAGACGGATTTTGCAATGGACGATTTTCTGTTGGCCTACGGGCTGGCGGTAGAGCAGAACGTGGTGATCGATGCCAGTGGGGTGGGACAGCTCTTTGGTCTTGGAGTAGCCGCACCGATTGTCGCCACCTACGAGGAGCATCCCATCACCGATGAGATGCGTGGGGTGATGACGTTCTTTCCCATGGCCAGAGGGGTCAAGACCGTCGAGGGTTCTCTGGGCTACGAGGCCAAGACCTTGATGTCGACCTCCGAGCGGAGTTGGGGCGAGACCAATCTGGATGGCAACCGAGCCGCTTTCGACGAGGGAGAGGATACCCAGGGTCCAGTGGCCCTGGCCGCAGTCGCTACCCGGTCCGTGACAGGGGCAGGGACGGCCGAGGAATCTGAAAAGGACTCCGAGGGCGAGGCCGACAGCGCGGCGGAATCCGCAGCTGCAGCCGAAGGCGACGAGGAGGCAGCAAAAGGGAAAGGGGGCGAATCTCGATTCGCACTTTTCGGCGACTCCGACTTTGCTACCAACGCCTATTTTTCCAGCTCTGGCAACGGAGATATGTTTCGCATGACTGTGAGCTGGCTGGCAGAAGACTCAGACCTCACGGCCATCGCACCGAAGAATCCTGAGAATCGACGTATCAACCTGACCCAGAGCCAATCGCGACTGATGTTTTGGGCGACCGTGATCCTGTTGCCGCTGTCGACGCTGGTTTTCGGCTTGGCAGTATGGTTTCGCAGGAAATGATGTAACAGCCCTGCTGGTTGAGTTGAGCACCGGGGAGCGATCGAAGCGGCTCCAGGAACACGGCTTTTCCTACCAGTCTGGAATCCTCTTATCGGGTGACGAGCATGAAAAAGATCGGTTTGCTTCTGGTTATCTTCCTCGGGCTGATTGCATTTGTCTACCTCTATGAGATCGAAGGCGGAAAGAAGAGACAGGAAGCAAAGGAGCGTGAGGAAAGCCTCTTCCAGGTGAAGCAGGAGGAGGTGACTTCCATCGAGATCGCACGAGCCGGACAGGACCCGTTGCTGCTGGTGAAGGTTGACGACAAATGGTCCATTGAAAAGCCGATGGAGACAGCCGCAGACAAGGCTAGCGTCGATTCTCTGGTTGGCAGCGTGGATTTGGCCCGAATCGAACGAACCTTCGAGGAAGTAGGCAGTGGGGCAGAGAAGTATGGCCTAAAGGAGCCCCGGATGACCCTCACGGTTCAGGCTGGAGAGCTGACCAGAGTCGTCCATGTGGGCAGCAAGGACTTCACCGGGAGCAATACCTACGTCCAAATGGCTGGTGACACCAAGGTCCATCTGACCGCCGATTCCCTCTATACGACGGCCGACAAGGATCTCTTCCAATGGCGCGACAAGAAGGTTTTGACTCTAGACCGGGATAGGGTCCGGACCATCGAAGTTCAACGTGGAGACGAAAAGATCCGGCTCAGCAAAGAGGGAGAAAACTGGGCTCTGGAGGTCCCTCTGCAGGAGCCTGCAGATAAGTCGGCCGTGAACAGCTTGCTCTCCAGTCTGGAAACCACGGAGGCCCAGAAATTCGTCGTCGAAGAAACCCAGGACCTTCCTCAGTATGGCCTGAGCACACCCAACGTGGTGGTGCGTCTGCAAGAGGAAGGGGATGATCAGTGGAAGGCGCTTGAGCTCGGTAAGAAGGCGGAGGGTGAAGAGGACCACTACCTGGCTCGGAATCCTGCTCGCTCGGCGGTCTTCACGGTCCCCAAGTCCCTCCTCGAAAAGCTGACCCAGAAGCTCTGGGAATTTCGAGACAAGGACGTGATCAATGTGGACCAGGATGAGATCGACAAAGTCATCTTCCATCGAGGAGAGGTGGAAATCCAAGCCAGGCGAGAAGATTACAAGTGGATCCTGGAGAAGCCAGATGATCAGAAGGACAAGGAAGCCCTTGCCTACAAGTTCTGGTACCCCATCGACGATATCAAATTCGAATCCATCGACGACTCCAAGGTCGGCGCGGCTTCGGGTAAGGCCGATGTCCAGATCGAAATCCTGATGAAAGACGGTTCGGTTCGCACCTTCGAGTTCCTGCAGCAGGGTGAGCAGTATCGGGCGCGCAAGGTAGAGGCTGAGAGAGGCGGTTCGATTTCCAAAGAGTCCTTCGAGAAGCTGCAGTTCAAGGTTGAAGATATCGTCTGAACGTCGCAGGTCGCCGAGGAACGCTATCTATTAACGTAAGAGTAAAACAGAGCCGCGCACGACTTGAGCCGCTAGCAATACGAAGCCAGGTCCCGAGGAGAGAGCGGACAACAGCACAATTCCCCGAAACCAACTCAATGATCCCAACTAGAAGGTCCCTGTCCCAAGCACCCCAATGAAAATCGGCATCACCTGCTATCCCACCTTCGGCGGCAGCGGTGTCGTGGCCACTGAACTGTCCAAGCTCCTCGCCGACCGGGGGCATACGGTACATCTAATCAGTTCAGCCCTGCCCACCCGCCTGGTCGAGCTGGGTGAGCGTATCTTCTTTCACGAAGTGGAGGCTATGCGCTATCCACTCTTCGAATACGTCCCCTACGATCTGGCCCTGGCGACCAAGATGCTGGAGGTTGCCAGGCTGATGGAACTGGATCTGCTTCATGTCCACTACGCGATCCCGCACTCGATCAGCGGTTACCTGGCGCGGGAGATGCTGAGGCCGCGATGGCTGCCGGTGATTACGACGCTTCATGGAACCGACATTACCCTGGTGGGACGTGATCACTCCTACCTCTCCATCACCCAGTTCGGGATCCGCAAGAGCGATGGTGTAACCGCGGTCAGCCACTTTCTGAAGCAGGCGACCCTGAAGGAGTTCTGCAGCGAATGTGATATCCGCGTGATTCCGAATTTCGTTGATGTGAATCGTATGAGAAGGCGTTTCTCCGAAGAGATTCACCGCAGATTCGCCCCCTCGGGAGAGAAAGTCTTGGTGCACGTCTCGAACTTTCGTCCCGTCAAGCGCGTCGACGATGTGATTCGAGTATTTCATCGGGTTCGAAAGGAGACTCCGGCAGTCCTGCTCATGATCGGAGATGGAGTGGAGCGCTCCAATGCCCAGTATCTGGTGGAGGAGCTGGGAATGAAGGATTCGGTCTTCTTCGTGGGAATGGTGGAGGCGGTCGAGAATTACCTGTCGGTTGCCGATTTGATGCTGCTGCCCAGCGAGACCGAGAGTTTTGGTCTGTCTGCCCTCGAGGCGATGGCGTGTGGAGTGCCGGTCGTGGCCACGCAGGTGGGAGGGCTTCCCGAGCTGATCTCAGAGGGGCTTACTGGGCACCTCTGCCCGGTGGGTGAGATAGAGGGGATGGCAACGGCGGCACTTGACATCTTGGCCGCCGGAAAGCTCGATGAATTCCGTTCCAATGCCCGGCAAAGAGCTGCCGACAACTATTCGGCCGAGCAGATTGCCCCCCAGTACGAGGCCTTCTACAGAGAGGTCATCGAGCGCGGCCCCTTAACCTGACAGGCTTAAACTTCATTCGGTGCAGGTTTCCCAACCGTGGCACGGCCTTCCAGGCCGTGATTGTCGAGCCCTTGGCTCGACAGGTCTGTCATCACTGGCCGAGATGCCCGTGCCGCGGCTGGCAACTGACGTTTCTTTCTCGGATGTGTCCAGCACTTCTGGCAGCAGGACCGTGCAGAGCAAGAAACCTGTAGCCTGCAAACCTACAACCTGAAACTCCTCAGTATTTGGCAAGGACGTTGCAGATCCGGTCGATACAACCTCGGGCAACTCCGCGACCGAAACGGTGGTCGTTGACCAGGATCGAGAAGGCAAGCAGAGGCCCCGATTGGGACTCAACATACCCGCCCAGTGCGATTGCACCTTCGAGGGTGCCGGTCTTGGCGTGAATACGGCGGGCGGCTGCTGTTTGGTGCATGCGTCCGCGCAGGGTTCCATCTTTTGCCGATACCGGAAGGCTGGAAAGAAAGAAGTGGAAATAGGGTAGTTTGGTAAGGTGCTTTAGGAGCAAAGATTGGGCTCTAGGCGTGATCAGATTGTACCGGGATAGCCCCGAGCCATCGTGCAGATCTGCCAAACGGGCCGGGACTCCGGCCTCCTGGAGAAATTCGTAGATCACTTGAAGGCCCTGCCCGTCGGTCCCTTTCCCCTTTATCTGTGCTCCCAGAGTCCGCAGCAGTATTTCGGCATAGAGATTGTGGCTGTCCTTGTTGATCTGGAAGATGGTCTCGATCAGGGGCGCCGACTCGTGAACGTAGATTTCGTGAACCCCCTGTGTCGGAGTCGCATCTCCGAAGTGCCGGGACCTCGCTATTCCTTTCACATGGATACCACTTCGCCGGAGGCGGTCTCTGAAGATGGTAGCTGTGTAGAGGGCGGGATCTTTGATGGTCAGGTAGCGGCTCCAGCCCGAACCGTTGATCGGGAGGTCGCCAGATACAGTGGCTCGGTAGTCTCCGACTGCACGGGAAAGATAGGCCTCCTGTGGCGCGCCTACCCCAATGGTCATTCCGAGGTTTACGAACTTGAAGAGGGAGTTGGGAGGGTGGCTAATCAGACTTATGGGTTGGCCGGTCCGGGATCCGGGTCGAGCAACCACGGCCATGAGATTGTCGTGAAACGAAAGGGCCGAGACTGCAGGAGCGTACTTGTGCTCCAGGTCCGACAGGTTCCAGCCCCGGCCGTAAGGGGCGTAGGGAAATAGCGAGTCGTCTCCGATGACATGGCCTTCTATGACGCGAACTCCGGCCTCCCTCACCCTTCTCACCATCCGATCTAGGTGGGCGAAGCCGGGTCCCTGGAGAAGTTGGCTGCTGGCCAGGTTCGGATCGCCTCCCCCTACCAGGATCAGGTTGCCTTTTAGAATGCCTCTCTCGGAAAGCTGTCCTTCATAGTTGAGACGGGTCCGAAAACGGAAGTCCGGACCCAACCGATTGAGCGCGGCGGCGGTGGTGAAGAGTTTTACATTGCTAGCCGGGATGAAGTACTTGAAGCTGTTGCGCGAATAGAAAACATTCCCGTCTTCAACCGATTGGACGTCCACTCCCCAGAATCCCTTCCGGAAGAGGCGATGAGCCAGAATTCGATCGATTTCCTTGACCAGCTTCTGCCGGCGCCTACGATCCCCGGAAGGAGCAACTGCGCTGAAATTGGGAAGGTTGGGCGTAGTCGTCGAAGAAGGGCGCGAGGCGGTCTCGTTGTTGGCAGGAGGTCCGTTGTGTCTGGCTGCAACAGGCTTCGGTTGCGAGATCGGAGGCCAGAGAGTGAGCGTCAGAGTCACGGAGGAGGCAAACAAGCCCAGGAAGAGCAGCAGGAGGGCGCGGCCCCGAATGGCCGATTGGAAGGCCCGATAGAGACTTAGCAAAGAACCAAAAGCAATCGGTTTCACCCGAGGCACTCCAGGAGATCTGGATCTAGACTAGCGGACAATGTGCCCCATCCGGCTCCAGCGTGTCCGTGTTACGAAGTACACGATTCGCTCCAGATAAAGCTTCAGAATTTCAGGCAGCGATGATTTTAGATAGGCATCGGCAGCATCTTCGTAGGACCAGAAAACGATCAGCGGTCTGCCTACGATGTGGCTCCTGGGAAGGAAACCGAAGTAACGGCTATCTGCGCTGTCGTCGCGATTGTCACCCATGACGAAGAATTGGTCCTCAGGGATCACCACCGGTTCCGTATTGTCTCGGCGAAGGTCGCTCCGGAAGACGTGGAGAGATCCTCTTCCGTGAAAGACACCGGGGTCGGAGTGGATCTTGTAAGGCTCCTCCAGGGGATTGCCATTGATGTGGACCGTCTTGTCGCGAATCTGTAGGGTTTCCCCCGGGAGGCCGATGGCCCGCTTGACGTAGAGAACCTCAGGCTGATTTGGGAACTTGAAGACGAGGATATCGCCTCGTTGGATCTCGCGACTAGGTGCCAGCGGAAGACCTGCCTTGAAACTGTTACGGAAGCTGAACTTGTCGATCAGGAGTCTGTCCCCTACCAGAATTGTTGGGACCATAGAGGGTGTCGGCACTGTCATGGGATGGACCACATAGGTGGTCACGAAGAGAGCGAAAATGGTGCACACCACCGTGGTCACGAAGTACTCGCGTAGGGTACTGTCCCCGCTTGGATTTGTTTTCTCTTTGCTCCCAGAAGCCTCTGCCATATATGACCTGTCGCCCCCACTCAGGAAATCAATCCGCCAGCTGGTTCGCTGGATCGGGCCACAAAAAATGTGATTATAGTACCTACTTCCCTTTGGTGCCACTGTGGATCGTCAGCGGCGCGTTGGAGCCGGAGCTTGCGCTGGATCATTCGAGAAAGAAACTCCCCGGGGCTAACAGAGATCTTGCTGATGTCCGACTCTCTCCTCGGAACTTGGCCTCGTATTGCTAGCTGGTCAAGTCGTTCACGGCTCTGACGGACGTGGCTTGGAATATTGGCGGTTCACCTGTTCGCGGTACTGCTCACTGCTCACTGCTCACTGCTCACTATTCAAGTCTTTCGCCTCACCCAGGAGCGGTCGGGACAAAGGGAGCTCAGTTGGGTCAACGTTTTTCCGGTTTTCGGGTCGCGGAAGGACGATTGTATCTCCTCTAGTGGGATCAATACGAAGCGTCTTTTCCGGAGCCTTGGGTGCGGGATTTGGAGCTGGGGTTGATCGATGATCTTGTTACCGTAGAAGAGGATATCGATGTCGATTTTCCTGGGGCCCCATTTTTGCCTCCTCTTCCGTCCCATCTTTCTCTCCACGGCCAGGCAGGTTTTCAGCAGCTGATCTGGGGAGAGTTGTGTCTTGACCTCGCACACCATGTTGACAAAGTTAGGTTGTGCCTGCAGCTCTACGGGCTCGGTTTCGTAGAGTGAAGAGCGACGGGTCACGCTGATACCTGCTTCCTCCAGTTGTTCCAGAGCGGTCCTCAAATTGCCATCCCGGTCACCCAGGTTCGATCCCAGAGATAGGAGGATTGGAGTCTTCATCAGAATGGACTTCTGGGACGTCTGAGAGTGCCCAGCGAGCCAATTCCTTTTAGAAAGAAGGCAAAACGAATCTGACTTTCTTGTCGGGCACGCAGATTGAATCCCCGAAAGTCGACGGAAACCCCGCAGCGCTCCCAGAAGTAGTTCAAGCGAAAACGGGAGTTGAGAGCTACGTAGGGCAGGTAGGAGACGGGGATTTCCGTGATCCTGAAGAGCGTGTGCTGGATTCGGGCACTTGATCCCAACTGGATACTTGCCTTTTTGAGCTTGAAGCTCCACTTCGGAACCGCCTCATCACAAGCGGTGATGAAGCCGTCACTGGCAACGTAGGTGCCGGCTCCCGTCTTCACCAGTCTTCTTGCCTTGATGAAGAGATCATGATCGGTAAAGCCCTCAACCTCATACAGGACTCCAGTGTCGCTCTTCAAATTCAACTCGGCCCGGTCCTGGGCGGGAGAGGAAGCTATCATCAGCAACGTAAGCAGTCCCGAGAGCATCAGTTCAAAGCGCATCTGCCTAGGAGATGGTACCAGAATCAATCCCGGATGCTGGTGGCCGAAGTCGGTGATTGGGATCTGGATCGTCCCGGCGTCGCTGTGCTAACCTGTGTCGCACCATGGCAGAAAAAAAGGAACCTCAGCAGAGCGAGAAGTGGCCCTCCTACAGCATGGTTGAACCGCGTATGAGGAAGATCTATTTCAACTTTTATCGTGAGACCTACAAGTCATCGACAATCGACCGCAAGACCAAAGAGCTGATTGCGATTGCCGCCTCTCTGGGTTTCAAGTGTGAGGGGTGTCTGGAGGGGCATCTTGAGAAGGCACTCAAACATGGTGCAACCAAGGAAGAGATCAGTGAGGCAGTTGCAATTGCCATGGGTGTTGGGGCTGCTTCGGTTGTAGATCAGACGGACCACGTCGCGGAAAAGCTGCAGACACGACA
>CAUZIZ010000042.1:0-36512 GCA_963579905.1 Acidobacteria bacterium UBA6911 | reverse complement strand
AGGCAAGTCACCATCAGGCACCGAAATTCTCCCTCCCAGGCACACCGGTACCGCGTGTAGCGTCTGGGGTCGGCCTTCCCGCCCTGATTGAGGTGAGGCCTGCTGCCGGGTCCTACCAGAATCCCCCTGGATCGAATCAATCGGAACTGTTGACCCCAGATCAGGCTTCCGAGGTAGGAGAGAATTCCATCGTGCGCCATCGCTTCCTCGAACACGCCGCCTGCTTCCAACACGTTCAGAATCTCGGACTGGGATGGAGCCGAGCTATCGACCCTAATTCCAGGAGAAGGGGAGTGAAGCAGAGTGGCCAAGGTATCCTTCGCCTCAGCGGCCTGCTCAGCAGTCAACAGCTCATCTAGCAACAGGTATCCGGTGATATCGAAGAAGTGCTTGGCCTCACGAGACATGGACGCCTTCTCCGCGCCGATCTGCAAGTCGAAAACATCTGCCTCAGTAACAATCTTTTCTCTCATCAGTGGGATCCTGGGGATAGGGTTCAGGATGACCGCAGCCGCCCTGATTCCCTAAAGCCCGGCTGAGGCGATGCCTTCCTCAAAAGGTGTCGATACCCTGGTCAACTCGCGCCGCCTGGAGGGAGCCCTTTCCTGAAACCCTGAAGCCGTCTCAGCCATCCCGTCCCAGCTACAGTGGAAGGCAGGAGCGTAGGAGTAGAACAGCGTCCGACGGGTTCTGCAGCCCCGGTTGTGAACTGCTCCGTGCGAAAGATCCTCCGAAAAGATGATGGCGTCCCCCGCCCGAGAGGGGATGGGCCCTACCAACGGATGATCCGGATCGGGAATCTGGCCGACCAGCGGATTCTGGAAGTTGCTCTTGTGGCTGCCAGGAATCACTGCGAAACAGCCATCCTCAACTCCCACATCCGTGAGAGCATAGGAAATCTTCACGCTGACACAGCTGAAGTTCGCGTCACTACAAACATACTCCGAATAGGGAAGCAACTCCGCATAGCCATGATGGAAGCGGAAGGCTCCACCCTGGTGGCGGCTCATTAGAATTGCCGCATCCAGACGGTAGGAGTCTTCAATCATTTCGTCCACTCGTGAAAGGATCGGTTGCCAATCGATCAATTCCTCGAACACGGCTCCATACTTGAGAATGTCGCAGGTGTAGTCTCCAAGGCTGTCGCTAGAGATACCCGCCCTGGCGTAGGTATCGCTTTCCGTGGGCCTCCTGGGGATACCCATTGCTTCCACCTCCGCGTCCGTCAGAGATTCCATCTCGTTGATCGTCGTATTGAGACGACCCAGCATCTCTACAGATAACGCCTGCCGCACGAGCAGATAACCCTGAAGATCAAAGAGATACCGTTCTTCTGCCGTCATGAACTCCCTACCTCTGCGGCGAATTTCTAACCCCGATTGCAAAAGGACTGCGAGGATTATGGTACCATCTGTGGCTGAGAAAACTACGCAGTAGGTGAATGTCATGCCCCTCTATCAGACCCTCTCGAAAGCAAGAACCGTGAGCATCAAGAACGTCCTCAAAACAAAGGCTTATTAAAAGATGAACCAGACAGTCCCATCCCTGGAAGGGGTCATCACGGCCCTCGGAACTCCGCTGGACGAGCACGAAGACCTACACGAAGAGGGCATGCGCCTTCAGATCCGGATGCAACTGGAGGCGGGCGTTGACGGGCTCCTGACCCTGGGATCCATGGGCAGCATGCAGCTCCTGAAGGACGAGACTTTTGAACGGGCCCTCGCCGTGACCTTCGATGAGGTGAAAGGACAGGTTCCGGTATTGGTGGGCTGCGGCGACACCAGCACCGAAAGGACGCTGGCCCGAATCCGCCTCGCCGAGAACTACCCGGTGAGTGCTGTAGCCTTGATCCCGCCCTTTATCTTCAAGTTCAGCCAGAACGAATTGTTCCACTACTATGAAGGCATCGCGGAGGGCACAGATCTTCCCGTATACCCCTATGACAACCCGGCTTTGACTGGCCACCAACTCGAATTCGAAACCATCCGCCAGCTCTCGGAGATTCCCAACATCGTCGGCCTCAAGGCCTCTGGGGACTTCCTCACGTTCCGCCTTGCGGCCGAGCATTTTCGGGATTCCGAAGAGTTCACTGTTTTCTCGGGTCACACCACCTTCTTCGACCTGGCCCTCCAGCTTGGGGCGAGCGGCATCATCGAGGGGTTGTTTGCACTGGCACCCGAATACGGAGTCGAGATTCTGCGCAGCTTTCGCAAGCAGGATTACGAAGCCGCTGCGGCTGCGCAGCGAAAGCTGATTCGGTTGAGGTCGGTTGTCCTTCTGGATTCCACCTTCGCCGGCTTCACATCGGCAATGAATCTTCGAGGCGTCCCCGGCAACTTCGCAGCTGCGCCTTTCACGCAGAGTACGGAGGAGGGACGCGAGGGAGCCCGCGTCCTGCTGGAGCAGATGGGACTAATCTAACCTATAACTAAAAGGTCTCAGGTCGCTGAGAAAGGCATCCATTGATGCAAGAGCGAAGTCGCGCACAGGGTTACTTCCTGATCTCGCTCAAGTAGGCTTCTGCTTGTAGTCGAGCCATGATTGTTGGCTCGGAATAGAGGAAGAACCTGAAGCCGCGCTCCATCCAGAACCGTGTTTGCGCAACACTTCCCACCGGCATTCCGCAGGGTTTTCCCAGCTGCTGGGACTTATCCAGAACCTTCATAATGGCCTCGACGACCACTGGATGATCCCATTCACCACAGTGGCCAATATTCAAGGAGAGGTCATAAGGTCCAAGCATGACGGCGTCAACCCAATCGGGGGCGGCCATCTCCCCCATCACCTCGATCCCTTCGGGGGTCTCGACCTGCATAGCCACGAAGGAGTTATCTTCTATTTCCTGCCATCCGTCCAGATCCAGACCTGTCGCCCCAAAAATCGAAGCCCCACCAGGGCCCCGGCGACCCCGCGGATGGACGAAGACGGCGTCCCGTACAGTCTGCATCTGTTCAGCCTCATCCACCCATGGGATCAGGAAGCCGGCAGGTCCCATGTCCGCATACTTTCGGACAAGATGATAGACGCTGGCTTCAGGACGCACGATCAGGGGAAGGTCAAGAAGTCGCGCCGTCCGACAAAGCTCCTCGGTGGTCTTGAGATCCGCTGAACCATGTTCCAGATCCAGGGCAACGAAATCCATGCCCAGTTTCTTCTGGATCTCCAGATGGCCTGCCCAGAAATTGAATGTCAGAAAGGTACCTACGACGATCTCGTCGCCACTTAGCTTTTTCTTGAGGGAACTAGCTAGCATTCTGGACTCCGGTTGCTGGCGGCAGCTGCGGGTTAGACCACTATTCCTTGTACTCTTCGCGAGCCGGTGAAAAGACCTCGATCACCTCAGAATCTTCCAGCACTTCACAGCCGTGCGTCTGATGAGGACCGAAGACATAGGAGTCTCCGGCATTCGCAACAAAGGTGTCCTTGTCTGAGTCACCCAAGAACTTGAGCGAACCACTAACCACATAGCCAACCTGACTGGCCCGGTGATTGTGGAGCGGGATCCTTGCCCCTTTTCCCATATTGAAGTGACAGAGCATGGCCTCGTCATTAAAAGCCAGTGTCTTTCGGGCAATCCCGTCCATGCTAGTGTTCGCCTGAACACCGCTAACAGATTTTTTCATCAACTTCCCCTTTCTAAGAATCCTCGCCCAAACCCGGAGAAAAGAAAACGAAGCTTAGCAAGTCAATCAGCCCGCCGCAACAATTCCCCAAACCTGCAACCTGCAACATCTTCAGCTGTACACCTGCACCGTAGGCTTGATGATCAGCTCCGGAACACAAGCTCTGGGTGGCAGAGTGGCGACGAAAATAGCCGCCTGAGCGAGATCTTCAGGAGTGAGCATCAGATCGCGGTCCTCCTGAGGTACGGGCACAGGACGATGCTCCAGGATAGGAGTGCTCACTTCACCCGGACACAAAACCGTGGATCGGATGCCATAGGCGGCCTCATCCTCATTAATGGAGTGGGAAAGGGCCACCATCCCATGTTTGGAGGCCGAGTACGCCACCCCGGCGAGCTGGCTTGCTCGCTTTCCAGCAATCGATGACACGTTGATGACGAGACCGTTCTTCAGCTTTCGCATTCCCGGTAACACCGCCCGAACACAGTTGAAGGCACCGGTGAGATTGACGGCAATCATATAGTCCCAATCCAGGGGATCCACCTCAAAAACGGACCGGCGCAGGGTATTGACGCCCGCATTGTTGACTAGCAAGTCCACGGGGCCGAAGCGGCCCGACACCTCGGCACCCATGGCCTCGATGGTCGCCCGGTCAGAAACGTCGCAGGGGTAGCAGAGGACTCTCTCTGGAGGTAGACTCGAGGCAACTTGTCGTAGTTTCTCAGTGCTTCTACCCACCAGTGCCACACAAGCACCCTCGTCGACAAAGGCCCTGGCGATGCCCTCACCGATCCCGCTTCCGGCACCCGTGACGACGGCAACTCGACCCTCCAAGAGCGACATCTACTTTCCCCCTGGACCCCTTCCCGTTCGGGCCCTGTTCTAATCGTTGCCAAGCGCTCGATTTCGCCCGATCATTGTACTCGACAAAACACGGACGGACCACCGCAACGTTTGGCGCCCTTCAAGGACTCTGAGGTGAAACTGCAAGAATCCGTCGCACGTCTCCTGTCCTCCGAAGGTGCCGCCAACGGGTGTACTACCAGCGTTACGAAGCCAAGTCCGACAGAGCCGCGAACGACTTGAGCCGTTAGCAAAATGAGCCCAGGTTGCGAGGAGAGAGCCGGACAACTCTTCCCCACGCAGTGACGCACAAATCTCCAGTAGCCGGAAGTTTCTTTCTCAAATGGGGCCAATGCTTCCTGGGGTGGGACTACGCTGAAACTCCATTGGACAGGAAATCCTGCAGGAGCAGCCGGTTGACAGAGCCATGACTGCGAAGGAGCGGTACCGGCATACCGATGCCGAAAAACGACGGACGCGGCAGACAGTAACCCGAGGACCCTCTTTCTGTGGACTCGCCACCTGTCCCGATCTGTGATCGGGGCCCGCTCCCTCACGGTCACGGCTCTGTAAGCACGCCGAAGCAACAGCGAGGCGGGATCTTAACCCTTCCATTCGCCAAAGGCTTCTCCGACACCCTCTATTCTGGATCGTCCGAAGTTTCCTTCTCGAACGGGGCCAGTTCTTCTTGGGGGAAAAACTGACTTGACACTGAAATGAAATTGGAATGCAGGTATAGGTTCCGGGGAGAACGTCCCTACCCCAACCATCTTGCCTTGGCAGCGTTGAATCGTTTGATCTGTTAATCTGTAGCCCTGTCCTGTCCGGCTCTTGTCACTCGACCGGAGTACGGCCAAGCCGGAATCTTGGAGGAAAACCAACATTGTCTAACTGGATGCTCCGCTTGGGTCTCATGAGCTTTCTGGTGGCAGCCTGGGCTTTGCTGCAGCAGCCAGGGACCACCGCTTCCTTGGCTTCTGACACGCTCGATCCAGATGAAAGGTTCGTCCTGGAATCGAGCGAACGTGTGGGTAAGCTCTCATTCGAGGTGTTGGAGGACAAGACTGGAATCCACCTTCCATCTCGACTATTTTTCGCCCACGCAGACGGGAGACAAGAAATGCCCACCGTTGGGCGCTTCGCGAATATCCTGGTGACCTCATCGGGACAGGAAATCAAGACAATTCCGGTGGGAGACTACGATGTCTACATCACTCGGGGGACCGAGTACAGCCTCGACCAGCACCGGATTCGTATCTCTGAAGGAGAGACCACCTACCTGGACTCGACCCTATCCCGAGCCATTGACACCACTGGCTTCATCTCCGCGGATTTTCACCTCCATCTCCAATTCGCCATGCGAGACGGCGCCATGGTGTCAGCAGCCGAAGGGCTCGACTTGTTAACGGCCACGGATCACAACGTGCTCAAGGATTACTCCTCCTACATAGCGGAGTTGAATCTGGGTCGCTTCATGACCTCCGTCGTGGGGAACGAGGTGGATACGGAATTCGGGCACTTCAACAGCTTTCCCATGTCAGTGAACCCTTGGGAAGATAGGACCTTTCGCCGATCTATCCGCACTCCGGGCGAGATGCTTCGGCTGCTGAGACAGAACCCGGGTGACGAGATCGTTCAGATCAACCATCCTCGTCTGGGCTCCCACAAAGACGGCTATTTCAATGGAAGGATCGATCCGGGTTCGTTGAAGATCGAGTATCCCTTCTTCGAAGCCTCTTTCGATCAGCTAGAGGTATTCAACGCGATCACAGAAGGGGCGTTCAGCAAGGCGGGATATTTCGGCAGGACTCCCGAGGCGGATAAGAACCTGAGAGATTGGTTCAGCCTGCTGAACCGGGGAATCTTCATGACAGGGGTCGCCAATACGGATGCCCATCAATATCCCAAAGAACTTCCGGGGTATCCCCGCAACTATGTTCTCTCCGAGACAGACAGACCCTGGGAAATTGATCCATACCAGGTTGTGAACGCCCTTAAGAAAGGTGCTTCGACGGCCTCCTTTGGCCCCTTCATCAGGCTCTCAGCAAATGACGGGGCTCCTGTCGGATCGACCATCAAAGCCAACGATCGTTCCGTGATCCTGCATGCATCGGTCCAGGCAGCTCCCTGGATTCCAGTAGACAAAGTCGAGGTTATCGCCAATGGAAGGGTGCTGACCTCCTATCCCACCAAGGATGCCTCTGCAGCAGTTCGCTTCGAACAGGACATCGTGGTCAACCCAGGTCGCGACACCTGGTATCTGCTCATTGCCACTTCAGAACGCAAGTGGGCGCCCCCTTTTTCCAACTTCAGATCCTTCTCCTTCACAAACCCCATCTTCGTGGATACCAACGGCAACGGGTACTTCGACCCTCCCAACTTGAAAGCGCTTCCCGGCTTGAATAGTGAGCAGTAATGCAGTGAGCAGTTCCGGAATGTTGCGGCAGGTAACAGTTCATCGGAACTCGCACCTCCAGGTCGCCCGATAGTGCGAAACGTGAGGAAGCCTGACGTGCGAGCGAGGGGTTGGAGGGCAGCGCAGTGGGGGGACGAAGGGGCCTGAGGCGCGGCAAGCAGCCTAGCCAGGGCGATTCGGGGTGTGCGCCAACCCCTCGCTTGCGCTTCAGGCTTCCATGGCTCGGAAAGTTCCGCTTTCGAATGGGATAGCACCGCTGGGGGCCACTGAGTTGAAAATAGTCCGCCCTACAGGTAACATGGGAAGCCTGAAACGGGTCGCTGGGGGAGCTGGCTCGGCTGAAAGGATGGATCGAATGAGATCCGTCGACCCCTTGAACCTGTACGGTTAACGCCGGCGTAGGAAGCGCAGCCTTCGAAAGCAGTCTTTTCCAGCCCTCCGGCCAGATCGTGCGTTCCTTCTGCTGAAGGAAAAGGCCTGAAAGACCATTAAGGAGCGGGTAATGCGGACAACTGATAAGAAGAGTAACGTTGCGGCATCAATTAAGAAGAGTAACGTTGCGGCATCAATCTCGATGGAACCCTACCCTGGATCTGCAAAGGCGCATGTCCAAGGCATCCAGCCAGGGGTGCGCGTTCCGATGCGCGAAATCTTCCTGAACTCCAACTCCCAGAATGGAAACGGAAACGGCAGCTCCTCGAGCTTTTTCGCGTACGATACCTCAGGACCCTACACGGACCCGGCAGTCTTGGTCGATATCCGCAAGGGGCTTTCTCCGAAGTGCCTCCCTTGGATCCTTGGCCGAGAAGACGTGGAGCACCTTTCCCAGTCCAGTTCGGAGTACAGCAAGGATCGAGAAGCCGATCCCGGCTTGAAAAACATCCAATTCAGGCCCCTTCGCAAGCCCTTACGCGCCAAGCCCGGTGCCAATGTCAGTCAAATGCACTATGCCCGTAAAGGGATAGTGACGCCGGAAATGGAGTACGTTGCGATCCGGGAAAACCTTCAGCGGGAGCAGCAGTCTGGGCAAGGAAGCAACCGGCGCCTGTTCCACCAACATCCGGGAGCGGCCTTCGGGGCCGAGATCCCGGACGCGATCACACCCGACTTCGTTCGCGATGAGGTGGCCAGAGGCCGTGCCATCATCCCTTCTAATATCAATCATCCAGAAGTTGAACCGATGGCTATCGGGCGCAACTTCCTGGTCAAGATCAACGCCAATATCGGAAACTCTGCCGTCACGTCTTCGATAGAAGAAGAAGTCGAGAAGATGGTCTGGGCAACCCATTGGGGCTCCGACACGGTGATGGACCTTTCAACAGGTGCCAACATCCATGAGACACGGGAATGGATCATCCGGAACTCCCCCGTCCCCATCGGTACGGTACCCATCTATCAAGCCCTGGAAAAGGTCGAGGGACAGCCAGAGGCCTTGACCTGGGAAATGTATCGGGACACCTTGATCGAACAGGCTGAACAAGGCGTCGACTACTTCACTATCCACGCCGGAGTATTGTTACGCTACATTCCCTTGACGGCCAATCGGGTGACCGGAATCGTCTCCCGCGGAGGCTCGATCCTCGCGAAGTGGTGTCTGTCACACCACCAGGAAAACTTTCTCTATACGCACTTCGACGAGATCTGCGAGATCATGAAGGCCTACAACGTCTCCTTCAGTCTGGGCGACGGTTTGCGGCCTGGATCGATCGCGGATGCCAACGACGACGCGCAGTTCGGGGAACTGAAGACCCTGGGAGAGCTGACCCGCGTGGCCTGGAGTCATGATGTCCAGGTGATGATCGAGGGACCCGGGCACGTTCCCATGCAGCTGATAAAGATCAACATGGAAAAGGAGTTGCAGGAGTGTTTTGAGGCCCCGTTTTACACGCTGGGGCCACTGACGACCGACATTGCGCCTGGCTACGATCACATCACGTCAGCCATTGGAGCCGCTATGATCGGTTGGTATGGTTGTGCCATGTTGTGTTACGTCACACCTAAAGAGCATTTGGGCCTTCCCGATCGAGAGGATGTCAAGGAAGGAGTCATGGCCTACAAGATCGCTGCTCATGCCGCCGATCTGGCCAAGGGTCATCCCGGTGCACAGGTCCGAGACAACGCTATTTCCCAAGCACGTTTCGAGTTTCGCTGGGAAGACCAGTTCAACCTGGCTCTCGACCCCGAAACCGCAAAGTCCTATCACGACGAAACCCTACCGGCCGATGGAGCCAAGGTCGCGCACTTTTGTTCCATGTGCGGACCTCGGTTCTGCTCCATGCAGATTACCCAGGAGCTGCGAGACTACGCAGTGAGCCAGGGGTTGGATGAGGGCAGCGCAATAGAGACCGGAATGCAGGAGAAGGCCGACGAGTTCAAGCGAACCGGTTCCAGCATCTATAGCTAAATAGGCAGTCGTGGGAAAGGGAACCCTCCAGCTCGCGTGCGGCGGTCTTAGTGCACTGGCCATTCTCCCTTTTCTCATTGCGGGGCTTCCCGCTGATTCCCAACCGCCAAGCGTCGAGGGCATCACGGCCTCTAATCTCAAGTCCGACGTCTATTTCCTGGCTTCGGACGAGATGGGCGGTCGCGCTACATCCAGTATCCACAATCAAATAGCGTCGCGGTACCTGGCCCACCGTTTCGAGCGTCTGAGTTTGAACCCGGCGGGTGAGGACGGGTCTTACCTTCAGTACTTCGACTTGGTCCAATCAGAGCTTTCAGAGCCCAATCGCTTCGAGATTCTCAAGCAGGGCTCCGACCCAACCGTTGGCAGTCTTGAAGATGACTTCTATCCCTCGCCTCTCTCGGCTAATGGGAAGGTACTCGCTCCGTTGGTTTTTGCAGGTTACGGAATTTCGGCGGCAGAGCATCAGTACGATGACTATGCTGGGATCGATGTGCGTCACAAGATCGTCTTGATCCTGGAACACGAACCGGGCGAACAAGATCCCCAGAGCCCCTTCGACGGACTGGTCAGCTCGGACTACAGCCCTACCCGATACAAACTGCTCAATGCACAGCAGCACGGAGCCGTGGCTGTGATCCTGGTCCAGGATATCGAGAACCACGACAATGACGCAAAGTTCTCGCGCAGGATGCGGTCTGCCTGGCCTAAAGATGAGTCCAGAGCGCCCCAATACCTGAAGGTATGGACGGACAGTATAGAGATACCCGCCGTGCACATCTCCCAAGAAATGGCAAGCCACTTCTTCGAAAACACCCCCATCAGCCTGGGAGCGCTTCAGAGACAGATCGACGACGAATACCGATCCAAGAGCTTCCGGCTGCCGAAGGTCCAGGCATACTTCGAAACCAAACGGACTCAGAGGGAAGAACGATCAAGAAACGTGCTGGCCTCGCTACCAGGATCGGATTCCGAGCTTGGCAAGGAGGTCGTCATCATCGGTGCCCACCTGGATCATGTCAGCGGGAATGAGGACACCATCTACAATGGAGCCGACGACAACGCGAGCGGCATTGCCGGGCTCCTAGCGATCGCGGAGGCGTTTGCTGCCAGCCCCGAAAGACCGAGGCGATCGATTCTGTTCGCGGCTTGGAACGCCGAAGAAAGGGGCCTTCTCGGGTCCTACTACTACGTCGTCCACCCTTCTTTTCCTCTGGATCAGACCAGGCTGATGCTTCAGATGGATATGATCGGCCGAAACGAGGAGATTCCTGATTCGGAAAACCACCGCTTCCGCGGTCTAACCGAGCAAACCGCCGAAGAAAACAGAAACTCGCTCAATGTATTGGGCTACAGTCGTAGTAGTGACATACGTCGGCTGGTCGACGATAGCAATCGCTGGATCGGCCTTTCCCTCAAGTTCCGCTATGACAACCACTCACTCGATCTGCTGCGGCGCAGCGATCACTGGCCTTTTCTGAATCGCGGAATCCCTGTGGCCTTCTTTCACACAGGGCTGCACCCGGACTATCACCGGGCGACTGATACGGCGGAGAAGATCAATTACGATAAAATGGAAAAGATTGTTCGCCTGGTATTCCTCAGCGCCTGGACGGCAGCCAACGCAGTCCAACCACCCGCCCTGTCACGCGTGAGACATCAGTGAAGAGGTCGCACGTCTGAACGTCGCACGTCCTTATAGCCGGCAGCAGACAGCTCCGGAACTGACAGCTGCTGCAACTGGAAGTTCGAAAACTCACCACCAGTAACCCACGACAAGGGACGTGCGACGTTCCGACGTGCGCCCTCTTCCTTCGTGTCAGACCAACGCCCTAACCGCTTCCAACGCTGCATCATAGTCGGGATGATCGGCCACCTCGCCCACATACTCAACGTGCTGAAGCGTGCCTTCTGAGTCAACTACAAAGAGAGCCCGGGAGCTCAGGCGCAATTCCTTGATCAGCGTTCCATAGCTGGATCCAAACGAGGCATCCCGGTGATCGGAAAGCATCGTCAGATTCTCGACTCTGGCCGCTGCGCACCATCGACTCTGGGCAAACGGCAGATCCATGCTAATGGTGTAGATCTTCACACCCGGAAGACTCGTGGCCTCTTGATTGAAGCGGCGAGTCTGGGCATCACAGACCGGGGTATCCAAGGAAGGTACCGCACTAAACACTCTGACGGAACCCTCAGTATCTGCAAGAGTTACAGGCTGCAGATCGGTTCCCACTGCCATGAAGTCTTGAGCCGGGTCCCCAACATTTAGTTCAGGCCCCAACAACGTGAAGGGAGTGCCTTTGAGAGTAACTGAATTTGATCGTTCAACTGTCATATTCACCTCCTTAATCAGGGGCCTATTGTATCCTATAGTGGAGAAGCCGTCCAAGGATGAAAGAGGGCTGGATGGAAAAAATGTTGGCGGTAATCAACCCGGGATGGATGGCCGGATTTTTTTCTTGCGAAACGTTGCGGCTTGTTGACTTGCAAGCCTTCGTTTTCTTGGCTGGAGAAGAAAGGAAACGAAACTTTTCTTTAGTTACTGCATCACAGAGGAGTATGCGCCAGAGTTACGTAAAATTGTGACTTGAGACGCAAATATTTGAAATGAAAAGCTCAGTAATCGAAAGCGAAGGCCTCTATCCTCAGACCAAAAAGCCAGATCCCTCCCTTAGGAATCTGGCCTTGGGAATTCTGCTTCAGGCCTTTCGAGATATCGTCGCGCCAAAGAAGTCTTCCAACAAGGAATGGGAAATCTGGCGCAACGACGCCTTGGAATGGTTTTTCGCCGATGAAAATCATCCGGGAAGCTTTCCTTGGGTCTGCGAGGTACTCGCTCTGAATCCCAAAGAACTCCGTGCTTGGCTCCATCTCTACAAGAAAAGCGATCAGAAGGTCCGCAAGGAGATGGCGCGTAAGTTGACTCGTTTTCAGATCCGTCACTGAAGAGTTCCTCCCTTCGATCCCAGCACTTATTTTCCCTCTTGCCACCCTGTCGGCCCACGGGGCATACTCTGGCAGGAACCCTGACTCCATAGGGCCCCGGACACTCTGGGGCACCTTGCGGCTAGACTTTTGACTCGTCGCTGACGGTTATCTGAAGGATATGTTCTTCAAGCTTTTCCTCGTTGCACTCTTCGGAGCCTACATCGGAATCCTCATCCTGCTTTCGCTTCGCCGCTTCTTTCCAAAATGGCGCAGAACGGGAACACCCAGGAAACCCATCGAAACCGAAACTACAAACGGTGGGACGTTCATCGAACTGGTACAGATCGACAAATCTTTTGACGAACAGACGGTGCTGAAGGGAACAAACTTGAAGATCTTTCAAGGCGAAACTCTGGGAGTCTTGGGAAAGAGTGGAAGCGGCAAGAGCGTCTTACTCAAACTCATCGTCGGTCTTCTGGAGCCCGACCAGGGAAGCATCTTGTTCAAAGGCGAAGACATCACGATAATGGACGAGCTCCAACTGCTTGAAGTCCGCAAGCGAGTGTCCTACGTGTTTCAAAGCGGGGCCTTCTTCGACTCTCTGGATGTGAGGGAGAACGTCGCTTATCCGCTGCGTGAGCAAGGGATCCTAGATGAGGACGCCATCGATCAACGGGTGGCCGAGCTACTTGCGGACGTCGAGTTGGAAGGCATGGGGAATCAACGCTTTGACGAGTTGAGCGCAGGTTCCAAAAAACAGGTTGCGATCGCCCGGGCGATCGCCAATGCCCCAGAAGCTATTCTCTATGACGAGCCTACCACCGGGGTCGATCCCATCATTGGGAAATCGCTCAATCGACTGATCCGAAAGTTGAACAAGCAGAACAATTTAACCTCAGTGGTCGTGACTCATGACTTGAGGTGTATCGAGATGGTGGCGGACAGAATCATCCTGATAAAGGATGGGCTGATCCATTTTGAGGGAGGCTTGGACGAGTTCCACGCTTCCGAAGCCCCCTATGTTCAAGCTTTTATCGCGGGGAGTCACTACGAAGAGGAATCCCTGGCGACTGTCTGACTCGCCGCCCCTGGATCCCGAGTGTTGCATCGACGTGGCTATACAGAGAGCTGCTGTGTGATAGTCAGCAACCGATCCCACAGACAGCGTCCGATTCGATCGAAGTCGAACGGCGCCACCTAGAAGCGGACGTTCAAATTGTGCCAGGAAACGTCGAATGACCCCTTCTAGGTGCGGCCGGTCAGAGTCCCCGTTATCTTCCTCCACTGGCACCCCCGATCAAGGGTGCTCTGTCATCTTGCGATACGCCCGTCGGTTCGTAGCTCCAGGTGATATTGTGGAATACGACGGAGACCTCCTCAGTAGGCGGCTCAGTGGCTGAGGCTGGATCGATCACGTCCGGTGAAACCCGACGGATCGAGGCAACCCTTGCCCCGGATATTTCCACCGTGAAGAAATGCTCGGTTGTTCCGTCCACCGACCGATTCGGCCGGAAAAACAAGAACATTCCATCGATCGTTTCATTGTTGACGAGGGCCTTGGACAAGAGCGGGCTGGTCTTGTCGATCCGTTTACGAAATACGATGGGCTCATAAGTGCGCCGGCCTTTAGCCAGCGCGCTGCCTCCTTCGGAGTAGGGAAGGCACTCGATGGACCTCTGCGTGGGCGTGTGCTTCGGCGGCGCCGTGCTCTCAACCTTGAATAAGCTCGCCGTTGGACCTGATAAAGAGGTGGACCGTCTCGGCGGAGTAAGCGAACGGAATAGCCAAGCAGCAAGCGACGAGAAGAATGAAGATTGATCCCCATGTGGACCCCTGGCGAGAGGCGCGAATAATCGGAATAGCGGTCTGCAAAATCATAGGACATGGCTCCTAATGTGAACGAGTTCCAACGCGAGACCAGATTAGCCATTTCGGCGTTTTATTCATGCTGACGTATCCTTGATTGGATGTCATCTTCCTCTCGACAGGCTTATTGGTCAACAGAATTCTTGTTCGGATAAGCCTCACATGTCGTCCAGTTATCGTCCAGTTGGAAACCTACCAGATATCGTCAGAAATCACTCATTAATGCGCATTTGCACGTCCGCTTCTAGGTGCGGTTTCAACCGAAGGCGCAAGCCGACGTTCGACTTCGATCAAATCGGACGCTGTCTGTGAGATCGGGTGCCAACTGTTACACCTATGGTCTCTCGGCAAATCAATGGCGAACCGGGACACCGTTCCTGGCCAATAGTTCCTTTACCTCGCCGATCGAGTGTTGATCATAGTGGAAAATGCTGGCCGCCAGGACCGCATCGGCCTGGCCCACCTGAAGTCCCTGCAAAAGATCCTCTGGGGAACCCGCGCCACCTGAAGCTATGACGGGTATCCGGACCAAAGCACTGACCTTCTGCAGCAGTTCCAGATCGTATCCTGACTGCGTGCCGTCCCGATCCATCGAGGTCAGGAGAATCTCGCCGGCTCCAAGTTCCTCCCCCTCCTTCATCCAATCGAGTCCGTCCCGATCGGTCTCGAAGCGGCCGCCTCCAACGAAGACCTTCCAGCCACCATTCGTTCGCTTCACGTCAACTGCCAGCACGATACACTGGGACCCGAACTCGAGGGCGGCACGACGTATAAGAGCAGGATCCTTGACCGCAGCGCTGTTGATTGAAACCTTGTCTGCTCCGGCTCGAAGTAGCTCCTGCACCTGTTCCAGGGAGCGAATTCCGCCACCCACAGTGAACGGGATAAAAATCGAGTCGGCTACACGGCTCACCCAATCCAGTACCGTCTTGCGCTCCTCAACAGTGGCCGTGATGTCCAGAAATACGAGCTCGTCGGCTCCCTCTTCATAGTAACGTTGGCCCAAAGCCACTGGATCTCCGGCATCACGCAGATCCACGAAATGGACCCCCTTGACAACCCTTCCCTCAGCCACGTCCAGACAGGGGATGATCCTCTTAGCCAGCACTTGCCCACTCCTCCAAGGAGAGTCCACCTTCGTACAGAGCCTTTCCTACGATGGCACCTCCGACACCAATCTTCTGCAGGCGGTCAACGTGGTCGAGACTGCTGATGCCTCCCGCGGCGATCAAGCTGGTCGAGGAGCCAAGCATTTCCAGCAGTCGGGAATAGCTGTCATAGTTCGGGTGCTCTAACGTCCCATCTCGCTCCACATCGGTGCAGATCACCTGGCTAAGCCCCCAGTCCATGATTCGCCCTACCACCTGCTTCAAATCCAAAGAGCTCTCCTCCAGCCATCCCTGGCTCTGCAGGCGCCCCTTCCGAAGGTCCAGGCTCACGATGAAGGGATCTAGCCCCCATTTCTTTAGCCACCGTCCCACTTCGTCCGGCTGCCTCAGGACGACCGTGCCCAAAATCAGATAGGAGATGCCCCAATCCAACAACTGAGCCACATCTCCAGATTCCCGGATCCCACCTCCCAGTTGAACCGGGATGTCGATCGATTTGAGGATTCGATGAATGGAAGGGCGGTTTCGACCACCTCCGTCACGCGCTCCCTCCAGATCCACCACATGGAGCCTGGGAAATCCAACGCTCTCGAAGCTACGGGCCTGCTTGACCGGGTCATCCGAGTAGACCGTCTTCCGCCCAAAATCGCCTTGATAAAGACGGACACATTTTCCCTCGACCAAATCAATCGCTGGAATTACCTTCACACGTCAACTCGCTTCAATAAAGTTTCTCAGGAGCCGAAGACCGACCTCCCCGGAACGCTCAGGATGGAACTGCACTCCCCAGAAATGTTCGCGCGCCACGATGGAGGCAAAGGTCCCGTCGTAGTCAGTGACGGCCAGCGTGGTCGTCTCTGCTGCAGGGGCGAAATAGCTATGGACAAAATAGAAGTAGCTAGCGTCCGGAATTCCCTCCAGCAGCCTGCTGGCACCGGAGCCAATGTCCAAGTTGGATTCTCGACGCACCTGGTTCCAACCGATGTGCGGCACCTTGACCGAGGAGCGGTCAAAACACCGCACCCTGCCCGGCAACAGCTCCAAGCAGCTGGTGTTTTCTTCTTCCGACACGTCGAAGAGCACCTGAAGTCCCAGACAGATGCCTAGAAAGGGAACCCGAAGATTCCTCAGCACTGGCACCAGCCCCTGCTCGGAGAGGGAATCCATCGCCCCCCGGGCCGATCCGACCCCCGGTAGAATAACCCTACTCGCAGCCCGAACCACATCGGGATCCCCTGAGAACACGAAGTCCCCACCCAGGTGTTTCAGGGCGTTCCCGACGTTGTAGAGATTCCCTGCTTTGTAATCGATCACGACAATCATGGTGTATATCGGAATGTCTGCACGTCGCACGTCCCAGGTCGTGGCCCACTGGTAATGGGCCTCCGAACCTTCAGGTTTCCGCCTCTGTCAGTTGCAGAGCTGTCTGCTGCCGGGTAAGAGACGTGCGACCTCTTCTATAGGAGGCTGCCCTTGGTCGAAGGGACGCTGCTTCCCGATCTCGCGTTCAGGGTGACGGCTTGCCGCAGCGCCCGTGCGAACCCTTTGAACATCGCTTCGATCCGATGATGTTCGTTCTCTCCTGGGTTCAGGAACCGAAAGTGCAAATTGGCGCGAGCCTCAACGGCCAGCGAGCGAAAAAAGTGCGACACCATCTCGGTCGAGAGATCCCCGACTTTCTCTTGCTGGGGCACATAATCGCTGCAGAAGGTGAAGCGCCCACTCAGATCGAGTGCCACCGCTACCAGAACTTCGTCCATTGGTAGGAGACTGGAGCCGTAGCGTTCGATTCCAGCCTTGTCGCCCAGAGCTTCACGCAGCGCCTGCCCCAGCACCAGCCCTACATCCTCGACAAGATGATGATCGTCCACGTCCAGATCACCTGTCGCCTTCAAGTCGAGATCGATCGAAGCATGCAGGGCCAGGAGATGGAGCATGTGTTTAAAAAAACCCACTTCCACGTCGCATGAAAAAGCACCCTGCCCATCGAGATTCAGATTCAGCCCAATCTGGGTCTCGTTGGTCTGTCTCGTAACTGATGCAATTCGGCTCACCTCGGCCCTCTCCTTTCCAGGCTAATCCCGGGCACCCGAGAGCTCTAGACAAATCTCGAGCTCGTTCAGAAAGCGGTTATTCTCAGTCATCGTGCCAATCGTAACCCGTATACAGTCCTCCAATCCAGGAAGCGAGCTGCGATCCCGTAGCACGATTCCCTTTCCCAGTAACTGACGGCACACCTCCTGGGACTGTGGGCAGCGAAAAAGCAGGAAGTTCGCCTCCGAAGGGTAGACTCTCTCGATATCGGAAAGCCGTGCCAAGGAGGCCGCCACTCGGATCTTTTCGGCCCGAATCTGCTGCATTTCCACCCTCTTGGATGGAGCCTCTCGCAATACCTCAAGGCCGCTCTTGATGGCCAATACTCCCAGGTTATAGGGCGCCTTGACTTTCAAAAAGAGAGAGATGATCTCTGCTCCAGCAACGGCATAACCCAACCTTACACCGGCCCGCCCAAACGCCTTCGACAACGTCCTCACCACAATCAGGTTCGGATGCCCCGCTAGCTCCGAAACCAGAGAGGGGGACTCCGAAAACTCGATGTAGGCTTCGTCGACGACCACAATCCCTTGCCAACTCCGACACAGCTGAAGGACCTGGTCCCGATCCAGCAGATTCCCGGTGGGGTTGTTGGGAGAACAGAGAAAGATCACCTTGACTTCTGGAGACAGCTGCTCGAGAAGGAGATCGGCGCTGAAATCGAAGCTTTCATCCAGGCAAACTTCAAAAATCTTCACTCCAAAAATCTGAGCTAGCACTCGGTACATGCCGTAAGTCGGCTCCGCCACCGACACCTGGTCCTGACCTGGCTGACAAAAGACCTTGAAAACCCAATCTAGAACCTCATCTGAACCTACCCCGGCAATCACGTTCTCCGGCCCTACGTGCAGGTACTCCGCCAGAACCTGGCGGAGCTCGATTTGATTTGGATCGGGGTAGCGATTGAGCTGTATTCCACCCCATAGCTGGGGAAAAGGATTCTCGTTGGCATCCAACAGGATGCCCTCTTGAATCGTCTCCCGGGCGGAGTGATAGGGTTCCAATGTCCTTATATTGGGTCGCACCAATTGACTGATACTCATTTCAAATCTCTCATGGTGGTCGAGTCTAATACTGCCCCATCGGGGTCACTACTCCATCGACCCACGATCGAGACGAACTTCAACTGCCCGCCGATGCCCTTCCAGTTCTTCCAGTTTGGCCAGGGTCTCCAACGTCGGGGCGAGCGCTCTCAGTCCTTCCTCACTCAGCTCCTGAAAGGTAATTTTCTTGAGATAGCTGTCCAGCGAAACCCCGGAGAAGCTCTTGGCCAACCCTGACGTGGGCAGGGTATGGTTGGTGCCTGACGCATAGTCCCCTGCTACCTCGGGAGACCAGGGTCCCAAGAAGACCGAACCTGCGGAATCGACATTTCTCACCCACTGCTGGGGGTCCTGAAGATGCAGAATCAAGTGCTCGGGCGCATAGGTATTGGCGAATCGCAAGGCATCTTCTAGCGAAGGCGCTAGGACAGAAAAGCTCTGTTCCAAGGCATCGGCTGCGAAACGCCTACGGGGAAGATCTCGCGTTGTCGATTCCAGCAGACTTCCGACCTCGGTCAGGATCGATTCCGAAGTGGATACGAGAACCGCTTGGCTATCGCTCCCATGTTCTGCCTGAGCAACGAGGTCAGACGCCACGAACTCTGGTACAGCGGTTTCGTCAGCCACAACCAGAACCTCACTGGGGCCCGCCACCATGTCGATGGCAGTTCCTCGCAGTGAAGCCAGGAGTTTGGCCGATTGTACGATTCGGCTTCCCGGCCCCAGGATCTTATCAACTCTGGAAACCGTCTCGGTGCCAACGCACATGGCCGCAATCGCCTGGGCACCTCCTATTCTTAGAACATCCGAGATTCCAGCTATCTCAGCGGCCACCAGGACCTCCGCAGCTACCGAACCATCGGGGCGTGGGGGCACACAAAGAGTGACCTCTGAACAGCCCGCGATGCGAGCCGGAACTCCCAGCATAAGGACCGTAGAAGGGAGAACCGCTGTTCCTCCGGGCACGTAGAGTCCTACCGAGGCGATCGGTCGACTCTCGCGCCAACAGCGAATCCCGGGCTCGATTTCGTGAACTTCCCGCGAGATTCCCTGCGTCTGGTGAAACGTTCGAATGTTGGCTTCCGCTCGGCGCAGCGCTCGAGCCGAATCCTCTGACACCTGCATACCCGCCTCGGCAAACTCCTCAGGAGCAACCCCAAGGACCGGCGTCTGGACGCCGTCGAAGTGGAAGGTATATTCACGCACGGCCTCATCGCCGCGGGCTTCGACCGCATCGAAGATGGCACGGCAGGTCTCCAGTAAAGTGAGATCCTCGATCGGATTTCGAGTACATAACTCCCCAATCCGATCCGGAGAGAGATCATGAAGGCGATAGGACTTCATGCCCACACCGATTTTCCTTTCTTTTGCCGAGCCGGAACCGAGCCCGCCCCCCTGCGCTTGAGCATGAGCTGGTAGCCGCCCTCTCCGTGGTTGACCCAATGAGCGATCCGGGTAATGGTGGCGCTGCTAACGCCCGTCAGCTCATGAATCTTCCTATAGGGAATCTCCTGAGCGACCATTTGCGCCACCTCCCACCGCTCTGCCATCGCCTCCAGTTCCCCCAGGGTACAAAGATCCCTGAAGAAGCGTGCACACTCTTCGCGATCCTTCAGGCAGGCGGCGGCCTCAAAAAGATTCCAAAGAGCCCGATTCTGTTCCAGAGCCTCTTCCATATCTCTGTCCTAACACGATAGCGTTTTAACACACTAAAACGATCAACTCAAGTCTTTGAATGAATCGTCTGTACGCGACTAAATTCCAAGTTATAACTTCCGGGTTACGGTCGCACGTCTCTCAGTCCGCAAGTCTACCCTGAAGGACGGCTGTTACTCAGTTAACTTGAAATCTCAGTCCGGGAGCAATGAGTTGACGGCTAAGGGACGCGCGACTTATTTGGAGTAGCTCAATCGAAGACGCGCGGTTCCAACCATCGCCGTCCTCGCCATCGGCGGAATCTCCCAGAAACCCTACATCAACTCCTGCATTATCTCGTCGAGGGCCTCTCGGCTGGGATGCAGGCGGTCTTGCGGGAGGCCGCAGAGGGGTTCCTCACCCAGATCCAAGGAGTCTACGAAGGACTTGGCTACGGGATTAACGTACATAAGGCCAGTCAGGAATTCGTTCGAGGCGGCAGCCTCGTGAAGGGTGCGCATGGCTCCGATCTTACTCATCGGATCGTAGTCTCGGGCCAGCTTACGGAGCCTGATGTGCGATCCATCATGCATCTCGACTTCCCTGGATTCCCCTTCCAAATAGTCGATCGTCTCGATCGGATCGAAGTAGGGAATGAAATCGATCTGGTGCAGAAGTTCCTCGTGCTCCTTGGCCCACTTGTAGCTCTTGGTAGAGCCGTCATGGTTGTTGAAGGTGACACAGGGACTGATAATGTCCAACATGCTGGTTCCGCTGTGGCTGAGACACCCTTTTAACAGCGAGACCACTTGCTTCGGATCCCCGGCAAAGGACCGACCCACAAAAGTGCAGCCCATCTCGATTGCCAGCGAGCAGCAGTCAATAGCCGGCAGTTCGTTGCTGACTCCGGTCTTGAGCTTGGATCCTTGATCTGCCGTTGCCGAGAATTGCCCCTTGGTCAGACCATAGACCCCGTTGTTCTCAATGATGTAGATCATTGGGACGTTTCTTCGAACCAGGTGGCAGAACTGCCCCAGCCCGATCGACGCAGTATCTCCATCACCGCTCACACCAATGCAGATGAGCTTATGATTCGCCAGAATCACGCCGGTTGCCAGAGAAGGCATCCGGCCATGAACACCGTTGAAGCCGTGAGAGGTGTTCATGAAGTAGGCAGGGGTCTTGCTCGCACAGCCGATCCCACTTAACTTGGCCACCTGGTAGGGGTTGACCCCCAACTCGTAGAAGCTCTTGATGATCTGGTTGGTGATGCCGTCGTGACCGCATCCTGAACACAGGGTTGAAAGCTGTCCGGCGTAATCGGATCTGGCCAAACCGATCCGATTCACATTCTTCTTCTTGGGCTGCTGCTCACCTACGGCCATACCGATAATCCCCCGTTCCATTTCAAGGAATAGAGCACTCAGGCTTCCAAAAGAAGAACCTGCTCCGTGATAAAGCGAGCATCGATTGGAAGCCCCGAGTAGGCAAGGATTTTCTCAATCCTATGCACCCCCGGCCCAACCTCCAATAGCAACAGATCCCCCAGCTGGCCGTCACGATTTTGCTCCACCACATAGACTCGCTTACATCGAGAAACGAAGTCACGCACGTGTTTCGTGAAGGGCAGCGCGCGGATCCTCAAATAATTTGTTTCGAGCCCCTCTTCCTCGCGAAGCTGATCCCGACTTTCCCCAATCGCTATATCGGTTGATCCATAGGCTATGAGGCCCACCTCGGCGCCATCAACGTACTCGATCTCTGGCTGCGGAACCCAGTTCTTTGCCGTTTCCAACTTCCTGAGCAGCCGTTTCATCAGCTTTTCGTATTCCTCGGGCTTCTCGGTGTAGCGAGCCGATTCATCGTGCCCACTTCCCCGGGTAAAGTATGCCGCCAGAGGATGTTCGGTACCCGGCAGAGTTCGATAGGGAATGCCGTCTCCGTCCACATCTCGGTAGCGATCAAACTCTCCCAACCGCTTCAGATCTTCGGCCGTGAGCACCTTCCCCCGGTCATACGCCATTTCAGGATAATCGAAGGGATCCGCCATCCAGTTGTTCATACCGATATCGAGGTCAGACGCCACGAAGATCGGCTGTTGAAAATGTTCGGCGAGATCGAAGGCCACCCTGGAGAACTCGAAACACTCCTCCATGGTGGCGGGGAAAAGGACGACGTGCTTGGTATCGCCGTGAGACAGGTAGTGCAGGGAGAAGACGTCACCTTGTGAAGTCCTGGTGGGCAATCCGGTGCTGGGGCCAAGCCGTTGGATATCAAAAATCACACAGGGGATCTCTGCAAAGTGGGCCAGACCGGTGAACTCAGCCATCAATGAAATGCCAGGACCGGAGGTCGATGTCATCGCCCGAGCGCCGGCCCACCCGGCTCCGATCGCCATACCCAAGGCGGCTATCTCATCTTCCGCCTGGACGATCGCAAAGGTGGCCTTGCCGGTCTTGGGATCGATTCGATAGCGCTGCATGTAATCGATCAAGGATTCGCACAGACTGCTCGCCGGGGTGATGGGATACCAGGTGACGACCGTCGCCCCACCAAACATCGCTCCCAGCGCACAGGCAGAGTTCCCATCGATGATGATCTTTCCTTGGGTTTGATTCATTCGCTCCAGACGGTAGGGATCCGTTTTCGGCGAATGCTTCCGAACGTATTCGGCACCCAGGTGGCTGACTTTGATGTTGAGTTCAACCGCCTTCTGCTTCGTCTTGAACCATTTGCAGATGGCAGTCTCGACTTCCACCATCTCGATTCCAAGTAGCTCGGCCACACTCCCCACATACGCCATGTTCGCTACTAGCTTCCGGAGTCGCGCATTGCTCACAACCTCAGCGGCGATCTTGGAAAAAGGGATGGGATAGAAGGTCAGATCGTCACGGAGTCTGGAGAGATTGAGCTTCTCCTCGTAGATGACCACTCGACCTGGGGTCAGGGATTCGACATCCTCTTTAGCCGTCTCCGGGTTCAGAGCAATCAGGATGTCGATCTCTTTTTTTCGAGCGACATACCCGTGCTTCGAGGCCCTGATCGTGAACCAGGTCGGCAGACCCGCAATGTTGGAGGGGAAGAGGTTCTTTCCGCTGATCGGTATTCCCATTTGGAATATCGATCGCATCAGAATGTTATTGGAACTCTGGCTCCCCGATCCGTTGACGGTGGCGACCTGTATGGAAAGGTCGTTTACGATTTCTGCCTGCGATTCCTCATCCAAAACCGGGGCTTGAGACTCGGTCTCGATTGTAACCACATCCGTCTCCTTGCTACCTGCTCAAGGCCAGCACTTCCAATAAAATAAAACCCGACTATCTTAGCAAAACACGATGACGGTCTGTGCGGAACAAGTAAGCATTTGTAAGGGTTTTCGATGTTTTTTTAGCATCTAGTAAACGGCCTTATTACTCCATCGACCTCTCCCTTACCTTCTTTATGGCCGATGCGCTCCCAAGAGAAGACGCTCCCTGGACTCAATACGCCTCCTTTTTCTGGACCCTTGCCCTTTTTCCTGTTCCAATCCAACGCTGCGGAGCATATGTTCGTGGCTTTGTGATTCCCTGTCAATGGGATTTCCGGGAGACAATCGTGAAGGAGCGGATCTGCTTTATCCTAGTGCGCACTCAATTTGCCTCAAACCTCGGTGCAGCTGCCCGAGTGATGAAGAATATGGGCTTTGCCAGGCTGGTCCTGGTGCAACCCCGATGCGAGGTCGGAGCGGAAGCACGGATGCTGGCGATGAAGGGCGCCGAGATCCTCGACCAGGCCTCCTTCTTTCCTTCACTAGAAGAGGCGGCGAACCAACTCGACCTGGTTCTGGGAACAACCGGCCGCCTCTCTCCTCAGGCACAATCCCTCAATAGCCGAATGCTGGCGGAGCAAGTCATCGATCGCTTTCCCCAGTCTTCTATCGGCATCGCCTTCGGGCCGGAGGGCAATGGGCTGGAGCGAGCGGAACTTCGTCTCTGTCAGTGGCTGGTTGAGATTCCGACGATACACGGCTCTACCTCGCTCAACCTGGACCAAGCCGTCGCCGTGATCGCCTACGAACTTCATGTGAGCTCCCGCAAGCAGCTGGATCAAAGCTTTCTCAATCACGCCAATCAGCAACAAATCCGGGGGCTCCTAAGCCACGTTCAAAGTCTCTTTCCCGCAATCAAACTACCGTCCCATATCTCGGCCGAGCGGCTGTTGAAGAGGTTGACTAGAATTGCATGCAGGGCTCAGCTCGAGGTTGAGGACGTGAATCTCCTCCGCTGGCTGTTATCCGAGATTGAAGACAAGCGGGACATACAAGAACAGGATTAGCCGGGGAGGCACTACGCTGAAACTTCAAGAATTCGTCGCACGTCTGAACGTCTCACGTCTCCTGTCCTCCGAAGGTGCCGCCAACGGGTGAACTGCCAGCGTTGCGAAGCCAAGTCCGACAGAGCCGTGACTGTCAGGGAGCGGGGCCCGACAGGGACCATCCCCCCAGGCGTTTCCTTGAAGCGCAGGATCCCACTCCCTCACGGTCATGGCTCTGTCAGCGCCGCTAGCGATGATCATGGCAAAGGCAATCCAAGTTTCCTTCTCGAATGGGGCAGCGCAGCGGGGCAGGACTGACCGGAAACTTCATTTGCAAGCAGAAGATGCAAGGAACAGCTTCTAACAGAGCGATGCGCCGTAGGACACTAGATGCTTCAGTCGTGTTCTTGGGATCTAGGATTATCTTGCTCCTCGATCACGTCCATAAATGAAGACACGGAAAAGACAGCATTACCAATGCCCGAGCTTCCGTACCCAGGAGGCGCCTTCAGGTTGTACCGCTGATGAGTCTGCTTCCAGACCCGTAAGAGCCCCACGTGATACTCCAGTGGAGCCCCCTTCGGATTTTGCCGACCCAGAACACTTAGGGGTTCCGGGCACCAGGTCGTGAAACGGGGAATGATTCCTCTGGACATGAAGAAATCCAATCCCTCACCGGTAGAGTTCAGTGCTTCATCTACATTGGTAAAGCCTTCGGGGCGTGCCATTTCGATGCCTGCAACAAAGTTCGGGATGACCTGCGACGGCGGGAAAACCTTGGCGGCATCGAGGATTCTCTGAATCCATTGGTCACGTCCGATGTAGCGGTCCTTCCCCGGACAAATAATGCCGAACAGCCGCGGGTCCCAGACTTCGTAGTTGGGATGATAGATCTGGATGCCAGCATCGTGGAACCGCTTCACCTCGTCTGGAGGCAGAGCCTGGACCACGGCCTTACCGATCCAGCGACCGGGAAATCGCCTCTCAATCGCCTCCGGATACTGAACATAGAAATCGATCTCTGACTTTCCGTCCAGAGTCGAGGTGACGCTGCCTCCGGTCACCGTGTAGGCTCGACTCTCCGAATCCGTCTCCTGGATGATCTCGAGTGCCTCCAATATCTCGTCGACCGCCTTGACCGCGGTGTAGGAACGCCCCGAGTTCTTCTGCTGTCGATAATTCTCGTTGATATCGCAGAACTGGCACTCGATCTTCCGCCCGAAGTACTGGCACATACGAAACACGGTGAGATAGAGGAGATACCCCCATTCAATGGTGGGAGCGATATCGGTAATGGGTTTGCCGCCGACAAGCGTTCGACGGTAGTACTCGGGAACCTCCGGAAACTCCACCTCAGCAAGTTCAGTCCCTTCTAGCGCTAGAATCAGGTGCCCTTCGCACGAAAGCTCGATACGATAGGGTGAACTCGGGTTCAAGCGTACCGAGACGATGGTGCGGCGGAAGTCTTTGGGTCCACCCTTCAGACAGATTTCCTCGGGGGCGTGGAGGTTTTCCTGCTGCGCCATTTCTGAAATGGGTACTAGATCGAAGGAGAAGATAAAATAGGCCTTGGACTTGAAACCCGAAGCCACTCGCAGGGCGTCCGCCGAGAACGCTAGCCCAGTGCGAAGCAGGTCCTCCTTGACGACGACCTCCCGTGGAAGATCGGAGTATTCCTCCGTCAGCCGCTGCACCTGCTCAAGCCGTTCTCCCATAGCCATCCACGATAGCAAAAAGAGGCCGTCCTTGCTATCTACATGAGGAAACGGTAGTCCCGAAGGCACAGCTGCCGACGGTTGCGGTTCCTCGTGGTTTTTTGAAGGTTTACGTCCTATAATGGTCCTCTTGTTTTTCTGTTCGGGCTCGAATCAGAATGGAGGCAGTTGATGGCGGCGAAGACCAGCAAAAAAGCGGATATCTATAAGCTCTATGCCGATGCTCTGGCATCGCTGAACAAGAAGCAGTACCCCAAAACGCAGAAGCTTCTCGATCAAATCAAACAGGACTTCCCCACTGAGGTTGCCGTCCTGGCGCGGGCAGACCTTCTTTTGAGGGTGTGTGAGGCTAGAATCGACGAAGCGGCCAAGAAGGGCCCCGCCTCCTCCGAAGAAGCCTACGATCTGGGAGTCTTGAATCACAATCAGGGCCTTTATGACGACGCCCTGAAGTTGTTCGACAAGGCCCAGAAACTTGGCAAGGGGGAGACGGATCACATCCACTATGCGATAGCTGCCACTGAGGCTTCGCTCGGAAACACCCAAAACGCCCTCAATAGCCTGAAATCCGCCATCAAGACCAACCCACAGAATCGGATCCTTGCCCAGAACGATCCCGACTTCGAGCCCTTGGCTAGAAACAAGGAATTCGCACAAATACTCTCACCCGAGGATTAGTCCTAATTCCTCCTTTTTCACTGATCCCGGTGTGGGCACGCTAGGATTTGTGAAACAACGTACTAGTAAGACAAGGTATGCCCAGCAACCAGAAGCGCCCCGATCGTCACGCCCTTATTCTCGCCGCAGGTAAAGGGACCCGCATGAATTCGGAGCGGGCAAAGGTATTGCACCCCGTGTGTGGGAAACCGCTGATCCAACACGTCTTGGAGCGGCTCGAGAACCTGGATATCAGGACTACCGTTCTCGTCCTTGGTCACCACGCAGAAAAGGTTGAGGAGGCAGTTTCCGGCTTCGGTGTCCAAATCGTCCTGCAGCGCGAGCAGCTTGGGACCGGCCACGCAATCATGTCGGCACGAGCCCAACTGGAAAAGCTCTCCGGCAGTCTGCTCGTGCTTTACGGAGATATGCCATTGATCCCAAGTCAGGAGCTGGAACACCTCTTTCAGATTCGAGAGCAGGAGGATGTCGACCAGGTCCTCTTGACTGCCATCCTGGATACTCCCTTTGGCTATGGCCGTATCCTCAGGAATGAACGGGGCGAAGCGATCGACATCGTAGAGGAACAGGAAGCCACTTCCGAGCAGAAGCTCATCAAGGAAGTGAACACGGGCTTGAACTGCTTCAAGATCGAGTCCCTATTCGCCAGCCTCTCACAGTTGTCGCGAAACAACAGCGCGACAGAATACTACTTGACCGACCTGCTTTGCATTCATCGGAGCACGGGAAAGAAGGTGGCAGTTCTGGAGAGCAGGTCTCCGGAGGACCTTCTGGGTGTCAACACAAGGGAGGAGCTGGCAGTGGTAGAAGGAAAGATGAGAAATGAGATCGCTCGTCGCTGGATGCTGGAAGGCGTCACCATGCTGGATCCGTCTTCTGTCTATATCGATCCTACAGTGGTGATCGGGCGGGACACGGTCCTTTACCCAGGAGTGATTCTGGAAGGACAGACCGTGATTGGCCCAGACTGCACGATTCGTGGATTCTGCCACCTGAGCGACGCCACTATCAAGAAAGGTGTGGTCATCGACCACTGCTCGGTAGTCAGAAGCAGTAAGGTTGGTGCCGGTAGTCATGTGGGGCCTTTTGCCCACCTAAGGGCAAACACGGTTGTGGCCGGTTCCTGCCGAATCGGAAATTTTGTTGAACTCAAGAATACCCGGTTCGGTGACTCCAGCAAGGCAGCTCACCTCTCCTATCTGGGCGACACCGATGTGGGGCGCGGAGTCAACATCGGAGCGGGAACGATCACCTGCAACTACGACGGACAAAAGAAGCATAAGACGGTGATCGAGGATAGAGCCTTCATCGGAAGTGGGACTCAGCTGGTGGCTCCAGTCTCTATCCAAGAAGAAGCCTACATAGCCGCTGGGTCTTCGATCACGGAAGACGTCCCACCCCAGAGTCTAGGAATCGCTCGAAGCCGACAGATCAATAAGCCCGGTTGGGGAAAAGGGAGAAGAAAACGAAACGACCCAGAGTAAAGGTCCGGTCGGATACGCCGGAACGTCGCACGTCTCATAGCCGGCAGCTCTGCAACTGACAGCGGCGATGACCTGAGGGTTATAAGGCCCACCACCAGTGGGCCACGACCTGGGACGTGCGGCGTTCCGACGTGCGACTCTTCCCTGAGGTGCGCCTCTTCCTCGTTCAAGCCTCGGCCGAAATACCGTGATACTCCTGCAGGCTTTTGACTTGGACTTCTTCCCTCTGCAGAGCTCGAATAGCGCTGATGGCCGCGGCGGCGGCTGAGAGAGTCGTGATACAGGGTGTGCTGTACTGTGTGCAGGACCGCCGTATCGCCTTTTCGTCGAAGAACGACTCTCGGCCCAAAGGAGTGTTGACAACCAGATCGATCTTCTTGCTCTTGATGAGGTCGACAACATTGGGTCGGCCCTCGTTAACCTTATATACCGTCTCGACTTCCAGGCCTGCCTGGGCAAGCACTGACGCGGTTCCGCCGGTGGCTACCAACTGAAACCCGAGTTCCTGAAAGTCCCTGGAGAGAGCGCTGACATAGCGTTTGTCCCGCTCGTTGACGCTGATAAAGACGACGCCTGCCTTGGGCAGGTCGTTACCCGCGCTGATCTGAGCCTTGGCGTAGGCGTACCCAAAGCTGTCTGCCACTCCCATTACCTCCCCGGTCGACTTCATCTCAGGACCTAGAATCGTGTCGACTCCGGGGAACTTGGAAAACGGAAAAACTGGGGTCTTGACGAAACAGCTGGTCACTTTCAAATCCTCGTCGAGGCCCAGCTCCGACAGGGTCTTTCCGATCATGAGCCTGGCTCCCATTTTCGCCAGTGGCACCCCTGTGGCTTTGCTCACGAAGGGTGTGGTTCGACTGGCCCGGGGGTTGACCTCCAGGACGTAGACACGGTCCTGGACCACGGCAAACTGGACATTCATCAGGCCTATCACGTTGAGAGCCTTGCCCAACCGACGGGTGTAATGCCTCATCGTTTCCAGATGCTCCTCCTCGATCACCATGGGAGGAAGGACCGAGGTGCTGTCGCCCGAGTGAATACCAGCCTCCTCGATATGCTCCATGATTCCACCAATGACCACCTTCTCACCGTCGGCCAGGGCATCGACGTCATACTCCCGTGCATCCTCCAGGAATCTATCGATCAGCACAGGGTGCTCTGGGGAGACCTCCACAGCATTGCTCACGTACTTCGCGAGAGAAGCCTCGTCGTAGATGATCGCCATCGCCCGTCCACCCAGAACATAGGAGGGCCTCACCAGAATCGGGTAGCCGATCCGGTCGGCAACCTTGCGAGCCTCTTCCACCGACATCGCCGAACCGTTGTCAGGACGCAGAATGTCCAGCTCCTTAAGCAGCTCTTCGAATTGTTTTCGATCTTCAGCCAGATCGATAGATTTTGGTGACGTTCCGATAATAGAGACGCCGGCTTCAAAGAGCTTCAGGGCGAGCTTCAACGGAGTTTGCCCTCCCAACTGCACAATCACCCCAACTGGGTTCTCTTTTCTCACCACCGCCATCACATCCTCGAACGTCAGCGGCTCGAAGTAGAGCCGGTCCGAAGTATCGTAGTCGGTCGAAACCGTCTCAGGATTGCAATTGATCATGATGGCCTCATATCCATCTTCCCTGAGGGCGAAAGCCGCATGGCAACAGCAGTAATCGAACTCGATGCCCTGGCCAATCCGGTTGGGACCGCTACCAAGAATCACAATTTTCTTGCGGTCAGTCGGATCAGATTCGTCCTCTCGCTCGTAGCTGGAGTAGAGATACGGCGTGTGGGACTCGAATTCGGCGGCACAAGTGTCCACTCTCTTGAAAACCGGTACGACGCCCATCTTCTCTCGATAGCGGAAGACATCTTCTTCTCGAAGCTTGCCGGAGGCGGCACCCTCCTCGGGCTCTCCTGACAGACCATTCCCCTTAGCACCACTCAGGATCTGGGAAAGCCAGAGATCGGAGATACCCTCGCGCTTCAGCCGCAGCAACTGCTCGCGACCGACCTCTGAAAGTTCCACCTTTTCGAGCTCCTGCCCCATGCCGACCACCCGTTCGATCTGTTCCAGAAACCAAGGATCAATGGTCGTCAACTTGTAGATCTCTTCGATGGTGTAACCGTGACGGAACGCCAGGCTGATATAGGCGAGACGGGAGGGATTGGGCCGAACGAGATGCTCCCGAATGCGCTCGGGATCCGTCACTTCACTGCCAAGGGTCTTCCCCGTTTCCAAGGAACGAAAACCCTTGAGCAGCGCCTCTCTGAAGGTCCTGCCGATCGCCATTACCTCCCCCACCGACTTCATCTGGGTACCCAGAATATCGTCCGCCTCCGGAAATTTCTCGAAGTTCCAGCGGGGAATCTTGACGACCACATAATCGAGGGTGGGCTCAAAAGAGGCCGGAGTCTTGAGCGTAATATCGTTGGGAATCTCGTCGAGCGTGTAGCCTACTGCCAGCTTGGCTGCGATCTTGGCGATGGGAAACCCGGTTGCTTTCGAAGCCAGGGCCGAGCTCCGACTAACACGAGGATTCATCTCGATCACAGCCATTCGGCCGTCATCGGGATTGATCGCAAACTGAATGTTCGACCCTCCGGTCTCCACACCCACCCGTCGGATGATCTGGATGGCCGCATCCCGCATAAGCTGATATTCCTTGTCCGTCAGCGTTTGAGCGGGAGCAACCGTGATGGAGTCCCCTGTATGAACTCCCATCGGATCGAAGTTCTCGATAGAACAGATGATCACAACATTGTCGTTGAGATCTCGCATGACCTCGAGTTCGAATTCCTTCCATCCCAGAATGGATTTTTCTATGAGAATCTCGTGGATTGGGGAGAGTTGAAGACCTCGACCCACGATCTCGTCAAACTCTTCATTGTTGAAAGCGATGCCTCCACCCGTTCCTCCTAGTGTGTAAGAAGGACGGATGACCGCGGGCAGACCCACCTTCTCCAGGATCGCTGCCGCCTCCTTGAGATCATTGGCAAACCCAGAAGCCGGAACCTCAAGCCCAATCTCCTCGATCGCCTCCCGAAATCGTCTGCGGTCCTCGGCGACTCGAATCGCGTTCAACTTAGCCCCGATCATCTCCACACCCAGCTCGTGGAGAATCCCGCTCTCGCTGAGCTGAACCGAAATATTCAGGGCTGTCTGTCCCCCCACCGTGGGCAAAAGAGCATCGGGTCGCTCCCTCCTGATGATCTCAGACACATATTCCACCGTGATCGGTTCAACATATGTCCGAGTCGCAAATTCAGGATCGGTCATGATTGTGGCAGGGTTGGAGTTGACGAGTACTACCTGGAAACCGTCACTCAGCAAGGCCTTGCAGGCCTGAGTCCCGGAGTAGTCGAACTCGCACGCTTGACCAATCACAATCGGCCCCGATCCGATGATCAGGATCTTCTTCAGATCGTCTCGCTTGGGCATGTTCCCACTTCAGAACCGGACTTCGTTCGGGGTCCGGCTCTCCTCCTCGTTAAATTTGGTCTTGCGTCATCCTGACCGGACCGGCTGGTCCCGATACTCGCGCATGACGTCCAGAAACTGATCGAACAGATAGAGCGAGTCGTGAGGGCCAGGAGAGGCCTCTGGGTGGTACTGCACAGAAAATACCGGCAGCGATCGATGCCGGAATCCTTCCAGCGTCTGATCGTTCAAATTCATGTGAGTGAGCTCGATCTGCCCCTCGTCCAGGGACTCCGGGTCCACGGCGAAACCGTGGTTATGGGAGGTTATCTCGATCTTTCCTGAAATGAGGTTCTTAACGGGCTGGTTTCCTCCTCGATGCCCGAACTTGAGCTTATAGGTCTTACCCCCCAGGGTCAGCCCTAGAAGTTGGTGGCCCAAGCAGATCCCGAACAGGGGTCGCTTCCCTACTAGCTTCTTCAGATTCTCGACAATATAGCCCAGCGGTTCCGGGTCTCCCGGTCCATTCGACAGGAAGATGCCGTCCGGTTCCAGTCCCAGGACATCTTCGGGCAGCGTCGTCGCCGGCACTACAGTGACATCGCATCCCCGAGCAGCCAGACAGCGCAGAATATTGTATTTGATTCCGAAGTCGTAGGCGACGACCTTGAAGAGGGGACTCTCTACTGGCCAAGTGTAGCTCCGCTCCGTACTGACGGACCGGACATAGTCGCTACCAGCCATCCGCGGGTGCTGGAGGACTCTCTTTCCCAACTGTTCTCGAGTCGATTGAGATGAGGAAATGATGCCCCGCATCGCCCCTCGCTCGCGAATGTGCCTAACCAGGGCGCGGGTATCGATTTCTGATATTCCAGCGACGCCGTGTCCGCGAAGATAATCGTCCAGACTTTTCTCGGCTCTCCAGTTCGAGAAGATAGGGCTACACTCTCGAACGACGAAACCCTCAACGAAGGGTCTGGCGGATTCCTGGTCGTCGTGGTTGGTTCCGTAATTCCCTATCTCGGGCTGAGTCATCACCACAATCTGGCCAGCGTAAGAGGGGTCGGTGATCACCTCTTGATAGCCGGTCATCGAGGTGTTGAAGACGACCTCCCCCAAAGCCTCCTCCTCGGCTCCGAACGCACGCCCTTCAAAATAGGTGCCATCTTCGAGACACAGGGTTGCTTTCCGCACGACGATTCTCCCGGATCAAACGAAGATCGCTCTTGGATCTTGGTCGATTTTTGTCAGGACTTACCCGGTGCTTAGCCGCTACACTTCGCTCCTTCAGGCACCTCAAGACACAACGCACGGCCTAAACTGCTAGTGGTCTCGTTAGCGTGGCCTTGCGTAGAAAGGCCTCTGCGGCACCTGACGGCGAACACGCGTAAGGAATGCGGGTTAATCAATCATTCCTAGCTTTGACAGCGGCCAGTAACGAAAGACCGCCTTACCCAATATCTGGGCTTCAGGGACAAACCCCCAGCTCCGACTATCATTGCTCGAACTGCGGTGATCGCCGAGCACAAAGTACTGGCGCAGCGGGACCTCAACAATGCGATGAAAACTGTCATCGCGATACTCGGGCCCTACATAGGACTCACCCAACCTCTGCCCATCGATATAGACATCGCCCTTCCTGATCTCGACTCTATCTCCAGGGATTCCAATGACCCGTTTAATAAACGATTTGCTTACATCATTAGGATACCAGAAAACAATGACGTCTCCTCGCTTGATATCGGCAAAATAATAGATGAACTTGCTGACGAAAATTCGCTCCTGGTCGGCAAGGTTGGGCTGCATGCTCGTCCCCTCAACCTTGACCGGCTGCACCACGAAAATCACAATTAGGACTGCCGCCAAGGCGGCAAAAAAGACGTCTCTGGCCCAGCCCCTGAGATCCTGGAGGATCGATGCCCAATCCCGGGTCCGGTTCGGTTGGCAGGTTTCGGTCGGAGAATCCGAACCCCCCGTCGATTCGTGTTCTGTCAGTCTGGGAATGAATGAGTTCGCAGTTGAAATCTGCGGGTCAGAGTGGGACTCGTCCCCCTGATTCTTCGGCCAGACAGAGGTATCGTCTGGATCTTCTCGAAACTCAGCCACCACTTTTCATTCATACCACAGTTGAGAAAACCAAGACAAACCGGACCCTTGGGCGGCCAGGAGACCGAAGCCAAATCTAGGTTTCACGTCAGTTCCCCTCCCAGGAAGCGCTGGCCCCATTCGAGAGAGAAACTTCAGTCGAGCGACGTGAGGGTGGCCTCCACGCCGAACGTGTCTTCAGATTGTTGAAACCCGGTGCAGGTTCTTCTGCGATGTTCAGACGCTCAGATGCTCAGACCTCTAAGATCTCCATCTCCTTCTGTTTGCCTATGGTCTCGACCTTCTGAATAAACTGGTCGGTTAGAGTTTGTGTCTGTTCGAGGCTTCGAGCCTCATCGTCTTCCGAAATTTCCTTGTTCTTCACTAGCTTCTTCAACTGCTCGTTCGCATCCCTGCGGATATTTCGAACCGCAACCTTGTGCTGTTCTGCAACTTTCCCAACGCGCTTGGCCAGCTCCTTCCGTCTCTCTTCGGTGAGCGGTGGGATTGGAATCCGAATGACCTGACCGTCATTCGAAGGATTGAGTCCCAGATTCGAGGCTTGAACCGCCCGCTCTAGACTTGCTATCTGCGAGGGATCCCAGGGCTTTACCGTAATCAGACTTGGGTCTGGAACATGCAACGTCGCCAACTGATTGATGGGTGTGAGCGTCCCGTAGTAGTCCACCTGTACTTGATCCAGAATGTGGACCGAAGCACGTCCGGTTCGGATGGTGGTTAGCTCGCGCATGAGGTCCTCGATCGTCTTGTCCATCTTCCGTCGCGCCTCCGAGAGCACTGCTTTGGTCATGTCACCTCCATATAAACCACATCACCGGCAAGGCTCACCCCTACCAGTTAGGGTCTGCGCAAGAATAACTTGGTAGAATTGGCGCTCAGATTTGCACCAGATTTGGCCGCGAACGATTGAGCGAAACCGCAGGCGTAGCCGGATCTAAGTTGAGGATTTCGCGATTGAGGAGCGGCCGAAGATGGTGTGAAGATGAGATGCCAAAATGCCAAATTATTTTTGCGCAGACCCTTAGTCTCCTACTTCCAGCTAACGGGTAATAATGGACCCGACCTTCTTCCCCAGAACGGCCAACTTGATATTCCCTTCCTGGCGAAGATTAAACACAATAATCGGAAGGTCGTGATCCATGCACAGCGAAATGGCGGTGGTATCCATTACTTTCAGCCCCTTCTCAAGCACCTGAAAGTAAGTAAGACGGTCGAACAGCTTGGCCTGATCGTTCTGGGATGGATCCGAGTCATAGACCCCATCTACCTTGGTCCCCTTGAGAATCACCTCGGCTCTGATCTCCATCGCTCTTAACGCAGCAGCGGTATCGGTAGAGAAATAGGGGTTTCCTGTGCCCGCAGCGAAAATGACCACGCGTTTTCTTTCGAGGTGTCGGACGGCGCGTCTGCGAATGAATGGCTCGGCGACCTCGGCCATGTGGATTGCGCTAAGCACGCGAGTGTTGATGCCCTCTTGTTCGAGCGCACTCTGAAGGGCAAGAGCATTGATGACGGTAGCGAGCATCCCCATATAGTCGCCGGTCGCTCGGTCAAAGCCGGCCTCACTGACCGCAACACCCCGGACGATGTTGCCTCCACCCACGACGATCGCGATCTCGGAACCGAGAGAATGGACCTCCTTTATCTCACGTGCGATATTCGCCATCGCCGCGGAGTCTACGCCGAATTCGCTGCGTCCTCCCAGCACCTCGCCACTGAGCTTGATCAAAATTCTGGCGTAGATCGGCCTTTGGAGTTCAACCGGCTCAACCACAGGAACCTTGTTATCCCGGGCCAAGTCCCCTCCTGTTATGACCAATCCGAATATGAAACGCCTTTTGCAGTCAGCTTAAAGAGGAGAGAGTTACGTGTCCTCTCCAACCTTGAACCGGCAAAAACGGCGTATGGTGATGTTCTCTTTCAGGGTGGCAATCTGCGCGTTGATCAGATCTTTGACCGAAATCGAAGGATCTTTTACAAAGGGTTGCTCAAAAAGGCAGACCTCCGAATAGTGCTTCTGCAATTTGCCTTCAACGATCTTATCCATGACATGTTCGGGCCGGCCACTATTCGACGCCTGCTTGCGATATATTTTCTTTTCTGCGTCAATTTCTTCCTGCCCAACGTCATCACGATACACATAGAGAGGGTTGGATGCTGCGACCTGCATGGCGAGATCTCTGACCAAACTCTGGAAATCTTCGGTACGGGCAACAAAGTCGGTCTCGCAATTGACCTCAACCAGCACGCCCAACTTCCCCCCCGCGTGGACATAGTGCCCAACGATACCCTCATGGGTGTCGCGACCCGACTTCTTCTGGGCTGCCGCCAGGCCCTTTTCCCGCAAAATTGAAATAGCACGGTCAACCGCTCCCTCGGCCTCGGCCAGAGCTCTCTTGCAGTCCATCATGCCCGCGCCAGTTCTCTGCCTGAGAGATTTGACCTGCTCCGCTGTAATCGCCATAAACCCTCGCTACCCTTGCAGGCGCCGCTTCAACCCTTTGCCTCGGTCACCTTTGGCTCGGGTTCAGAGTCCTTCTTGGGAGCTTTGTCTGTGGCCGCCTTTGCGGATGAAGTTGCCTTTGCCTGAGCCGGCTCCTTGGTCTTCGCCTCAGTCGCCTTCGCCTTTGTAGAAGCGGCACTGCTAGAAGTGGTTGTCGTTTCTTTTTTAGTCTGCTTCGGGGCCTTCCTTGGTTTGGCTTTGGCCTTTGGTTCTGCTTCTACCTTGGCCTCCGGTTTCGCCGCTACCTTGGCCTCCGGTTTCGCCGCTGCCTTGGTCTCCGGTTTCGCCGCTGCCTTGGCCTCTGGTTTCGCCGCTGCCTTGGCCTCCGGTTTCGCCGCTGCCTTGGTCTCCGGTTTCGCC
>CAUZIZ010000041.1:0-36569 GCA_963579905.1 Acidobacteria bacterium UBA6911 | reverse complement strand
ATAGCCAACAAGAGCTGGAAGCAGCAAAGGTCCTTGCGGATCGTCCGAGTCATAAAGTCCTCCTTTTCACGGTTTGTCCGGCCGAACTATAGACCAGTTCGATCTTCAATGACAGCAGGCCGAAGGCGCTTCTCCATCCAAGACGCGGACCTGTATTCGATCTTCCGTAGGTGAAGAGGGGTATTACCTGCTATCCGCTATGACAGGGTATCGGCGGACTCTGCTACCTTGCGAAAGGCTTCGGCGTGTTCGTCGATGATCCGGGCATCGTGGCGCTTGAACCAGGGGACGGAATAGCAGGCTAGGGGAAGACTTTCAGTCACGGGAAGACTTCCCGGTGGCTGTCGTAGGTCCCGGGTCGAATGGGCGATTCGTGTGGGACGACCGTGATCGTAGACATCCGCTTCATTGAGCAACGGATGCACGTGCATAGGAGGATTGGCGCCCGGGAAGATGGGAACACCCTCGGCAGTAACTGCCTCGCAAAATCGGGTGATCGATAGTCCCCCCAATTCCTCAGCTTTGTACAGGCCATGTGGCGAATACCACCCTCCCATCGTGCTTCCTGAGTCCGGAGAGGGCCGGTGGGCTCTGAGACCAGGTACTCCCTCTAGGCGGTCCCAGAAGTAGTTCATGGCTCCCTGAATCGTCTCGATTCGCTCTTGATAGTGCCGCAGTTGGACTCGTCCCAGCGCCGATGAGAGCTGGTGCATCCGGTACTTGTAGCCACCCAGAGGCATGCCGGCAAAGGGCCTGAGTTGAGGGTGTTTTAGCTGGTGGGTACGCTCGTAATGACCGAAAGCCACGGCCCGTTCGTAGAGTTCCTCGTCGTCGGTAATGAGGAATCCGCCCTCACCGCAGGCCAGGCTCTTCTCCGACATGATCGACATCGCACCCACATCACCCAGAGTGCCCAGACGACGTCCTTTGTAGAGTCCCCCCTGGGCGTGCGAGACGTCCTCTATGACTTTCAGGCGGTGCCTTGCCGCTATTTCAAGGATCGGATCCATGTCCGCGGGATGGCCACAGTAGTGAACCACCACTATGGCCTTGGTCCGGTCGCTGATCCGATGTTCGATGTCGGCCGGGTCCAGCGTCAGCGTCTGGGGATCGATTTCGGAAAAGACGACGGTCGCCCCAAGTGAGAAGACCTGAATGACCGACGCCCACAGAGTCAGACTCTGGCAAATGACCTCATCGCCGACTCCGACACCCGAGGCAAAGAGAGACGTATGAATCGCCGCGGTCCCGGTATTGTGACAGAGGGCAAAACGACGTCCGAACCAGGTCGCCAACTCCCTTTCGAACTGCTGGGTCACGTCGATACCCGACATGGCCCCGCGGCGCAGAACCTCCAGGACGGCCTCCTCGTCCTCGGGTCCAATCAGGGGCCAGTCGAAGATCGATCCGGGTTCGGTCGTGACGGCCTTGGCCCCGCCTAGAATCGCAAGAGATGAGGACATGAAGCGATCCTACCCTATCTGCAAGGGGCAAGGAATCCCGAACCCTCACCAGCGGAGGCCGAAGGCGGTTGAAGTCAAGGGCCGAGGTCCGTTTCAGAAATAGATCTTCAGGGCCAGCTGGACTTGTCGTGCCGGCAGGGCCTCTGCCAGCACACCAAAGCCACTGGTTCCGTACTGGAGGGTCTGCTGCTGCCCCCTGACAACGAAGTTGGAGTGGTTGGTTGCGTTGAAGGCTTCCAGCCTGGCTTCAAATCTTCGCGTTTCGCCGAGGAGAAAGGTCCGCCGAAGGGAGATGTCCAGATTGAACAGGCCCGGAGCCTCTACGACACCTCGGCCTGAATTACCGTACTGAAAATCAGGAGGAGGTGCAAACGCAGCAGCGTCGAACCAGCGTGCGGGAGTCCTCTGGGAAGAAGGTAGGTTGGCGTCCCGAATCCGATCCGGCCACTGGGAAGACTCCGACCCGGCATCCACGGGATCGCCGGGCAGAGTGACGGTGCGCGCGCCCCCGTCCTGGAAACTGGAGATAGCCCGGATGGACCACCCCCGCAGGACCTGTGAAGCCAGACCCTCGCGAAGTAGGGCCTTGCCCGGGCCAAAGGGAAAATCGAGGCCACCGGAGAGCATCAAGCGCCGCGGAATGTGGAAGTCGGCCACTCCTCGGGTCGCAGCCAGGGGAAGGTTGCGGGACCGGAAGACGTTGCGAGAGCGGAACCCAGTCGTTCCTCCTCCGGTTTGAATGAGACGCGACCAGCTGAATGAAGACAGTAAGTAGAAGCCGTCCGGACCGGTAGCCCTTTCCAGCTGAAGGTGCATACCATGGTACCAGGAGTCGGCGTCAGCCAAGGGGAAGTAGACCGCTTGGAGATGAGACCAGGGTCGCCGGAGCTGCCGATCCCCCGTCCCTGGGATCGCATCGTTGAAGGCGACCGTTTCTATTCGATGGCTCGAGCGGGAACCGTGGTAGCCACTGCCGAGAAACCATTGCGAAGAGATTTCGTGTTGTAGGCTCAGGCCCCAGGACTGGGTTCTGGAAAGGGGCAGTGGAGTTTCCATTCCGAAGTGGTCAGGGACTGCCTCATCCGTACCCTCCTGGGGAAAGGGATCAGAGAGACTCAAGGACGGTGTCTCCAAGGCGCTGTTGAAAACGAGCCTCTGGACTCCGGGGCGGGGATTGCGACTCAGCCGCAGTACGTTGTTCAGATCCGGCTCGTTGGAGTAGATGCCGTATCCGGTGCGTAGAACCGTCTTCTCCCTCAGCCGAAGGGACAAACCCAAGCGAGGCAGAAATCCCCCCATCTTGTTCCAGCGGATCAACGGATGGTTGGGCTCAAAGCGGCCTGTTTCCCCGGGGCCCAGTTGCAAATCCAGTAGTGGCGGAACCAGCTGACCGGTCACCGGGTCCAGGTTCGACATAAAGCCTCGCTTGTCTCGCCAAGGGAGCCTCAACTCGTAACGCAGCCCCAGATTCAGGGTCAGACTGGGGCTCGCCTTCCAGCTGTCCTGAAGATACAGATAGTAGCTGTCCTGATGGAATCTCCCTCGCGAGGCCTCCCCCCCCAATTGGCTTTGCGTCAGGTATCCCAGCAGATAGTCCGCGAACCCATTGCCGGTGTAACGATCAAAGAAGGTGAACCGGCTTCGCCGCTCGCTGACGAACAAATTGTAATGCCTACGAAAGTGAAGACCGGCCTTCAGGGCATGGTCCCCTTCCAGCAGAGAAAGTGCATTCTTGGCCTGCCAGTTGCCCACACTCGAGGGGCCCAGGAAGGAGTGGTCTCCGATTCTCGTATAACCCTGTATCTCGGTAATGGGAACACCGGTCCTATCTACCTCGCTGAGCAGAAGTTGCGGGATCCCCAGTTCCTCAGCCACCTCCCGCTGGGACGCCCTGGCCTCGTAGGGCCGGCGAAAAAAGTGGAGACTGGTTACATTCTGGGCCTTCGAGCTCAGACTCCTGCTGTAGGAGAGCATTTGTCCCCAGGTGCTCAAGGGGTTCCTGGAAGAGAAGGTACTAATCGGCTGGGTCGAGGTCCAGTGACTGCTATCCCAGACAAAGCGGCCCGCCCAGCGGCTCACGTCGGAGGTCTTCAGATCGATGCGAGCGATAACCTGAGGGTTATCCACCGGGCTGGTGGAGTCGGGGCTGGTGAAGTTCAGGGCACCGGCGGTGTTAGGATCGGGCCAGTAGGGGAGAAGCTTCAAAGCCACCGGATCCAAGCGGGCCGAGGGGATCTTGTTTCCAGGAAAGAGGTCTCCAGTGAGGGGATCCCGGATAGAAGTCGCGAACTGCCCCTGCTTTTCTTCCCGTGTGGGAACCACGCCCGTCAGAGGCTTGGTCTCGCGAACCGAGCGGAACTGATAGGAGAAGAAAAACCAGGCCTGGTCCCGACCATCTAAAACACCCGGGAGAAAGAGGGGACCTCCCAGCGTCGCCCCCAGTTGATTACGTTTGAACTCGGCCTTCCTCTGCTCGAAGAAGTTGCGGGCATCCAGGTTGTCATTCCGATGGAACCAGAAGACGCTACCATGGAGATCGTTGGCGCCAGTCTTGGTCACCGCGACGATCTGTCCGCCAGGCCGGATGCCGTATTCGGAGGAGTAGAGTCCCGTCTTGACCTCGAACTCCCTCAGCGCGTCGGGGCTGACCTGGAAGGCGGCGGTTCCGTCGCCGTGGGTGAACAGAGTCCCGTCGATGTAGGTGAGGTTGTCGGTGCGCCTCATGCCTAGCACCTTGACGGTGCGGCTTCTGCTTTCACTGCTGGGAGCAGCTCCTACCGCTAAACTGGCCAGCTGGCCAATGTCCCGGGCGTTGACTGGCAGGTTCTCCAGCTTTTCCTGGTCGATCACCTGCCCCCGATCCTCCCGGCCAGACCCAGAGAAGACAGACTGGCTCCGGGTCGCCTGACTTTCCCCCAGATCGCCACGATAGAGACGAAAATCCTCCTGCAGGATCTGCCCTACCATTAGTTTGATGTGGGTCCTGACCTGGGTCCCATAGCCGGGCAAAGATGCGGTGATTTCATAGCTGCCCGGGGGAAGACCGTCCCTCCGGTAATCACCTTTGACATTGGCTAGCATTCGGAAGGTCTCGTTAGTCTCGATCCGGTGGATGGCCATCTCAACCTCGGGAACGGGATCGCCATTTTCCTGCCGGATAGTTCCGAGAAGGGTTCCCGTCCCCATCTGAGACCATAGACAGAGAGAGCTCAAAGTCAGAATTGTCAGGACGAAGAGGAACTTCTCAGGCGAAGGCCTAAGACAAGTATTTCTGGTAGACCGACAACGTTTCAACGGCATCCGAATACTTACGCGGAGAGTGGACGGCCAAGTCTACCACGCGGGATCGATCATGCGGCGGTTTCAGGTCAGTGCCCCCCCAGGAAGCGCTGGTCCCATTCGAGAACGAAACTTCGGTCGAGCATAGGCGATGTCGTGCGTCACTGCGTGGGGAAGAGTTGTCCGGCTCTCTCCTCGCAACCTGGGCTCATTTTGCTAACGGCTCAAGTCGTTCGCGGTTCTGTCGGACTTGGCTTCGTAACGCTGGTAGTTCACCCGTTGGCGGCACCTTCGGAGGACACGATTCGCCAGTGCGCGGGCTTGCTCATCGGAGAGAACCCTGCCCGAATCGAACATCTCTGGCAACTGATGTATCGAGGCCACTTCTACCCTCCCGGACGCGAGAAGATCCACGCCCTGGGCGCACTCGACCTGGCGCTCTGGGACATCAAGGGAAAGGCCCTTGGAGTCCCGGTCTACCAGCTCCTTGGAGGCCCGGTGCGAAAACACGTCGAGTGCTACTCCACGGGATTCCCCGGCTACAAGAGCCGTGGCGAGGCGGCGCGCGCCTGCATGGACGCCGGATTTCGCGCCTATCGAATCAGCACCCTGGGTTCGGGCCCCTCGTTCAACCCGCGTCAATCCGTCCGCGACACCTACAAACTCTGCAGGGAAGTGCGCAAAGGTGTGGGCGTCGACGGCGACTGGGCGATCGACTATCACACCAGGCTGGACATGCCCGACGCCGTCAGGCTCTCCTCACTCATCGAGGACCTCGATCCCTACTTCGTCGAAGACCTCGTGCGCAGCGAAAACCCAGGAGTCTACCGACAACTGCGTCCAAGAGTGAAGGTGCCAATCGCCGTGGGCGAGCAGTTCGGTGACCGTTGGGACATCAACGAGATGATCGAGGAGCGTCTGATCGACTACTCGCGAGTCTCCCTACCCAACGCTGGCGGCATCACGGAGTTCATGAAGATCGCAGCCCTCTGCGAGACTCATTACGTTGGGCTGGTACCGCATTTTACCGGACCGATCGCCACCGCAGCCCTGGTTCATGCTTGCAATGCCTTTCCTGGACCCGTTCTGATGGAGATGCTGGGCGGCCGCAACCAAAAACTGCCTCACCTACAGGTGAGCTATGACTTTCGCGAAGGCAAACTCTGGCCCAGCGAACGACCGGGTCTAGGTGTGGAAGTGGATACGGCCAACCTAAAGCTCGTTACCGAAGTCGCGGAAAAGGTCGAGGGCGCCCCACTCAATCGACGGCCCGATGGTTCGATCACCAACTGGTGAGGGATAGGAAGCGTCCGGCCGACCCAGGAATTCAAAGCTTTTCACCACAAGCCCTGCAGTGAACGGCGTCCTTCTCGTGCCCCTCGACCATGCAATGGGTGCAGGCCCGGTTAGTACTGATACTACTCCACCTGGTGTTGACCAGCTCGGCTGTAATGAACCCGGTCGGAACGATGATGAGGCTATAGCCAATCATCATCAGGAGAGCGGAAAGCATCTTCCCCGCGGCCGTCTGGGGAACGATGTCACCATAGCCCACCGTCGTCATCGTGACGATCGCCCAATACATCGCCTGAGGAACGGACGTGAACGAACTCGAGTGCCCGTGATTGGATAACGTATTCTCGATCACATACATCGCCACACCCGCGACCGTGACCACGATGAGGACGGTCGAGAAGAACACCACTATCTTCCCGCGAGCGTCCACCACCACCTGGCGCATCGAGGCAGCCTCTGAAAGCATCCGTGCAAGCTTGAAAACACGAAACGCGCGCAGAAGCCGGAACGCGCGAATCACGACCAGAGACCGGCTTCCCAGATCGAACAGAGTCAGGTAAGTCGGCACGATCGAGAACAGATCGACAACTCCGAAGAAGCTCCTGGCGTAGCGAACGGGTCGGAACGAGCACACCAGCCTCAACACGTATTCGATGGTGAAGAAGATGGTCAAGCCCCATTCGGCCACCATGAATATAAAACTGTATGACTCGAATTCTTCAACGGTCTCGAGACTCACGATCACAATACTCAGGAAAATCGCGCCCAGAAGAATGATTTCGAAGAACTTTCCGGAAACCGTTTCGACCTCGAACATGATCTCGTGGAGCCTCCGTTGCCAAGGTGCACGAGCGATGGGATACCGCGAGAAGGGCATGGCACACGAGTCTAGGCGACTCAGGTCACCAAGTACACTCAAATGTTTCTTGCCAGAGGTCCGTTTCAGCGGCGGTGGTCTCCAGGCCGCCGTGCGACGAGCCGACGGCTCGACAAAGAGGACTTCGCCCTGGAGGCCAAGGCTACGGTGGAAGGCAGTTCGATGCGCAATGGCCACTCACTCCGAGACAGAGTCAGCGGTGTGTCTGACAGCGAATGCTTCCTCAGGCGAATAGACCAGGGTCTTTCGCCCGTAGACTCCGAAGTAGATGATCCCGCAGGCGAACCAAATGGCGCACCCGTAGACTCCTATACGATAATCCGCGTCCAGGAAGGGCAAGATCAAGGTGATGAAGGCAATTGAACCCGCCACAATAGCTCCGGTAGTGCCCAGCGGGCTGAGGTAGGGGCGCTCGATTTCCGGCAGCTTCCGGCGCAAGAGCACAAAGGCGATCATGTGCATCACGTAAGCGATACCCGCTCCAAAGACAGCCATGTTCAGCAGCACCGCACCCACCGGAACATCCCCGAAGATAGACGCGCCAAACTCAATAGTGAGGGCCCCGATAAAGCCCAACCCTGCGTCCACAATCAGGGCGATGTGAGGAATATGGCGCTTGGCGTGAGTCAGGGACATCCAGTGGGGAAAATAGCCCGCTCGCAATAGTGAATAGATATTGCGACCATAGGCTCAAATTATCGTGTGGAAGCTAGCGATCAACCCCGCAACTGCCATCAGCGCCAGCAACGAGGAACCAACTCCGTCACCGAAGATGGTCTTGAAGGCGAGAAATAGAGGTTCGTCAGAGCGGCCAACGACTGCCTATCCGCGTGGAATTCCAGAGTTCAGGAACAGCGTCAACACCGACGCAATGATCAGTGTCAGGATTCCCCAAAGTAGTCCCTTCGGCATGTCATGCTTGGGGTCGTGCGACTCTTCGGCAGCCACACACTCCCTCCTTTCTCGGATTGGATGTTGAGCGCTGTTCCCAGGAAAAATGGGGGATGGCACCAATCCAGAAAACGCTGAGGATCAAGAGCGCAACAAGCGTGATGAAGACCGAAAACTTGAAGGTGATCTCGACGCCCCAGATGTTGAGGCCGACAAAGATCGTATAGGAAATCAGCTACCAGACAGGAGCAACGATATCAATTCCGAAAAGATCGTTAAAGATGGCGCCCATATAGCCGCCGATCCCGACCATGATCACCGCCGGGGTCAGCACGTATTCCATGGTCTCGGCCAGGCCGGTGATGAAGCCGCCCCACGGCCCCATAGCTGTACGGCCGAAGGAGTAGGCGCCACCCGTGTGTAGCAATGCCGGAGACATCTCGGCGATCGAATAGCACATGCCGATGTACATGACAGCGATAGCCACGGTTGCGATTTCCAGACCACCGAAGCCGCCGACACCAAGCCCGAAGTTCCAACCGAAGAAATCGCCTGAAATCACCGCACCGACACCCAGAGCGACCAAACACCAGCGTAGCGCCTCAGCGTCCGCTTTTCAAAGTACTCATCATCCGCAACGTGGTATTGCACGCTACCGATTACCTACTCCTTTTTCCGATCCATCGATTTGCTTCCCACCGTCTTTAGTCCAGAGTTGGGAGTAGTAGAATGGGCACTCCTGCCCGTCTGTATTCTCGACGGGCAGGAGTGCCCATCCTACGTGTCACTACTCTGTCAGATGTTAGTTCGTCTGCATTGTTCTTGCCGAATGAAGTTTTAGCTTGGTTTCCTCCCCAGAGGCCCTGGCACCATTCGAGAAGAAAACTTCGGTCGAGGATGGGCGATATTGTCCGTCACTGCGTGGGGAAGAGTTGTCCAGCTCTATCCTCGGGACTTGGGCTCATGTTGCTAGCGGCTCAAGTCGTTCGCGGCTCTGACGAACTTGGCTTTGTAATACTGGTAGTTCACCCTCAGGTCGTGACAAGAGTCTGGGGAGTCTAGTCTTGGTGAAGTAGGTTGATGCTGTCGGCAAACAGGTCCCGTTCGACGCGCTGTCCGGGGACTAGAGACGTGCGACGAATTCTTCAAGTTTCAGCTCAGCATCCCATTCGAGAAAGAAACTTTGGTCGAGACAAGAAATTCTGCTGTTGTCCGGCTCACCGCTCACTCCTCACTGCTGCCGGGCGATGGCAAAACCGTAAGCAGGATGCCAGGCAGCGGACGCCGGACGTCGTTGCGCTTTGCTGGCGCCCCGATCCACAGCGTTGAGATCGCCTCGACCGTCTCTTGGCGGCCCGAGGCGCGTCCCAGGACGCGAATCGGATAGTCTCCCGCGGCCACCTCCTCGCCGACAGTAACATTCAAGAATACTTCCGGGATGATGACGTTGTCGCCATCTTCCGAAGGTCCAAAGAACTGATCGGACCGGAACTTTCCTCGCCCGACGGTGATTCCGACCGGAAGGCCTTCGACCCAGACCTCTACTGCCTCGTCAAAGCCCGGCTCGCGGATCAGCAAGACGCCGACTCGACCGACCACTCCCGATCGCAAATTGAGGTTCTCCGGGTCACTCAGCAGCGAGAAGCCTGGCAATCGTTCCTCCACCCGTAGGCGATAGACGAAAGAGGGCCCACCGCGGCCAATACGGTCGCGGACCACAAGCCTGTAGCGGCCGGCGTGCTCAGGGATGTAGTGCAACAGCGAATCCAGGTTGCCGATCACGGTGCCTTGACCGCTCATCAGATCGTCGTGTTCGGCGACCAGGTTTCCATCGGCATCGAATAGTTCGAGTACCGTGTCCAGATAGGGCAGCCCCATTTGAGCCGCCAGGGAAGTGACAACGATCGGGAGCCCGGCAGGGACGGCTAACATGAACGAATCTTCCTCTCCTGCTAAGTCGAGAGAGCCATTCAGGCTGACTGCTTCCCCGTCGAACGTCACGTCGGTTGAAGCGGCATCAGGCCGGTCGGTGATCTCGAAACTGATGCGGTCATCGACACCGTGCGGGCCACCTGTCCAAATACGCCAAAGGCCTTGCCGAGTGTCCGAAGGAATCTCGAACCGAACCTCCAATTCGGTTTCGGTCTGGCGGGTAATCTCCGTATCGATGCGCGAATCAAAGTCATCGTCAACCCGAACGGGATAGGTGTAGGGAAACGTCATCCGATAGTACTCGGCACCTCGGACCGGCGTCAGGTAGACGCGCTCGATGGTGCTCAACGACCGGCCCCGCAGCGAGACTTCGACCGTCGATCCGATGCGCCCACCCAGCGGCAAAGCGGCTTCTACCACCGGTAGACGCGAGATCCGCAGCATATACCCACAGTTGCGATCGCATTCGACACGCTGGGGGCCGCGGTACTGATCGAGCTTGAGGTAAAAGCGTCCGCTCTTTGCGAACGTGTGTTCCAGAAACGGGGTCTCCAAGTAGTCGTCGCGATCATCGTTGAAGGCGATTTGTTCTCCAACGGAGTCCAGCAGCGTCAGATTGTTCTCGAGGAAGCCGCCATATTCTATCGACCGCACCTCGAAGGCCCAGCGCTCGCCAGCCCGAGCTCTGAGTGCGAAGTAGTCGATGTCGGTAACCTCGGGCATCATGCCCTGCACGGTCTGCGGCTTGAGAACCAGTTCCTGAGCCTGAGAGATCAAGTCATTGGGCTCGACCTCCGATGTCGACTCGAAGCCATCGACATAGAAGAGACGTGAATTAGCGCGACCTCGTGCCGTGATCAAGGTTGCGATGTGCGGTCCCAGCTGGGCTTCCTCGCCGATGAAGATGCGGCCCGAGATCTCGCCCGCCGAGGTGGCCTCGAGGGGCTCCCAACGAAGGTGGGGAGAGCCAAATACAACCGTTCGCGGTGCCTCGAGGTTCTTACCGATAAGGCTGACACGGACGGTCTCGCCAACTTGACCGCCGAAGGGCTCGAAGCGGTCCACCCAGGGTTCAGCGAGATTCTCGGCGGAGAAACCCAGCGCGAGAAACAGGCCCAGGCAGAGAATACTACGAGAACAACTCACCGATCGGTTCTCCGCCGTCGTTGATCTTCACCGGACGTCCGTGGGTGTGGTACTCGTGAGTGTAGTCGATGCCGAGCTTCTTGTAGACGGTGGCGCCCAGGTCTTCGATCGATATGGGACGATCCACGGGTTCGGCGCCCTTCACGTCGGAAGCACCGATGATTTGACCTCCGGGAACGGCGGCTCCGGCGGCGGCGATCGAAAATACTCCTGGCCAATGATCGCGTCCGGCGGAGTGATTGATCTTCGGCGTTCTACCGAACTCGCCGATCGCCAGCACCAGCGTGTCTTCGAGCAGGCCTCGCTGCCCCATGTCGTCGAGCAGGGTCGCGAAGGCCTGGTCGAACTCCGGATAAAGCTTCTTGTTCGTCTTCTCGTTGTCGCTGTGCGTGTCGTAGCCACCGTGAAAAATGGTCACGAGACGAACGCCGGATTCGATCAGGCGGCGCGCCAACAGAGCACCCTGACCGGCGGTGGTGCGTCCGTAGGCGTCGCGCAATTTGTCTGGTTCGGCTCCGATGTCGAACGCCTTCTTGGCCAGAGGCGAACTCACCAAATCGAGCGCCTTCCGATAAAAATGCTCCATGCCCTCAACGACGCCGGACTTTTCCATCGCCTCGAACTTCGCGTCGAGCGCCGACAGCAGGTGGGCACGGCCCTGCGCTTCTTCCAGCCCCAGCCCGGTCGGCAAGGTCAGATCCTGAACGGAAAAATTGTCTTTGGCCGGATCGCCGGTGACAAACGGGTCGTAGGCCGAGCCCAGAAGACCTGCCTCGGCACAAATATCCTTCTTGGGAATCACGACGAACGGAGGCAGGCCGTTTTGCGCGCCCATTTCCCTGGCAACGACGGAGCCGTAGACAGGATGCTTGAAGGCGTTGTTGGGCCGCTGGCCAGAAAACACGTACTGCTTGGCCTTTTCGTGAATTGCCTCCTTTGAGTACATCGAGCGGATCACGGAAAACCTGTCGAAGCCCTTGGCCAAACGGGGCAGCAGTTCACTGAAGTACACGCCCGGCCGCGAGGTCGGAATCCTGTCGAAACTCCCCCGGATTTCACTGGGAGCCTCAGGCTTGGGGTCGAAGGAGTCGTGCTGGCACAGCCCGCCTTGCTGGAAGAAGATCAGACACGAAACGTCGCGGCGTGACGAGGCCCGCAGCATTCGCTCAAGCGAAATGCCTCCGAAAGCAACGCCGCCCAGGCGCAGTATATCCCGGCGACTGTAGCGCGTTTTCATCTCGGATAGCAGCATCGGAAACCCCCGTCAGTGGTTGAGCTGAAACTCCTTGGCATTGAGGATAGCCCATAGGACGTTTTCGAGCGAGCGATGCCGCTCACGTCCAGCACGAGTTTCGGTGGCCAGGTACTGATCTATGGCGCTGCGCTCATCGAGATCGGGCCGCCGAGAATACGCGCGCAAGTAGAGGCGATCGACAATCGCGCTGTCGTTGAGCCCGCGATCGAGGCACTCCGACAAGACATTCTCCTTCGCACTCAACCTCTCCCACAGCACGTCTCCGTTCATCAGATGCAAGGCCTGGTTCAACGACGGCTGGCTCGCTCGCGCTTCCATGATGTCGCGACGGGGATGGCCGAAGGTTGTCAGGAAGTAGGGTGTCCCGATGCTCGCGATCAGCTCTTTGGGAGAGGTGCCCTTGGGATAGTTGTCGAACTCCTCGTCGATACCCGTGACCTGAGAAATAGTATCCAAAAGGACCTCCGCGGGGAGCTTCCGAGGGACATAGCGCGCGAACAGCATGTCCTCCAGGGGATCTTTCCCTCCTACTCGATCCTCTGCGTGCGCCCTCATCTGGTAGGTCTTCGAATTAAGAATCAGCCGGTGAATCGGCTTGAATCGAAAGCCCGAGTCGATGAATGACCGTGCCAAATCATCGAGCAATTCAGGATGCGTCGCCCGATTGGTCGAACGGAAATCGTCGAACGGCTCGACCATGCCGCGCCCGAAGTACTCGTACCAGATACGGTTTACGGTGGCGGATGCAAACTGCAATTTCTGATCGCGCGTGATCCAATCGGCGAGGACTGTCCGGCGATCCACTCCTTCGGGAATCTCGGGCTGCTTGCCTCCCAGGAACTTAGGTGCAACCGTCGCGTGGGTAAGGGGATGGATCACCTCGCCGCGCCGCTCGTTGTACCAGGTACGGCGATACTGTCCGTAACCGTGCTTGACCTTCGTGCGAGCCAGGAACGCCGCCATGCCGTAGAAGTCGTCCTGGGTGAGGTTCTCCAACGGATGGTTGTGGCACTGAGCGCATTCGATACGCTTGCCCAGAAAGAGCCTTGTTACCGTTGGAACCGCCTTTTCTATCTCGAATTTCTTGAGCATGAAGTCGATGGCGGGATGCCAGAAATTGCCCGCCGGCCGGACCGTGGTGTCGCCGACGGCCGTCAGCATCTCGCGCACAGCTTCATCATAGGGCCTGTCCTCGCGAACCAGATCGTGAAGCCAACGCTTGTAGGAGCCGTTCGTGCGGCCTTGCGAATAGTACTGCGAGTTGCGAAACCAGTCCTCGAACCGAACCAGCCAATGCGTCGAATATTCTTCGCGATGGAGCAGGACATCGATGAGCGCCTGGCGTTTTTCAGGGTTGGCGCTTGCGACGAAAGCCTCGGTTTCATCAACATCGGGAAGCATGCCGATGGCGTCCAGGAAAACTCGGCGGACGAAGGTACGGTCATCCGTCAAGCCGAACGGCTCGATATTGACTTCACGCAGCTTGCGGAAAACATGTACGTCTATGACATTGCGGGGCTCCGGTTGACGGTAGGTTGCGTCGGCCGCTTCGTCAATCACGACGAACAGCGAGGTGGCCACCTTGCCCATGGCACGCGCCATCACGGTCGTCAGTCCACGGCCCTTGGAGACGACGGTCCCGCCCTCGACGTCCGAGACAACGCCAATATCGTCCACGGCGTACCGCACCTCGTCCGTCATATCGCGGGTCGTGCCATCGGAAAGTCGCCCGATCGCGACGACCGGCTGGGAAACGCCCGGCCCTACCAGTACGGGTTCCCTGGGATAGATCTCAAGCTTCTGCAGGCGGGTCCCGGCCGCGCCGTACTTCGCACCTTGCTGCACCCAATTGAGGATCGTTCGGTACGCGTCGGACTCCTCGGTCATCAAATGACCGCCCCCGTGCGCGACCTTGAATGACGGCTTTGCCAGCAGCAGCGAGTCCCGTGGTGTGTTGAGCGACAGCCGACGACCGCCGTGCTTGTGGACAACCATGTCGTAATCAGCGGCAGCATCGGAGCCGTACAACGACAGCTTGAAGCCGTTCTGGCCGACCGGTGAGCCGTGGCAAACCGAGCCGTTACAGCCCTTGGTGGTGAAGATGGAGACTAAATCGCGCTCGAAGCTGATCTCGACTTCCGATCCACCCTCGCCCACCCAAACAGGCATTTCAGCGGATTGCCCCTCGCAAGCTGCGCGTACCATTGCCGTGCCCTGACGTCTGCCGATCAGACGGTCAGGTTCCACGGTGACGACGTCCTGATCATCACTTGAAAACACACAATCAAAAGCTCCGACAAGGAGAAAGCGCTGGGAAGCTCCGGGCGACTGAAGGTGGATGTCGGAGGGCTCGAACTGCGGAGCTGCAGCCAAACTCTCGCCCAGCAGGAATGCTGCGAAGCATGCTGTTGAAAACCACCGACTCACACCACAAAGATACGACGATTTCAACGTGGGATCAATTTGAGACGGCCTCCCATGAAAGGTGTGCACAGTGGAGTAACGTTGTTCGGCTTGCTTTCCGTAGGTTCTATTGATTACATCGAAAGAGAACTGGCCGAAAATCCTGTCCATCCAGCCTCGAAGGGACTCATCACCAACTGAGAGCTGGACTGGCCATTGAGTTCCTGGGAGGAAACATGAATCTCTCTCGCATTTCCCAAATCTGCATCCTGGCGTTCGCGGTCCCGGGCTTCGCTTGCCAGTCACCATCGGAAGCGATCCAGCCCAACTTCGTCGTCATCTTCTGCGACGACCTGGGCTACGGAGACCTGGGGAGCTTCGGACATCCCACCATCCGGACTCCGAATCTGGACCGCATGGCTGAGGAAGGCCAGAAGTGGACCAACTTCTACGCAGCGGCCTCCGTTTGCACGCCCAGTCGCGCCGCCCTGCTTACCGGGCGACTACCGGTGCGCAGTGGCATGATGGGTCCAGAGCGCCGGGTACTGTTTCCCGATTCGCCCGGGGGAATTCCCGAAGCGGAGATCACCCTGGCGGAGATGCTCAAGGATAAGGGTTATGCCACCGCTAGTGTCGGGAAATGGCATCTTGGACATCTGCCCAAGTATCTGCCTACAAACAACGGGTTCGAGTCCTACTTTGGGATCCCATACTCCAACGACATGAACCAGATCAATAAGGGACCGACGAAGGAACTTCTATCGCCCGCCCGAGTCGAGTATTGGAATGTCCCCCTGATGCGAGACGAGCAGATTGTGGAGCGACCGGCCGACCAGAGGACCATCACCAGGCGTTACACCGAAGAAGCTGTTCAGTTCATTCAGAGCAACCAACAGCAGCCGTTCTTCCTCTACCTTGCCCACAGCCTGCCGCACGTGCCGCTATTTGCCTCCGACGATTTTCTCGGTACTAGCAGGCGAGGTCTGTACGGAGACGTCGTCGAGGAAATCGACCAGGGCGTCGGGAAGATCATGGAAACCCTCACAGAGCTCGGTATGGCGGAGAACACGCTGGTGGTGTTCACATCGGACAACGGGCCCTGGCTTCCCTACGGGGAGCATGGCGGCTCTGCAGGGCCGCTACGAGAGGGCAAGGGATCGACCTGGGAAGGCGGAATGCGCGAACCCACAATCTTCTGGTGGCCTGACAGGCTCAAGTCGGGCGTGGTGATGGAGATGGGGTCGACCCTTGACCTATTCGCCACCTTTTCTGCTATCGCTGGTGCCGAATTCCCCACCGACCGTGTGATGGACAGCTACGATCTGACACCCGTTCTGCTCGGTACCGGTACCAGTCCACGCAAGAGCATGTTCTTCTACCGGGAGTCGAAGCTGTACGCCGTCCGCCAAGGCGAGTTCAAGGCCCACTTCATCACCAAACCCGTCTATACCGGTCGCCCGGAGAATGAGACATACCATGACCCGCCCCTGCTGTACCATCTCGGAAAGGATCCGGGGGAACTGCACGATGTGGCTCAGCTAAATCCAGCCGTGCTCCAGCAGATCGGGAAGCTCGTTGCTGCCCACCAGGCGAAAATGGTCCCGGGAGAGGACATGCTGGCCGCTCGCGGCGAAAAGGATTTCTGAGTGGTACCTTACCTTGCGGTGGTCTCCAGGCAGGTAGCCTCCTTGACTCGCACCCAGGAGTCCCAGGAGAGTAGGCGGAACATCAGGCAGACCATCCGCGATGACGTTGGCACCGGTCAGATTGTATTGTATAGATAGAGAAGGATCGCCGTGATGCTGAAGCCGACGAGTTGGAGCCTCGGGATACTGATCTCCCCACCTTCCATGATCAGATTGCTCCAAGCGAGGGGAGCACCCTCGAAGTCTTTCTTGGGCCATTTTCGGCTGGCTTTGTTCGAGATCAGAAGGCCACCGTAGCTGATGACCATCAGCCCCAGTAAAGAGGGGTTGAAATCGGGTATTTCCCCCTTGCCCAGGACCAACCCCGATCCAATGCCGACGTAGAAGTAGCTTCCCAGAAAGACAACCGTCCAACTAAAGGCTTGGAACTTGGAAAGACTATAGGTGTTGGATTTCTTGTCGAGAAAAACAAGTGGGAAAAGATTAACTTTCTTGATGGCAAGCGCCAGGAGAGTGAGAAGGAGCACAACGAGCAAAATTGCCAGTCCCGCAACCTTCCACTTTTAGTCGTCCGCGATGACGTTCAGGTCAAGATCATGCAAAGGGCGCCCATCCGCAATCAACCTTAACTTGACGGAGTTGGAAAAGACGTGGCCGGCCACCAGGTCGATCCCCCTCGGAATATCGAACATCACCGCTTACCCTTCGAGCTTTTCTGCTTCGGATCCAGACAATTTAGTCAAGAAAGCGGGAGCCTCGGCATCCGCGAATACGACAGGCGCGGTATCGGATTTCTCCCCTGAGACTTTCTTAACTTCAGAAGGCTTTCTGATCTCGACGACAAGCTTCTGGGGATTCTCTCCCAGGTTCACAACGTCGAGAAGGATCCTGGAGCCCTCGATCCCCCCTGCCGGCATCACTTTAAGAAGTCTAGGAGCCGGCGGAAGCGTCGCCTTCTCCGCAACAGGGCTAGCCAAGGCGAAAGCGCAGGAGAAGAGGAACACCATGAGTTTTGAGAGCATATCTTGGAGCTCGATGGAAACAAAGGTGCCCCCAGTCTGTGTTGGTTTTCGGCCTGCGATTGAAGTCTAGCAGCTCGAGTCAAGCCTTGGTTTCTGGTTCTGTTGGCCGAATTCTACACAGGGCTTGTTGCTATCGCAAGAGCCGGATATCCCCCTATCCCCCCTCCAGGGGTCCTATCAGGAGTTCAGCCCAACCTCGGACGCTGTAGCCGCTACGGACTGGGTGCAACTTGATCCTTGCCGTCCCCTGAGATAGGCTGTCTCCGCCATATTCCCCCAAAGGAGGACAGAGGATGAGGACGTTTCTGGGCAGTTTTTGTGTCTTGCTCACCCTGACAGCATTATCAGCGAAGTCTGCCGAAGCCGAAGCCCCCGTGGACATCGGTTCCCGGCTGGAGCTCTTCGTCGACGACTGGCTGATCGATTCCATGTCGGAGCTGGAATTGAAGCTTCACTCCCCACGTTCGATGGGAAGAGTCCTGACGCTGGACCGACCCTGGGAGGGAGTCACCAGTGAGTACGTGACCGTCTTCAAGGACGAGGATCGCTACCGCATGTACTTTCGGGGCAGCAACCACGTAGGCTACACCATACCATCGATGTTAAAGCCGGGAGAAAAAGAGGTCCCCGAACATACAAGGACCACGTCCTATGCGGAGAGCTCCGATGGCCTCAGCTGGAGCCGACCTTCCTTGGGGATCTTTGAATTCAACGGCTCCAAGGACAACAGCATCGTCTGGATGGGCAAGGAAAGCTGCTGTTTCGCTCCCTTCAAGGACGCCAATCCGGCCGCTCCGCCTGAGGCACGATACAAGGCTGTGTCCGCGACCACCCGGGACGATAAGCCGGCACTGATGGGCTTTGTGTCCCCCGATGCCATTCATTGGAAAAAGATCCGGGAAGAACCCATCATTACCGACGGAAAATTCGATTCCCTCAACGTGGCCTTCTGGGACACGGTGCGAGGACACTATGTGGCCATCTACCGAGACTTTCAAAATAGTGCTCGCAGCATCAAGTATGCATCCTCAGAGGACTTCGTGAACTGGACTCCAGGCCAGTTCGGCAGATTCGGTGACACCCCGGTGGAACATCTCTACACCAATGCCACCACGCCCTACTTCCGAGCTCCCCACATTTACGTGGCTTTTCCTCGGCGCTACCTCCCCTGGAAAACGAAGCTGGACGATTCGCCCTTTCAAGGGGCCTGCGACACCGTGTTCATGAGCAGCCGCGACGGCGTCCACTGGGACCGTCGTTTCATGGAAGCCTTCATCCGCCCGGGCCGCGACCCGCGCAACTGGATGCATCGGACCAACCTGGCTTCCTGGGGAGTCGTTCCTACGAGCCCCGACGAGCTCTCGATCTATGTCGTGCGCAACCGCGATTTCCCCAGCGTTCATATAGAGCGCTCGGTGCTGCGTCTCGATGGCTTTGTCTCGGTGAACGCCGACTATTCGGGAGGGGAGTTCTCGACACGGCCACTGATCTTCAGCGGGGAGAGCCTGGTCCTGAACTTCGCCACTTCGGCCGCAGGCAGCATCCGTCTGGAGATCCAGGATACCCAGGGAAAGCCCCTTCCCGGCTTTGCGCTTGATGCATCCCCGCTGATCTGGGGAGACGAGGTCGAACACACCGTCAGCTGGGACCGGTCACACTCCAGAAAGACCTCAGAGGAAATGCTGCGTCGGATCAAGGGAATGCCGGTGCGGCTGCGCTTCGTCATGAAGGACGCAGATCTGTACTCTCTGAGGTTCAAGTAGTCACAGTCCTGTGTCCCGGAAGGCCTCTACGGCCATGCCGGCCGATACGCGATTCTCACTTGGAGGCGGCCGCGCCAACCCGTCCACGGGCTGACTTGCGAACTCCACTAGCCGGCACCAGCGTGGAGCCTCTCCCTAGTCCGAAGGGCAGCATCCCTGAGTACACCGTTTCGTACTCTCCGGCGCGCACCAGATACGTCTCGTGCCAAATACCGACATCATCTCGACTCTTCACCATCCGTTTGTTGAACGCCACCCACGCCGGCCAATGCTCGTGATCCTGACTTCTAGCGCAGGCCTCCAGGTGCTCGAACGAGCGCCAGTACTGCACGATTATCCGGCCCACACCCGAGTGGCCAAGGCAACCACACTCCGAGTGCGCATCGAGTTCGCGCAACATGCGAGGCATCGCGAAGAGCAAGAGCCACCACTTATTGACCTTCCACCACTTGTTAATGCGCGCGCCGATGAGAAAAAAACAAAATCACCTTCCAGATTCGCGGTTAGACGCCTCGGATCGACTTTGGCCATGGATATCCCTCGATTCAAGTCTTCAAAAAGTGGCTAGGCTGCGACAGTCCTCACCATTCTAGCCCGGATTGTTCACAAGTTCTCTACAGCGGCGGCGCCATCATCCGCCCTGGCTGCGTTTCGCTCGTCGAGGTTGTTCTTGACATCTGCAGCCCTCCCTCTGTAGATGTCGTCTATGCCTCCAGCAAAGCGTCTTCGGGCCCTGAAGTCGTGCGTGAGCGCAACGTCGATTCGGCAATCAGACGAACTTGATCAGAACGTTAAACTCATCCAACATTCTCGCGATGATCATCGATTCTGTTGGCTTCCCGACTGATTGCTCAATTCGTTTGTCTTAGCTTTGATCATGAAAGAGATAGTAGACGAAATCGAAGTCCTCGGAGAAAGTATGCATGATCGATTGCCCAATGCCTTGCTTAACGGTGGACCCGTATGGACTCTGTTTGTACTCGATAGCTAACAGATAGGGGTCTATGACGATGAAATCAGGGTAGTTCCGAGTTCCAAAAGTGGTCTCCCGTCCCTTTCCGTCTTGGCCTTCTTGACCTTCCCAATAGAAGGATTCATTCGAAAGCGGGTGCTGCGCAGTTCCCGGCCCCGAGAATTAATGAACAGATGGGGAGTCCCATCGTCGCTGGCACACCTGATGACATGCGGGTGAAAGTTGTCGGCCCTGGGGCACCTGCCGTTCCAGGGGGGCACACTTGGGCATGGGTCAGCTATGATATTCCGACTAGTATCGCGATGGTCAATACTATGGACCAGCTTGGGGTGGCTCTGATCATGGGGCGGGCCGCCTTTGTTATAGAAGGAGGGGCTGCATTGGATGTGGCTTCCATAATTGAACAATTCTCCAGTGCGGGGGTGGAACTCAGGTCCGAATCTAATTGCCCGAATTGCATCACTTCAGTCTCCCGTACCGGCGAGGTCGTTGCCCCTTGTGGCCGTTGGATTCGGGCGGCTTGGTCTCTTGCAAACCGTGCGGGATTTGTCCCACGACCAGGGACAAAGGCTGCACAATAGCGTTGACCACTCGTGAAATTGCCATGCGGTTTATCTCTGGGTCAATCGTCTTGTCAGGTGGGAGTAGATTTTAGAGTCGGCAACAGGCTGCGAAATCTGCCCCGCGGTGGGTCTGTACCAGCCACGGCCCACCAAGAAGAGGGTTCCTGATGCCCAGCAGTATCGCCGAAAAGCCAACGCTCTGTACCAGCTCGGCGTGGAACATCTGGCGTTCTGGGATACCGCCATCACCGGCAGTCAAGCTTCGGAAAGCATGCGCCGACTGGGACACAAGAAGGAGATCTCAGACTGGGTCGCTCCCGGAGAAAAGAGCGAGAAAGGGACAGACTGTTTCTCCTCCCTCCTCCAGAGAGACGTCCTTCCTCGCTCCTCATTTTTCTCGATCGTCGCCTGAATGAGACGTCACCACGAGAACTGGATCTGACCTGGTACGCGGCGTTCGAGGATGGACTCGAAGAAGGGGTCGCTGGAGCCTGTTACGCTGAGCAGGATGGACTCGTCTTCGAGAGGGTCCTCGGGGCCGGGGCTTACCACCAGTATCGTACTCCGGATTGGCGTCTCGGCAGTGTCCAGAAGCGCTACGTGCAGGGCAAGATCGTCTCGCAGTTGGAAGTAACCTGATCTGTTTGTTTGCGAGAATTCCGGCGCCTGCTGGAGCTCGGTCTCAATACCTGGACGGTAGTCCACCTGAATCTGAACCTCACCTGTGAGACAAAGCGTGGTTGCGTCCACCGTGCAGGCCGCTCCCCTGGTCGTCCCGCTCGTATCCTGGAGCTGACCGATTGCAGGTCTATCTCCAGAACCTTGGCAACGACCGCTTCGTTCTGGGGGCCTCCCGGTACATCCACGACACAGAGCTCCAGGGTGCCTTCAAAGTCAGGATGCACGCCCGCCGGCCCAGTTGCCCCCTCGCCGCCGTTCCGAAATATCTCTTCCAGCAGGAGTTGCCCATAGCCTTCCGGGGACGGAAACTGCGTCTGACGAATCTGACTTCCCCCTGCGTCTCGGGTGGTGGCCAGGATGTCGACCGTTGCATTCCCGGGGAGGTTGAGGAAAGCAACGCCCGCCTTGAGGGCGTCATTGTTCGCCACCGGGGTCACCGCACAAGAACCCGGCGGCAGAGCTGCCGAGCTATCCATAGAACGGAGCTCAGTGGTCTTGCCGTCGTTTTGAATCCCACAGACCGCCTGGACGTGGACCAAGGCGCTTCAACCCCTTTCAAAAAGGAAGGTTCCGCCTCCGGCAAAGAAGCTTTGGGCCTGGGTGGTGAGAGCAAGAACGCGGCTCCCCTGTGGCGGGAGCGTGAAAGTATGCTAATTCCCCTGGTCTTGCCCGTCGATCAGAATCGGAAAACTCGGGGGTGGATGGATTTGGGCTCTGACCTCGCAGTCCCGATCACCTTTGTTTAGCGCGGACAGGTCGGTGCCGTAGAGCAGATCTTGAAAGATGCCGACTACAACGGGTGTCACGGTCTTTGGCTGGGCGAACAGGTGCAAGGAAAACACAACCTGGAGAATGCAAAGCCCACAGAAAGAGATCCGAGTCGCTCCTGCCATAGATCCTCCTCTTCTTCAACGGAGCTGTTTGACCAGGCTCGTATTTCGCATCCCGAGCCGATGTCTGAATCCGTTCTTCCCGGATCCAGCGATTCACCTTATCTTACACTCTGGCGGGCCGTATCTTGAAAATTGAAAAAGGGCAGGATGCCCCAACGGTGAATTTCAAAATTCAAGGTACGGCCCCGCACGGTTATTCCTCCCGGCCCCCAACAGTGGCGGCCTCACGGCTAAAGCGTAGCCGGTGCATTCCAACCATAATCCCGTTAGGACAGAAATACCGCCGCCATACCCGGGAGGTTGACATAAATGTCCGATGCCCAAGGCGACTCTGCCCAGCCATTGGCGGCCACAAAGCCGACCGCCATCATCGTTAGAGCCATCCGCTGGGAGTATGGCCAGTTGAGCAGACTGATGACCAGCAAGGGCCCCAAGCTGCAGGAGAGCACAGCCCAGGCTTCCAAAACCCGGGCAAAAACCCCGTCCGAGGAGCTCAGGGCGATGACCAGTGCGATCGCGGTGACGGTGATGGTGGAGATCTTGGAGGCTTTGTAGGAATTCTTCCAATGTGGCCGAATGTCCTGAATGATGGCACTGCTTCAGGCGATAACCTGAGAGTCCGCAGTGGACATGGTCGCTGAAAACAGACCGGCCAACATCAGACCGATGAGGATCTCGGGCAAGAGTGTACCACTCAAGACGGGGAGGGCATGTTCGGTGGTGAGGTGTGCTGAAGCCGCAAGCTCAGGCAGAAAAACGCGCGCATGCAAACCAACCCCAATGACCATTGCGTAAAAGGGGATCAAGAACAGAAAGTAATACAGGCGAGCGCTTTTGATTTGATCGGCTTCCTTGATACACATGCTGCGCACGAGGATATGGGGTTGTCCCATTACCCCGAAACCGCCCAGGAACATGCCTAGAAAATAGAGCAGAAAACCAAAGCGAGCGTCTTCAGGAAACAGTGTGACTAAACGGCTATCAATATCACTGAGGGCTACAAGCAGCTGCCCGGGTCCTCCCACTTCCACAGCAGCGATGCTCACAAGCAAGGCCATCGAACCGAGCATGACGATGGATTGTGCTGCATCCGTCCAAATGGAAGCCCGAATTCCTCCGGAATAGCAATAAACAACGACAATGGCTGCACCAATGATGGCACCCCAACTCTCCGGGGTACCAAAGGTGGACTGTAAAGCGGTGCTACCCGCCTTAAGCTGGGCAGCTGCGTACATCGCCAAGTAGAAAACCGTTAGCAGGCCGGCAACCGGAACCAAAACGTTCTTGCCCAAACTGTGACGCGGGCGCAGCAACGCGAGGACTGACACCTCTCCTTGAGTTTGAGACCTTTCCCGCAAACGCTGGTAGAGAAATTTCCAAGCCAAATAGTCGCCGGCAGCCCAGCCAATCAACATCCAGCTGGACGAAAGGCCGCTACGGTACGTAAAGCCGATCATGCCCACAAACATGAAACCACTGCAATTGGTGGAAAAAGCTGAGAGCGCCACCAACCACGGACTCACACACCGCCCCGCCAAGAGGTAGCCTGACGTGGTCTTCTTCTTGCGGGTACTGGACAGAATGCCAATGCCGGTGAAGACTAACAGGGATAGGCAGAAAACAATGCCAATGGTCCATTGACCTTCGGCAACTAGAGGTCCTTCGCTCAACGTTCCATCTCCCCCTGCAAGAGTTTCCTCAGTAGATCGTAGCGCGACGTGATCGCGTCGGGCCTCACAGGAGCGAGCGGCCTCTGAGGTTCACAGTTCTTTCTCCTTTCTGGAGCTCCGTTTTTTTATAAGTCCTTTTGTTTCTGTTAATTGCCAAACTCAGACAACAAGAGTCCCTGACAAGAACGGAGCTCCAAAATCTTCTCTTCCCTTTTATTTCGAGTCAGTAGTGTCCCAGCGTTAGTCGAATAATATCAACTGTTTATGAATGTCACCGGTCTGAGTAATGTAGTCCATGTCCTGAAAGGCCTGTGAAATGGGGGTTTTCTCGAAGAGCGAGACGCTCAGGACCTGGAGAATTGTGTAGAGCGACAACTCGAGATAGAGACGCTTGCGGATGATGGCGATGAGCAGGTAGGTGCTGAGGGCGATCCAGATTTGTGTTTTCACGGCATTGGGACTGGTGCCGTAAAAGGCCTTGATGCGGAGATGTTGTTTGATCCATTTGAAGAACGCTCGATCTGCCAGCGCAGCTTGTAGTGCTGGGAAATGGTCAGAGCGGGAGAAGCAAAGTCGTTGGTGAGGAATACGAGCCGCAGGCCGGTGGTGACGTCGAAGAACTTGATGCGGCGCAAAGGTTCGGGGTAGGCTTTGGCCGGATAGAAGGTGCTCAGCAGGACCGTTTGGTCGCAGATCAGTCCCGTCGTTCTGTCCACCGGGTGGGAGTAGCGGCGGCGGAACTTGAAGTTGGCCTTGGCGCGGGTCACGAACAGCGACCGGGCGGAATGGAGTCGGTACAGGCGCCCGAAATCCAGGTATCCGCGATCCATGATGTAGTAGGCACCGGGACAAGGAATCAGGTGGTCCAAGGCGTTGACATCGTGCAGTTTCCCGTCCGAGATCAGAACAAATTCGGGAATGGCGCCGTGCAGGTTGAGTAAGGTATGCAGTTTGATCGCCCCCTTGGTACGGCGGAAGCGCGCCCAGGGGAAGGCCGAGAGGCACAGGTCGATGGTCGTGGAATCCAAGGCGTAGACGGTCGCGCCCAGGTCGACTCCCAGATCCTCGTCGGTGTACAGGCGGCGCGCTTCGCCTATGAGCACTTTGGGAAACTCGGCATAGATGCGCCAGTCGCGCCTCTCGTTGGTATTGGACAAATTGTTGCGGGAGACCGTGGAGTGAATGCCCATGTGGAAGAGCTTGGATCTCATGGCCCGTAGGCAGGCTTCGATATCGCGCAAGCTCTCGCGATAGGTCAACTGCGCAAAGACCATGACCTGGTAATGGTCGGCACAGCGGAACGATTTGACCTTGTAGTCGCCTCGGTAGTGCTGAATAATGCGATGAAAACGATGCCAGGGAAGATGCCGCATCACCTGAGAAAAAATCGTCCTGCCCGTGTACATGCCCACCCTCCTTATCAACTGAAGGGCGTGAGCGTACACTCACTTTCAAGTCGGAAACACCCATTATCTCCTCTAACATATTGTTCATTAATACTTTACAGAGATTAGAAGCCCAAACGTTGGGACACTACTGGAAGTGCATCAATAATTAGAATTTAGACGAGAGAAAAGAAGTAGGGGGAGAATCTCATCCAACTCCGAACCTTGACTCCCGCTAGAATAGAAAAGGTGGGCAAGAGCGTCAAGCTGTGTCGCTGTGTGCCTGCTGTGATGTGAGAGGTACTTATGTTCACAGTCAGAGCTCTTGGAAGAGACGTCGGTAGGGAGGATAGATGATGTCTTGGCGTCGCGCACGGCAGAGAATCTGGCTCTTGTTTCTGGTCTTTTTCGGAACAGAGTTGGGCGCAACTACAGTTCAGACCGTCAATCTGTTTGAGATGGTCAGGCTGGCGGACCGAGTCTTCTGGGGCACCTGCCTGAAGATGAAGACCGAGCAGGATGGGACAACCGGCCTTCTGGTTACCGCTTATACGTTCGAAGTGCGCGAGGGGATCAAGGGAGTTAGTTCGGGTGAAACCGTAGTTTTTCGGCAGATAAGCCAAGGCCAGAAAGGCTTTGGGATTCCCGGTCTCCCCCAATATCCCGAGGGACAGCAGGCCTTGCTCTTTCTCCATGCCGACAGTCGAATCGGCTTGACCAGTCCGGTAGGCCTTTCTCAAGGAGTCTTCCAGGTCGAGAAGATTCAAGATTACCTGGCAGTCAGCAACAGTCTGGGCAACCGGAATCTAGCCCATAACATTTCAGCTGAACTGGTTGGTGGCTCCGGCCTCACCGATCATGAGAAAGAGGTGCTGGAGAAGCCACACCCGATTCCACTCTCGCGGTTTTTGTCTCTGGTCGACAAGATCCAGAGTTTCTGGTCGGGCAGGGGACACTCGATGCAATGATAAGTCCGCCTGTCGAGGGTAGGCAGTCAGTGTCCTTTCCCCTACACTCATGCCCCAAGGGTAGCCTCGAGTCGGTTTTGGGCTGCCTCGCTCGGGCAGGAATTCGGCGCGTTTTTAAAAGGCTGGGAGTGAGGAGTCGCTGCAGTTTCCTCGGAACCCTTTCCACGCTTGTCATTGTTTGGCTATTGATGCCGCTTCTGGTAGGGGGTGGACCCCGTACCCTACTGCCTGGCGGAAGGGTCTTTCGCTGGAATCGAAGCCAGCCCGTGAGGTACCTGATGGACAAAGATCTGTCCAATCCCGAATGGGCCGGGATTGCCGATATCGTTCGCGAGTCATTCTTGAAGTGGGAAGCAGTCTCGACGGCTTCTCTACAGATTGAGAATACTGACCCTGGTTTCCTCGATCAGGATGTGACCGTCTCGAACTTCGGAGCGATCACCAGTCTGACACGCCCGGAAAACCCCATCATCTTCGATGCAGATGGGAGCATCATCGATAGTCTCTTGGGTGCTGGATCCAGCGACACAGTCCTGGGTTTTTCCGGCATCATAGCATCGAACTCTCAGACGTTGAACTATATCTATGGATTTGCGCTTTTGAATGGCCTCCAGACCGAACAAGCGGCGCGTTTTTCGAGTGTAACGCTACACGAGATCGGTCACCTTCTGGGATTGGATCACACGCAGTCGGGGCGGGCCATGGCCGGGGGCCTCCTCGCAGATAATCATCTCGTTCCCGTGATGTATCCCTTTGCCCAGCTGTTCGGTCCCGATGCTCCACTACGTGACGATGTAGCCTGGTTCTCCTGGCTTTATCCGGAAGAGGATTTCGGTGCCACTACCGGGACAATCAAAGGCACCATCTCTCGCCCAACTGGGACGCCTGTGGAGGGTGCGAACGTGGTCGCCGTGCAGGTTTCTCTGGGAGCCGACGAATCGGTTCTCGAGTCTTCAGAGGAGATGGTGTCGGTAGTTTCCGACTTCCTGCTCACCGGTGACGGCAGCTATGAACTGCCCGGACTCTCGCCGGGTCAGTATGTTGTTTTTATCGAACCCTTGGATCCAGCTTTCGTTGGCGGTAGCTCGGTCGGTCCCTTCGACACTCGCTTCACCAATTTCCCTAAGGACTACTATAACGGGGAGGGGGAATCCGGTTTCCTCGACGATGATCCTACCCAAATGGTAGTGGTTGACGTCGGCGCAGGAGAGACTCTCACGGGGATCAACCTGATCCTCAACGAGCCGGTCAACCAACTTGATCTGCTGGAGGACGATGGCGAAATGCTCTTCACCTTTCAGGAAGGGTTTTCCTTTCCTTTCTTGGGTAAGAGTTATACCGAGGTGGTTGTGAACAGCGACGGGAACCTCACCTTTTCTGGTGGCGACAGCCAGCCTGGCGTCGCTAGAAGCGAGGGTCGATTTCTCTCGGGACCTCCGCGCATCGCACCTTTGTTTACGGACCTGGACCCCGAAAGGGACGGACAGATCGAGGCCTCTTTCGGAACTGGAAGTGTCACTCTTACCTGGGAGGTAGTGCCTGAATACTCAAACTCAGACCCGCGTCCCGGAAACAGTTTTTCGGTTACTCTGTTTTCGAATGGAGATATCCTATTCGAGTACGATCAAGTCGAGGTGACCGCAGATCCCAACGGCGTCCAGGCCATCGTCGGCATTACCCCGGGTCGGGCGGGGACCAGTCACCCGACCGATCTGTCCTTTGGCTCCTCCGCGGTCGCTTTTGAGGGTCAGGGAGTCTACGAAGTGTTCACCGAAAGCACATTCGACCTGGAAGGAAAGCGCATCCTCTTTCAGGCTTCGAGTCAGGAGTGGCTCTTCCCACTGTATCGAGGCGATCGCGAAGTATTTTCCGGCTATGCCATGGCAAACCTCTCGCCTTCAGACGGTGTTGTCCTGGTGGAAGGCTTTACTCCAGCCGGTGAACCCCTGGGCTTTCCCGGGAACCCTCACATTGAGTCGGTGGGACGAGATCAGCAATTAGCCAAACTGGGGAGCGAGTTTTTCGAGGTCTCTTCGGACACCCGGCAGGAGGGGTGGATCCGCGTGAAATCTTCCACGCCTGAACTCACCAGCTTTTTCCAGTTTGGAAACGGGCTATCGGGTCCGTTGACGAAGATGGATGGATCGGTCGCCTGGCGGGAGCAGTCAAAACTCTTCTATTTCACGCGAATCTATGAGGGACCCGATAGTTTTCCGGCTCTGGAAGACTCTCAGGATGCCCGAACTTTTCTGAGCATTGCCAATCCCAATGAAGAGGGGATCACCTTGTCGCTGACTTTTTTCGATCCGACGGGGCAGGCCATGGGTGACGTGCTGACCAGACAGCTACCTCCAAACGGTCTGCTGTTTGATTCCGTAGCGACGTTATTTGGCCTTCAACTTCCAGTCTCGGACGGTTCGGTCATGGTGGAAGTCGTGGCGGGACCGGGCGCGATTGGCTTCGAGTTGATCGAGTTGTCAGACACGGTTCTCGGCCTCAACGCCTCGGTGAGAGGAGAGGCAAACCGGCTTTATTCGGCGCAACTCGCCAACGGTCTCGACCTGGACACCGGGACCAGCTTTTTTACGAGTCTGAAGCTTCTCAATGTCTCAGATCAGCCTCGGGCGGCAACTGTGATCGCGTATCGGGAGGACGGGGTGATCGTTGGGATCGCCGGTCCTTTGACGCTGGCTCCTCGGCAGGCCTTTCAGAGAGATGCCAACCAGATGTTTCCTTTGGGTTCCAGCATGGGAGGATTGATCGTTGGATCAATCGAAGTGCAGGTTGATGGGCCAGGTATTCTGGGAGATGTGGTGTTTGGGGATCCGAAGCGGATCAAATTTGCGGCGGCCATACCGCTGCAGCAGACCCTCTATACCAAAGCGGTCTTCAGCCAGGTTGCGAACGGGTCTGTCGAGCCGCTAGACCTCGCCTCAGACATGTTCTCTGGAATTGCCGTCTTCAATCCCAACGACGAGGCCGTTCAAGTCGTGCTTCGAGTCTTCAGCGCCGCAGGTCTCGGAAGAGGTGAAAAGCAGTTTGTATTGGGCAAGAATCAGCGGCTGTCAGATATCATCGAGAATCTTATTCCTGAGAGTGGCGGCCTCAACGGCGGGTACATCATACTGGAGGCTTCTCAAGGTGTGGTTGCACAGGAACTCTTCGGCAATCATGGAATGGACTTCCTCTCGGCCGTGCTTCCCGTGGTTCAAGAATAGCGAGCTCCTCTACCCAGGGTCCGATCAGAGGCTTCCCTGGCTTGCACATGATTCTCCCTCTCCAACTCCCTGTGAGCCGGGTGTCACCTGTCAGATCCCTTTGGTAGATTCAGCGAGTCTTGATATCACTAGCCGAGACTCCTCATGGCAAGCTCTAGTAGAGAAATGCGGGCGAGTTGTGGTCCTAAGGTTCCCTCCATGCCGTTCGCTCACGAAAGTGAGGCAGAGCTCGCGCGCTTCCTGGATTTTTACCGGGTCGAGTGGCACTACGAGCCTGTTGCCGTTGCCCTGAAACGCAGGCCCGACGGTCGGATCTTCAAGAGTTTTATCCCTGATTTCTACCTTCCTGAGTTCGATCTCTATGTCGAGTTGACCACCATGAAGCAGAGTCTGGTGACCAGGAAGAACGGCAAGATTCGTAAGATGCGCAGCCTCTACCCCGACATCAATATCAAGATTCTCTATAGACGAGACTACCGGAAGCTTCTCTTCAAATTCGGAGCCCTTCAGTGAGTCTGGCGTCCACCTATCACAGGCTGGGGGCCGATCATGTGGTCAACGAAGTTGTCCTTGACGAGGGAACTATTCGCACTCGTGTTGCACAACTGGGAGTCACGATCAGCACCGACTATGCGGGCAGGGAGCTCTTGGTTGTTGGAATTTTGAAGGGAGCCTTGGTGTTTACCTGTGACCTTGTGAGAGAGTTGCAGATCCCGCTCCATCTTGATTTCATGGCGATCAGTCGGTATGCAGCCCAGGGCGGTACAGGGAAGGTACGAGTCCTGAAAGATCTCGAGGTAGACATTCCTGGTAAACACGTCCTGTTGGTAGAAGATATCGTCGACACCGGTCTGACCGCTAACTACCTGTGTAGCTTGTTGTCGAGGAGGAATCCCGCCTCGCTTGCCCTGTGTACACTTCTTGACCGCCCGGAACTGCGTCTAGCGGAACTCCCCCTCTCGTATGTCGGTTTTCAAGTAAGTCGTGAATTCTTGATCGGATACGGACTGGACTACCAGGATCGATATCGAGATTTGCCATTCATCGCGTCGATGAACCTGACCTAGCCCGGATAGAATAATCTCCGTCCTCGTTCCGCGCCCATCGGGAGGAAAACCGTGAGCTGGACTCGCTACTGGGGGCTGGTCTTTGTAGTTGCACTCGGTTTCGCGCTGTTCTATGCCTTGGTTTTCTCCCTCCTTCAAGGATTGCGTGAGAACTTCGTGCGTCATTGGCAGAGAGCCGATCTGCAGTGGACCGGACCTGGGCGGAGGACTTCCAGACGCATGCTGCGCCTATCCTGGCTGGTGCTCGGTTCCTTCATGACTGCCTGGGCAGCGGTTGAATGGATGATCGGATCCCAGCAGCCGGGATGACACGCGACATTTTCTACCATTTGGAATCGGTGGGCTTCTTAATGCTCCCTTCCACTACTGTCCGGTTAAAAGTTGGATGATATCAGTTACTTAGCGATGTAGACCTACTTGATGTTGTAGGTTCCAATGTCTAAATGATTGAAAAGTTACTTTTTCCGATAGATCCATGCTATCGATTTGCTAAGTTGGGGTAGCGACCAGATTGCTGTGAAAACAGGGGTCCCCTCACGAAGCGGAAAATATAGTACGCTAAGAGGTCTCCGATTGGCCGCTTATGCCTGGCTCCCCTTGCGGGGTTAACATTTCGACGCTGCAGGATTCCCTCTAGGGTACGGACTGCTCGTTTGCTCCTCCTTCCCGAAGGTCTAACTCCGCTTTCAGCACTCCGTGTCGCCACGTGCAGTGGGAGCTTGCTACGTGGCTCTCTGGCGATTACCACGGCCGGACTTGCACCGCCTAGTCATCAGAAGCGAGAGGCTGGTCAGGCCTCTCAAGGCAGACCATGCCGTTGCTAGCCGGCCCTCTTTCCGGAAAGAGCCTGCAGTTCCAGTGCGATACGCTCAGCAAGAAACATCTTCAGGAGGGGCTGTTACGGAACGTCGCGCTTGTTGGCAAGTGCCTTGAGTTCAGCAAGCATCATTTCCGGAAGCCGCAGAGAGATCATTTTTAACGATGGCTGCAGGTTTGGAAACGCGACACGATAAGCCTTGCTCCAGTCCACATAGTCGGTTGAATCCGCGGACGCCCAAAACGCGCGCTCTCGATCCTCGTTGCTGTGCTTCGGAACCCTCTTCTTCTTGGTGCTCATGCTGTTTTGTAAACCTCTCGCTCCTTGCGGTTCATGTCCCTTGCTGAGATGACACGCAGCAGCCCTTCGCGGATCGTGACCACGACGAAGAGTCGCCGCTCCCCGTCGGACTGACTTCGGACTGACTAAGGACGTAGTATCTCCTCTCTTCGTGCGAGGGCTTCTCGTCGTGGCCGGAAGCCAGGGGAAGGTTGAAGAAGACCTCCTCGCACTCCATGGGCGACGCCTGGTGTCTCTCCCAGATCTTGGGGACATTGGCGTCATCCCAGTCAAAGCCGGTACATCGGAGTAGTTTGTCTTCCGTTGTCATACCGATCGTATATGCCACAAGTATACATCAGAAGGCCGTTTCCAGGCTAACTGAATGCACTTCAGTAGCTTGACCTTTTCAGGACGTTTTATTTAGTCTCATATAGTACCGTAACCTTCAATGGTAAAACCATTTAGGTTGCACTTCTCGTTTCAGTGTGTTTCACTGTTTTCAGGGTATACTTGTTACCCAGTTACCCAAGAATGGGGAAAGGGGTGCTATGTCGAGAGTTTATTTTTCGTCGATATTTCTGGAGAAACTGAAGCCTTTGTTGACGCGAGTGGAGTATTGGGATCAGGGCTTCAGGGGGCGCGGCTCCTTCGGGATTCGCCTGTCTGTGAAGGGCAGGAAGACGTTCATCCTGTTGTATCGGGAAGCTGGCCGGCTCAAGCGGAAGAGTCTTGGAACATATCCTTCTCTGAGCCTAGCAAAGGCCCGAAAGTTAGCTTATGAGGACATCGCGAAGCTGACGCTAGGCCAGAAAGTCAACACGGACACCGGGAGGAGAACTTTCAGCGATCTGGCTAATTCCTTTATGCTGAAGCACCCTAAGCAGGCAAGCTTAAAATCGCGAACCGTGGCCGAGTACCAGCGCATCCTTGCGGCAGACCTCCAGCCACGCTGGGGAAATCTGGAGCTTGCCTCCATAACCCGCGGCGACGTCAACGAGCTCCTGGACGAGATCGCCTTCGAGCGCGATGCACCTGTGATGGCCAACCGGACGCTGGCGCTGATCTCGGTAATGTTCAACTTCGCCCTCGACGCGGAGTGGATCGACGCAAACCCTTGTTCCCGAATGAAAAAGCGCATCGTGGAGAAGTCACGGGAACGCTATCTGGACCATGACGAAATCCGGGCGCTTTGGGGCGAACTTGCCAACCAACCGGACCGGACCGCGGCAGTTTATCGACTGATCCTCCTCACGGGGCAGCGGGGCGGAGAAGTCCGGCAGATGCGATGGAGCCAGAATCAGGGAGACCTATGGGTGATTCCCAGCGGCGTCACGAAGAACAAGCGAGAACATCGGGTGCCGCTGTCTGAGCCCGCTCTTGCGATTCTGGCGCGTCTGAGGGCAATGCAAGACGGTGACCTCGATTGCGTCTTTCCGCTTCTGGTCGGGGGGTCCCTCAGCTGGATGCGCACGGCGACCCTACAAATCCAGGACGCTGTGGGTTTTCACTTTACGCCCCATGATTTGCGCCGAACCTGCGCCACCAACCTGTCCGAGCTGGGGATTGACGACACTCTCATCGCCAGAATTTTAAACCACAGCTGGCCCGATAAAAATGTCACAGCCGTCTACAACCGCTTCCCTAAAATTCCCGAGATGCAGCGCGCGCTGGAGCGCTGGGGTGCGAGGCTCGATCAGATAGTTACCAAGTCGCCGGCCAAAGTGGTCAAGTTTCGGTAACGCGCGTTCCGCCCTCCCACATAACTAATCCTTGATATCCCCAGCCGTGGCGAACTGAAGCCGAAAGCCGTGAAGTTGGTTAGCTTTTGGCTAACTATTTCACCGGCGAGCTAGCCAGCCGCCGGTGGGGGGCTTAGTGAAGTTTTAAGTCATACTTAGTGTGCTATTATGGCATTCATAATGGAATATGCCTTAAAGCGCGAAAAAATGAGATTTCTGAGGTCGAAGGAAGTGGAACACAAGGTGGGCTTGTCCAGAGTTTCAGTTTGGAGACTCGAAGCGGCCGGCGACTTTCCGCCGCGAAGGAAAATAACACCCAAAACTGTCGGTTGGGTCGAGCACGAGGTGGATGCGTGGATGGAAGACAGGGAGCGAGTCGGGCGCAAGGAGGTCCTAAAGAATGAAAAAACCTAAAGTGAAGACAAAAATGCTTCAGCTTGCGATTGAGCCGGCGCTAAAAATAAAGCTTTTTGAAAAAGCCCGGGAGCAAGGTGTAAGTCTCAGTGAAGCGACTCGCCAGGCCATCGAAATCTGGAGCGGATTTGATCTGGCTACGCGGCAGCAGATTTCGGAATTCTCCGACCGTCTGGGTATTTCTGAGCCCGTAGTCATCCAAAATATTGTTGTCCGTTATTTCGCCGAGAAGGCCGCCATGGACGAGGTATGGGGGGACGCGCCAGGCGTGCTGACGGAATTTAGTCTCACGCCGTCAGGGCCGTTGACGGGCGAGCAGCTAAAGGATTTTCTTACCGATAATTTTCGTGCGCAATTCGAGCGTGAAAGAGAAAAAATTTTGGAGGCTCACGAGCAATATGGAAATTCTCCGGAGGAGCAGAAATGGCTGGACGACCGACGACAAAAAAAACGTCAGCCCTCTCTGACGGAGAATCTCAAAGATTTGCCGCCAGAACGCCGGGAGATAGCCCTCGAAGGATTTGAGCATCACAAGAAGTGTAAGGAAATCGAGAAAACTGAAGGGGAAGAGGCCGCCCTCGCCTTCCATCAAAACTACCTTAAGAGAAAGAGTCAGCGAAGGAGCGTTTCGGCCCATCACAAAGATCCCCAGGACGCTGATTAGTAGAGCGAACGGAATGACGAAAACCGGGACAAACGGAATTCTGGCTGCGGCCCTGGCCTATGCGAAAACGGGATTTCGAGTCTTTCCCCTGCACTCTCCCGACGGATCAGGCGTCTGCTCCTGCGGCATCAAGAATTGTCGGAACGTAGGGAAGCACCCGCGAACTCGCCACGGCTTCAAAGACGCAACCGCGGATGCCCAGCAGATCACCCGCTGGTGGCAGCGGTGGCCAGAGGCAAACATCGGAACACCGACAGGACAGGGCCTCGTTGTCCTGGATATCGACCCCCGGAACGGCGGCATGGAATCCATTGCCAAGCTAACCGAGGAACACGAACCGCTTCCAGAAACACGGCAGCAGGCGACGGGAGGGGATGGTTATCACTTCTTCTTCGAGGATGCCCGCAGTATCAAGAGCAGCCCCGGTTTGCGCCCTGGTGTAGACCTCAAGGCTGAGGGCGGCTATATCGTTCTTCCTCCCAGCCGCCACGCCTCCGGCAATCGGTACTACTGGCTAAAGAACACAAAAACTCTACCGCTGCCGGCCTGGATTCACAAGTTGCAGACATCCGAGAACGGAAACAACGAGGCGAAGCGACACCAAGGACCCACGATTTCAAAGGGGAAGAGAAATCAAGCCCTTCTGAGCTATGCGGGGACGATGCGGCGTAGGGACATGGAGCAAGAAGAGATCTCCGCGGCCCTCTTAGTGATGAACGAGAAACGCTGTGACCCTCCCTTACCTGAGTCTGAGGTGCGGGGCATTGCCGCCTCCGTCTGCCGGTACACACCAAATGCAGCAGAGGCTGCCCCGCCTAGGCCAGCTCTTGTGTCGCTGGACGATGTCCAGGCCGAGCCGGTCACGTTCTTATGGCCGCCCTACCTACCGTTACAAAAGGTTACCCTGATCGAAGGTGACCCGGGCGTTGGCAAGTCTTGGTTGGTCTTTTCGCTTTCGAGTGCTGTTAGCCTCGGGAGAGGCCTCCCGGGGGGGGCAACCTTCGATGCGGGGCGTGTGCTCATCCTGAGTGCTGAGGACGGCCTAGCAGACACCATCAAGCCGCGTCTAGCGGCTCTGGGGGCGAACACAGCGAACATCTCGGCCCTCGACGGTGCCCTCACTCTGGATAACGTAGGCTTCGCGCGGCTCGCAGAAGCCATCGAGGAAGTGAAACCTGCACTCGTGACCATCGATCCGCTCTTTGCATACTTCGGCGAAAAGCGGGACATCAATCAAGCGAATCAAACCCGCGCGGTGATGAGTCGGCTTGCCGACCTGGCAAGCACCCACAAATGTGCCATCCTTTGCGTGAGGCACCTCACCAAGGGGACCAGGAGCAAGTCAATCCATCGGGGAATCGGCAGCGTGGACCTCACAGCAGCAGCCCGCTCAGTGGTCCTAGTCGGCTACGACCCAAGCACTCCAACTCTACGGGCTATGGTCCACATCAAGAGCAACTTGGCCCCCCTGGGGCCCTCGCTGGGCTTCGAGATCGAGGAGGGACAGTTCAACTGGACTGGTGAGAGTCCGCTAACAGCGGAGCGGCTGCTGGCCGATGAGCGCGAAGACGACAAGCTGCCAGTCGAAGAAGCCGAGGAGATGTTGAAACAGGTTCTGGCGTCCGGGCCGGTGTCAGCGGCGGAGATCTACCAGGACGCGAAATTAAATCAAATCAGCCTGACGACCCTGAAGCGGGCGAAGAAGAATCTAAAAGTCACGAGCAAGAAGTTGGGGTTTGACGGGAAGGGCTGGTTATGGAATCTGCCCGAAAATGGTCACGAAGGGGGTCAGGGGTGGTCCCCTTCGGCGAATGGCCACGAAAGGGTTATTTTCCCGGGTGCCATCCCGGGTGGTCCCCTTCGGGAAAAAGAAGATGTTAAGTAGTAGTAATTAAAAGACTTAATAGAAGGGGTTCAGTGGTGACACCCTTCGTGGCCCCCTTCGGTCTTTTTTGGGGGGTGGCCTCTTCGACAAAAACGACGAAGGGGCCACTTCCCGTTCCCCTTAGGGGCGGTGGCCCGCTTTGAGGTGTGGAGACTTAAACGATGAATGACTCAACCCAGCAAAGAGATGACTTCGAGTCGGTAAGAGCGAAACGCCCGCTGCCCGAGATTAAGTTCTCTGCAGCTTTCGAGCTGCAGTATGGCCGCGAGGTTTTGAACTTCGCCGCGACGGTTCACGCGATGGCTCGCAATGGAGACTCCACGGCGATTGGCGAGGCAATAAAAGCAGTCTCCTGGATCTTCGCGGGAGCCGGTGAG